>NZ_JBDPMJ010000004.1:0-476353 GCF_039880665.1 Nonomuraea sp. B5E05
AGAACAGTCATGATCCACAAGAGCCACGGGTTTCGCATGTCCGGGTCCGACGTCCCCATCAACCGTCACATACGGTGACCTTCGAGCGCGAGTCGGCCGGCCGTTTCCCGATCAAGATCGGAGACCCGTCATGGGCGTTGCGGACGCATTCGCGTGACACCGAGACGTCATGCGGCCACGTGGTGCTGCCACGCATCGCCCGCATCCTGGTTCCCGACCGCGTCGACCCGGCGACCGGCCAACTGATCCCCGGCGCGCGCGCACGCCTCTGTCGTCAGGAGATCTCGTACGGGATGATCTCCGCCAGGGCGGAGGCCCCGCCCATGCCGTAGTCCACCCGCAGCCGCACGAACCTGGCCGCAGTACCCTTCAGGTCCACGTCGTTCGGCGCCGTCATGCGGGGCCACTCGACCCGTTCGACGTCCCTGAACGTCGTGCCGTCGTCACTCACCTGCACCACGCCCTTCATGACGGTGCCGTTCATGTCGTAGCGCAGCTTGGGCTGGAACCGGACCGCGGACAGGTTCCTGACCCGCCCGAGGTCGACCGTGATGAAGTGTGGCTGGGGCACGATCTCGGGATAGTCGGAGTGGTAGTCGGTCGTGAGGTCGCCGTCGACCGCCCGTGCGGGGTCGCCGGCGCCGGGCTTGAAGGTGGTCGCCGTCGCGCTGAGCTCGGCAGGCGGGACCGGGGTGCCGGCCGGGGTGGCGGGCCAGACGCCGGGGGCGTTCTCGGGCTCGTCGGTGACGATCGGCCGGTCGGGGCCCGTTCCCCTGCCGCGGATCACCACGTCGGTGATGACCGCGCTGTGGTCGGAGTAGAACGGGTATGTCTGGTCGAGGGCGCTGCCCTGGTGGCTGGGCAGGCGGCGGTCGTCCGTGCGCGAGCCGAGGACGCCGACGTCCCTGCCCCGCGTGAACACGTAGTCGATGCGGGCCGGCGCGGAGCGGTAGCCGCTCATCGGGCTCCAGGTACGGCCAGGGTAGCGCCCGGCGTCGGCGTTGGCGTGCCGGAAGGTGTCGACGAAGCCGGCATCGGCGAACATCTTGGTCAAGGGCCACGGCAGCACCAGGCCCGCGTGCCCGCGCGCGTTCTTGAACTGCTCGGTCCAATCCAGGTACGGCCAGGCGTTGAGGTCTCCGCCCATGAGGACGGGGGCGTCGTCGTCGCCGATGAAAGACGGCAGCGCCTTCTCCAGGATGGCCCGGCCCATGGCGACGCGACGGAAGCGGTCGTCGTCGAGGAGTTGCTCGTCGGTCTTCGTCCGGGGCTGTCCGTAGAGGTTCTGCACGGCCGCCTCGTGGACGTCCCAGTTGGCGGAGATCTCGTGCCAGGTCCACATGCTGAAGGCGTGGACGTGCTTGCCGTTCGGCAGGCCGAGCCGGGCTCCGCCGAGGTTGAAGGAGGTGATGTCCGCGTCGGCGTAGCGCGGATAGACCTTCTCGACCTTGAGCTTCGTGTACAGCCACAGGTTGTCGCCGTTGACGCTGTAGTCCTCCGGATGGGTGAGCCGCACGCCGGAGAACCGCTTGCCCGCCGGTCGCCCGGCGTTCAGCCCGTCGAGGATCTTATGGCCCGACCCGTATCCCTCGACCACGAACAGGACGTCGGGATCGACCTCGTTGAGGTACTCGATCATCTGCCTGAGGTTCTCACCCGTTTTCTCCTGGCCATTGATCGTGCCGCCGACGTAGAGGTTCCACGACATCAGCCGCAGCGGTGTGCCCGCGAATCCGTCCGCCAGCGAGGTCACCTGGGCCTTGACCGTGACCTTCTGCTCGGGCAGCGCGAAGGGACGGCTGCGAGCGTGCCCGTCACGGCTGCGGATGGTGTCCCGCGCCCATACCTGCTCCCCGCTTCGCACGGTGATGGCGAACTCCTGCACGTGGCGCGCGCGCGGCTTGGCGGTCGCGACCACCGTGCAGGTGCTGCCCGGGCGGTCGCCGTCGCAGTCCAGCCGGTACGCGGCAGGTCTGGGGACGGGATAGGCGATGGGATTGGGGGCGGGATCGGCGGCGGCGGGAACCGGGGCGAGCAACCCGGCCACGGCCAGGGTGGCGGCGGCCAAAGGAGGAACTGATCGGCGCATGGGCGTGTCCTTCGGAGGAGGGGTGTGCGTGCGTCCCGGAACAGCGTCAGGCGTGTCGCCGGGGCGCGGCGGGCCGGGAGATCGAGCCGTCGGGTGAGAAGAACTGCTCGTCCACGTGGTCCAGGGCCAGGCAGGCCGCGCCGAGGGCGACGCATTCCTCGCCGAGCGCGGAGGGCCGGATGTCGGGGACGCGCAGGCAGTGGGGTTCGAGGGCGCGGTGCAGGGCGGGCAGCAGGACGTCGGCGGAGCGGGAGAACCCGCCGCCCAGGACGACCAGTTCGGGGTCCAGGGTCAGGACCATGGCGGCGGTGCCGAGAGCGAGATGGTGGGCGTAGGTGTCGATGGCGGCCAGGGCGCCGGGGTCGCCGGCGCGGGCGGCCGCGAAGACGAGCCCGGCGGCTTCCTGGGGCGGGGTGCCTCGGGCGGCGGGGGAGTCCTCCAGACGGGCGGCCATGGTGCGCCAGCCGGTCATCTCCATGAGGCCGACCTCGCCGGTGGCTCCGCTGAAGCCGTGGTGCAGGCGGCCGTTGAGGATGAGTGCCGCACCGGGCCGGCGGCCGGCGTGCAGGTAGACGAGGTCTCGGACGCCAGCCGCGACGCCCAGCCGCTGTTCGGCGAGGGCGGCGAGCTTACTGTCGTTCTCGACGGTGATCGGGCAGGACAGCCGCTGCCCGAGATGGCCGATGAGATCGACCCCGGGCCAGTCGGGCAGGTCGTTGACCCGGGTGACCAGGCCCTCCCGGTTGACGACGCCGATGCTGCCGATGGCGACGCCCCACAGGTCGGGCGCGCTCAAGCCGGAGGCGACGAGCGCGGCCTCGACAGCCCGCCAAACGGCCTCCAGCCGCTCGGGCCGGGCCGTGTGCCGGTCCACGGCGACCCTGCCGCTGGAAAGGGTACGCCCGGCCAAGTCGGTGATCACCGCGAGGACTTTGTGGACCCCTATGTCGATGCCGAGCACGTGCCCGGCGTCGGCGCGGAAGCGGTAGCGCTTGGCGGGCCGGCCCATGCCGCCCATCGTCGGCTCGACCTCGGCGATCCAGCCGCGTTCCTGCAGATCGGTGACCACGTCGATGACGGAGTTGCGCGACAGCCCGGTCCGGGCGGCCAGTTCGGTCAGCGTCAGCGGATCGGTTGCCTCACGCAGGGCGCGCAGGCTGCTGAGCGAGTTCAGCTGGCGCAGCCGCTGAAGGTCTCCACCGCTGACCTGCACAGGCTCTTCCTCCCATATTGACGCTCTCTGGAATATGTCCGCCTCGGGCGGCTACTGCTAGCTGGATCATGCGGCAAAAGAGGTATTGACGGCAAGACCTAGTTCGTGACTATCTATGGACTCCACAATAAATGGGAGAGTCGGGTATTGACAGTGACCATCGCGGTCGTCGGGGCGGGAGCCCGCGGCCAGATCTACGCCAGAGCAGCCGCCGCCGATGGCCGGGGGCGGATCGTCGCCGTGGCGGAGCCCGACCGGGCCCGGCGGGACAGGCTGGCCGCCGAGCACGGCGTACCGGTACAGGCGCGCTTCGCGGGATGGGCCGAACTGGCCGCCGTGCCGAGGCTGGCCGACGCCGTGGTCATCGCCACCCAGGACCGCCTGCACGTCGAGCCGGCCGTGGCCTTCGCCGGGCTCGGCTACGCCATCCTGCTGGAGAAGCCCATGGCGCCCGTCGAGCCTGAGGCGCGCAGGATCGCCGAGGCCGTCGAGCGCGCCGGGGTGATCTTCGCCGTGGGGCACGTCCTGCGCTACACCGCCTACACCAGGGCGTTCAAGCAGCTCGTTGACAGTGGCCGGCTGGGGGCGATCTCCAGCGTCCAGCACCTGGAGCCGGTGGGCTGGTGGCACATGGCCCACTCCTTCGTCCGCGGCCACTGGCGCAACGCGAGCGAGTCCGGGCCGATGTTGCTGACCAAGTCCTGCCATGA
Source organism: Nonomuraea sp. B5E05 (assembly GCF_039880665.1). NCBI lineage: Bacteria > Bacillati > Actinomycetota > Actinomycetes > Streptosporangiales > Streptosporangiaceae > Nonomuraea > Nonomuraea sp. B5E05. Next base: position 4,013 of record NZ_JBDPMJ010000004.1, read on the forward strand.
CATCGACTGGCTGCTCCATCTCGTCGGAGACCGGCCGGTCGGCGTGGCCTCCTTCGGCTCGCTGACCCACTTCCGGCCGGAGAACCGGCCGCCGGGTGCGGGCAGCCGTTGCACGAGCTGCGCGGTCGAGCCCGCCTGCCCGTACTCCGCCCGGCGCCTCTACCTGGACTGTCTCGGCGATCCGGACCGTGAGTTCTGGCCGCTTGGCGCGGTGACCTCCGACGCCACGACGGACGGTGTCATTTGCGCCCTGGAAAGCGGCCCGTACGGCCGCTGCGTGTACGACTGCGACAACGACGTGGTGGATCAGCAGGTGGTGATGCTGGAGTTCGCGGGCGGCGCGACCGCGTCGTTCACGATGACCGCCTTCACCCCGCTGGAGCACCGCAAGACCCGGGTCTTCGGCACCCATGGCTTCGCCGAGGGCGACGGCCGGGTCATCAGGGTCGTCGACTTCGTGAGCGCCGCCGAGGAGCGGATCGACACTGGGACCCGCGCCGGCGCGTCGCTGGCCGACGGCCACGGCGGCGGCGACACGGGCCTCATCGCCGCCTTCATCGACGCCGTGGCCGCGGGGGACCAGGCGCCGCTCGGAGCCGGCGCGGCCGACGCGCTGGCCGGGCACCTGGTGGTGTGGGCCGCCGAGCGCGCCCGCGAGACCCGGACGGTGCAGGCCCTGTGACGACGATCCCGGCGCCCGCCCGCCTCGACCCGGCGCAAGGGTGCTTCACCTTCACCGACGCGACTCCGCTGACCGCCGAGCCCGCACTGGCCAGGGCCGCGGCGTGGCTGCGTGAGAGTATCGTTCCGGCGACCGGCCTGCCGTTGCCCGAGGGCCCCGGCGGGGTCGAACTCCGGGTGGCCGAAGGGCTCGGGCCGGAGGAGTACCGGCTCACGACCACCGGGGAGTCGGTGCTGATCGAGGCCGCGACCCCGGCCGGCGCCTTCTACGGGGCCCAGACGCTGCGGCAACTCCTCGACCCGGCCGCGTTCCGCGCAGGTCGTACCGGGAACAGGACGTGGAGCGTCCCCGCGGTCACGATCTCCGACGCGCCCCGGTACGCCTGGCGCGGCTGTCTCATCGACGTGGCCCGCCACTTCCTGCCCAAGCACGACCTGCTGCGTTACATCGACCTGCTCGCCGCCCACAAGCTCAACGTCCTGCACCTGCACCTGACCGACGACCAGGGCTGGCGGCTGGAGATCAGGAAGTACCCGAAGCTGACCGAGGTCGGCTCGTGGCGTCGCGAGTCGCCGCTGGGCGCCAGGCGGCACCGCCGCTTCGACGGCCGCCCGCACGGCGGCCATTACAGCCAGGACGACATCAGGGAGATCGTCTCCTACGCCGCCGACCGGTTCGTCACCATCGTCCCGGAGATCGACCTGCCCGGCCACACGCAGGCCGCCATCGCCGCCTATCCGGAGCTCGGCAACCTCGGCACCCCGCTGGACGTGCGTACCGAATGGGGCATCAGCGAGAACGTGCTCAACGTCGCCGACGCGACGATCGCCTTCTTCACCGACGTCCTGGAGGAGGTGCTGGAGCTCTTTCCCGGCCGGTACGTCTGCGTCGGCGGCGACGAGGTCCCCAAGACGCAGTGGAACGAGAGCGTCCCCGCCAAGGAACGCATCCGTGAGCTCGGCCTGCGTGACGCCGACGAACTGCAGACCTGGTTCATGCGGCACTTCACCGACTTCCTGCTCGCCCGCGGGCGCAGGCCGCTCGGCTGGGACGAGCTCTTGGAAGGCGGCCTGCCGCCGGGGATCACCGTGGCCTCCTGGCGCGGGACCACGTGCACGGCGCTGGCCGCCCGGTCCGGTCACGACGTGATCGTCTCGCCGTTCGCCGAGACCTATCTGGACTTCCGCCAGGCCGTGAGCGAGCAGGAGCCGGTGCCCATCGGCAGCGTGACCTCCCTGAGCGCGGTGCACGCCTTCGACCCGATCCCCGCCGGGCTCACCGAAGCGGAGCGGAGCCGGATCCTCGGCGCCCAGGCGGCACTGTGGACCGAGCACATCGACTCGCCCCGGCTGCTCGACTACATGGCCTTCCCACGCCTGGCCGCCTTCGCCGAGGCGGTGTGGAGCGGCGAGGGCGACTTCGAGGACTTCCTCGCCCGGCTCGCCGTACACGAGAAGCGGCTCGACGCGCTGGGCGTGGAGTATCGCCCGGCCGCCGGCCCGCACCCCTGGCAGCAACGCCCCGACGCCCCCGGCCACCCCCGGACCAGGGCTGAGATCGACGGCCAGCTCGCCACCTGGACCGCGAACCTGCGGTTCTAATCACCCCCACCTGGAGAAACCCGTGCGTTTTCGCCTTCCCCTGGCCGGGCTGCTCGGCCTCGCCGTCCTCGCGGCGGGCTGCGGCTCGTCCGGCGAGCCCGCCGCCGACGGCAAGGTCACCATCAGCTACGCCATCTGGGACAAGAACGACCAGGCCGCCAGCGAGAAGATCATCGCAGCCTTCCAGCAGGCCAACCCCAAGGTCACGGTCAAGCTGGAGATCACCCCGTGGGAGCAGTACTGGACCAAGCTCCAGACCGCCGCGTCAGGCGGCGCCGCCCCCGACGTCTTCTGGATGAACAGCCTCAACGTCCGCATGTACGCCAAGGGCGGCGTCATCGCACCGATCGACGACTCGCAGGCGCAGGGCCTGCCGGAGGCGGTCGTCGAGGGATACCGCCATGACGGCAAGCTGTACGGGCTGCCGCACAACGTGAGCATCCCGGCGCTCTGGTACGACAAGAAGATCTTCGACGCGGCCGGCGTCAAGTACCCCACCGCCGACTGGACCTGGGACGACGTCAAGGCCGCCGCCAAGGAACTGACCGACCCGGCCAAGAAGCAGTTCGGCATCCTGGCCCCGATGTGGGATCAGGGCGGCTTCTACAACACGATGATCCAGGCCGGCGGCCATGTGCTCTCGCCCGACGGCAAGAAGAGCGGCTTCGACGACCCTGCCTCCATCCAGGGCCTGGAGTTCTGGACCGGCCTGATCAAGGACCAGGTCGCGCCCGTCGCGGAGGTCTACACCGACACCGACCCCATCCAGTTGTTCCAGTCCGGCAAGTACGGCATGTACTACGGCGGCGTCTGGTTCGCCTCCACCTACTGGGCCAACCCGGAGATCCGCGAGCGGATCGACGTGGCCCCGCTGCCCAAGGGCCCCGCGCGGGAGGCCGTCATCCTGCTCGGCCTGGCCAATGCGGTCTCGGCCAAGAGCGAGCACCCGCGCGAGTCGGCCGCCTTCGCCGCGTTCGTCTCCTCCGAGCAGGCGCAGAAGATCCTCAGCGACAGCGGTGGCGGCGCGCTCTCGGTCCGCCCCGGCACGCAGGACGGCTGGTTCAAGGCATTTCCCTCCTGGCAACTGAAGGAGACCTACGACGCCTCGATGCCGCACGGCGTGCCGTACCCGGCGACGCTGAACACCGCGCAGTGGCAGGACGTACAGCAGAAACTGCTCGCCGACGCCTGGGCGGGCAGGCGGCCGGTGGCCGAGGTCGCCAGGGAGATCGCCGCGCAGATGAACGAGATCCTGGCCAAGGAGTAACGGATGCACTCCAAGCGCGAGTGGGCGTGGGGTTACCTGCTCATCGCCCCGATGGCGCTGGGGCTGGCCGTCTTCTACCTGTGGCCCATCGCCCAGACTCTCTACCTCAGCTTCACCGAGTCGGGCATCTTCGGCGGCTACACCTGGGTGGGGACGGCCAACTTCACCGAACTGCTCGGCGACGAGGAGGTGCTCGGCGCGCTGGGCAACACCCTGCTCTACGCGGTGCTGGTGCTGGTGGGCGTGCCGCTGTCGATCGTCGTCGCGGCCCTGCTGAACGTGCCGGGGCTGCGCGGCCTGAGCGTCTACCGGACCCTGTACTTCCTGCCGGTCGTCACCATGCCCGCCGCGGTGGGCCTGACGTGGCGCTATCTGTTCAACGGCGACTTCGGCGCGATCAACCACCTGCTGGGCAAGATCGGGATCGACGGGCCGTACTGGGTGGGCGATCCCGATTTCGCCATCTACGCGATCGCGATCGTCGGCATCTGGAGCACGATCGGCTACAACGCCGTGCTGTTCCTGGCGGGGCTTCAGGGCATTCCGCGCCCCTACTACGAGGCGGCCTCGATCGACGGCGCGGGCCGGGTGCGGCAGTTCTTCCGCGTCACGCTGCCGCTGCTCACGCCGACCACGTTCTTCGTCATCGTGATCACGATGATCAACGCGTTGCAGGTCTTCGACCTGGTCTTCCTCATGATCGATCTGAAGAGCCCGGCGCTGAGCGGCAGCCGTACGATCGTCTACCTCTTCTACGAGAAGGGCTTCGTGCAGAACCAGCGCGGGCTCGCGGCGGCGATCGCGGTCCTGCTGCTCGGGCTGATCCTCGTGCTGACCGCGATCCAGTTCAGGCTGCAGAAGAAGTGGGTGCACTATGAATAGGCCCAGAACCTGGCCGGCCCACGTGCTGCTGGCCGCGGGCGCGCTGGTGATGCTCGCGCCCTTCGCCTGGCAGGTGGTGGTCTCGCTGCAGACCCTGCCCGACTCGCTGCGGGTGCCACCGAAGTTCACACCCTCCTGGCAGTGGTCGAACTTCGCCGACGTCTTCCAGTCCGTGCCGCTGGCCAGGCAGTTCCTCAACACCATCGTGGTCACCGCCGCCGTCACCGCCGGGCAACTGCTGCTGTGCTCGCTGGCCGCCTACGCCTTCGCCCGGCTGCGTTTCCCCGGCCGGGGCGCCATCTTCCTGCTGTTCCTGGCCGTGCTCATGGTTCCGGGCGAGCTGTTCATCATTCCGCGTTACGAGATCATGCAGGGGCTCGGCTGGCTCAACACGCTGCAGGCGCTGATCGCGCCGGGTGTCTTCGGGGCTTTCGGCACGTTCCTGCTCCGGCAGTTCTTCCTCACCCTGCCCAAGGAGCTCGACGAGGCCGCGCGCCTGGACGGTGCCAACCCGCTGCAGGTCTACTGGCACATCATGCTGCCGCTGGTCAGGCCCGGCCTGCTGGCGCTGGGGCTGCTGACCGTCATGTGGTCGTGGAGCAGCCTGCTGTGGCCGCTGGTGGTCAACACCGATCCCGAAATGATGACGCTGTCGGCCGGGCTCGCCTCGCTCCGCGGGCAGTTCCAGACCAACTTCCCGATCCTGTTCGCCGGGTCGGTCGTGGCCTCACTGCCCGTGATCGCCCTCTTCACCGTCTTGCAACGGCACCTCATCGCCGGCATCGCCTTCACCGGCTCCAAGGGCTGACCTCTCTATGCTGCTTCCTCAGATCCGCAGCAGGGCGATGCCGTAGACGACGATCCAGGAGGCCCAGCCGAGCAGGCCCGTGACCGCGATCCGGTTGGTGCCGTCCGAACGCCCACAGTCCGGCCGCCGAGCCGGGGTGATGCCGGGCCGCCGCGACCATCCCGAACCGCAGCGATTCGACCACCATGAAGGTGGCGTTCTGCATGAGGACGCGGGCGAAACCGGCCAGGGCACATCGAAAGCAGTTCCTGAGAGCTTTACCATCTGGCCGGTGAGGAGCGTGGTCACGCAGTTGGTCACCTCAAGAGATGGAAGAGGCCGCCTCCGGTCTTCGGAAGCGCCTTCTACCTGCGGCGATACTGTCGGGGTGGCGGGCGGGATTTGAATCCAGGGCCCACGGATATGAGTCAGGGACCTCGTTCCCGGCCGAGGAAGCACGACAGGAGTCGCCTGAAGTCGTGCGGGTGTTCGAGCGCCGGCACGTGCCCGCATCGGCCGAGCACGTACAGACGGACATCGGCCAGGTGTTCGAGCAGGGGCGGCACGGCTGCCGTCCCGAGCGGGGTGACGCGGTCCTCGGCGCCGTGGACGAGCAGCACGGGCGCGCGGACCCCTGCCAGCGTTCGCGCCGAGAGGGTGAGGTCGTCGGCCCAACGTGCCCTGGGTGGAGGGAACAACGACGCGAATGCGGCTGCCCCCGCTCGCATCGCAGCCGCACGGGCAGCGACGGCCGACTCGGTCACGAGCGCTTGGTCGAGGACGAGACGACTCAACATGTCTCGTGCCCCGATCGGGCCGGCGGGGGCGGCCCAGACCGCGTCGAGTTCGGCGGACAGCGGCGCCCCGGGGGCGCCCATCGTCAAGACCGCCACGACACGGGTGACCTGCTGGGGACGCGCGGCCGCGACGCCAGCGCCACGGCACCGCCCATGGAGTGGCCCACCACGGCGTAGTGCTCGACACCGAGAGCATCCATCAGGCCCGCGGCCTGCTCCGTCCACAGCCGGAGCCCACCCCTGGAGCCGGCCGGGATCGGTGTACGGCCGAACCCCGCCCAGCAGCACCGCATCGACCTGTTCGCGACCACTGCCGTCGGCCCCTTCCACCTGCCGGCACTCCAGCCGGGCGGACATCGGCCGGCGCCGCAGGCGGCCCTCGCGTAGCGCCGCCGGTAGCGACCGCCATCCAGCGCCGGCGTGGCGGACGAAGCCGCCACGCCGGCAAAGGCGCAGCAACCGGGAAGTGAGGTGCTTGTCCGCTGAGCAACCTGCCCGCTCGGAGCACTGCGAGCAGAGGCAGGGACAAGCTTCACGTCACTCTCACCGATGACCATCGAAGGGGCTTCTGCGCACTCGGGCCTTGAAGCCCGCGAAGTGCGCACATGGATGGCGATGCAGCTTGTGATGCCCGCTCTCCGCCTTGGGTCGAACATGTCCATGGGGCGCTCGCGACCCTTATGAGACTTCGCATGCGCTTGAGATCATCAGCACGAGCCAGCTCGTCATCTGGCAAGAGAGCACGTACGAGCGGCTGATCGGCTCTGCTGCGATACGCCTGGGCGTTCGCGCACAGGTCAAGCCGATGATCGGACATCGTTACCGGACGCGACCGCCACGATCCGGCCGAGATCGAACGGCTTCGTACCTTACCGCTCTCACGTCGCGATCAGCAGGCTCGCCGGCCGGGCTCGCCGTGTCGAGGTTTTGGGTGGTTGTCGGCGGCGGGTCCGGAATCGGGCTGATGCCAGCCTTGGACCATCGGGGTGACGTCGACGCGGGTCCTTCTCTCAGTTCTGCGGGAGTACGGTCGCCGCGATGACGACGTTGTTGACGATGGTTGCGGTGACGGTGCGCGCAACCGCTTCGGCGGCGGCTCCGGCTCCCCAGTTGCCGTGCTCGAGCTCCTTGGCGCGGTTGATCACGGGGGTGGTCCAGGGAATCTCGGGGTGGAACTGGGGAAGCGTCCCGCTTCCCGAGAGCAGTGCGGCGAGCGCGGCGACACGGGGCTGCGGTTCCGCGCCCTCGACGAGCACGTCGCGGACGTCTTCAAGGAGCCGGGACCGGCGCCCGCTTCCACCGTCCTGGAGGACCGTCGTGGTGAACAGGCCGAGCGCCTTGCGGCTTTCGCGGCGGATGTCGCCGCGTTCGACGAGCCTGTCCAGCAGCGGGCTGCGCAATGTCGGCCCGATCGCCGCGAGCATCGTCTGGACGCCTCGGGGCTTCTCAGAGAGGTAGTCCCATGCGGAGCGGAGGATGTCGTCCGACGGCGGGCGGCCCTCGATGGCTTGCACCCGTGTCGTCCCGCCCGAGCCGGTGTCGGTTCGGACATGATCGCCGAGGGCGAGATCTGCGAGCACCGCGCCCGCGAGGGTGTAGAAGAGCGTGTTCTCGCCCGCGATGGTCCCGGTGCCCGCCTGAAGGCCCGAGTCCGGCTGGAACAGGAGGAGCAGGAGATCCTCCGCCAGGGTCGGGACGGCGAGCCGTTCCGCCTCGCCGGGTGTCTCGGTACCGCCGCCGGCGAAGGGCTCGTCAGGTTGCTGATCCATCGGTCATTCCTTTCTGTCGTGGACCGGTTCCGTCGTCGATCGGGATGGTGCTGAGGTCACGGGGTGAGCCCGTCGTGGTGTGTTCGGGGCCGTGAGCGTGCCCCAGGACAGGTGCGTGGTCAGGGTCGACTCAGCCCCAGTAGAGACCGTGTGCTGGGAACATGGGCAAATCGCGTGGGAGGCGACGGTCAGCCGCCGCCATTCGCCCCGCGCGCGATGCGCAGTTGCTCATGCGCGAGGATGCTGGCGCGGTGCAGCACATCGAGCTGGGCGGTGTTGTACAGCTCGGTCACGGCGTCGATGAACGTCCGCCGCGTGACGTGCTCGCTCTTCGACAGATGCGCCACCGGATCGCTCAGCCAGGGGTAGTCGACGAGGTTCTGGGCGAGGATCGGCGCGAGCCTCTCGGCCAGGCGCTGCCGGGTCGCCTCGTCCGCGTCGGGAGCCAAAACGTCGATGTCGCAGCCGATGGAGCCGACGTCGGCCTCCACCATGCGCCGCAGGTCCGCCATCGCATCCTCGTCATAGAGCTGCGTGTAGATGTGGATGATCGCGCTGTCGGCCTCGGACAGGCGTGACGCGACGGACTCGAACCCCGCCGGCACGTCGGCCGGCGCGTTGTCGCGCAGAATGGCCGCGATGTCGAACCGAGCTTTCTGCAGGCGCTCGATGTGTGCCGCGAGTTCGGCGTCGAGCTGTCGCAGTGCGTCCGGGGTGCTGTCGCCGCCCGCGCCGACTTCTCCGATCTGTGCGAGGGGCACGCCGAGCTCCGCGAGCCGTCGGATGCGCAGAAGGCGCACGAGATCCCGCACCCCGTACTGTTTGTATCCGTTGTATCTGCGCTCGGGCTCGTCGAGCAGGCCGAGCCGGTGGTAGTGCCGAATGGTGTTCACCGTCGTGCCGGCGAGTTCCGCGAGTTCGCGTGTACTCCAGGCCACGTCGTGTCCTTCCCGCGCTCACAGAGCAGTCGTCATCTCACAGCGCTCCAGCGTGGCACACACGGTCACCGCGCTGGTGTCACAGAGCGCGCTATTCCGATCGGTACATAAGTCGGGGCGCACTCGCGCCGGCGGATCTCGTCACGTCCCGGGCAAGCGCGACGAGGAGCGGGACGAGCAACGCGGCGCACAGCGACGGCAGAGGCCGCGAGCCCCGTCGTGCCCGGTACGACAAGCCCGGCGACGGCAGCCGCGCGCCTGCTACGGCTGCCAGTTGCGCAGGGCCATGCCGGCGATGTCCTGGAGGTCGTCGTGACCGAGGCCGCCGGCGGCCTGGACGGCGATGCCGAACGCCACCGTCATGATGTAGCGGGCGAGCCGGCCTGCGTCGGCGTCGCGGGGAAGGTCGCCCTCGTCCACGGCGCGGCGGAAGCGCTCCTCAAGGCGTCGGCCCGCGTCGTTGCGCCTGTACTCTTCGGTACCGATCGCTACCGAGCGGCCGGTCATGCTGGGTGCTCTCTGGCGGTAGCGCAGGCGACGACGGGACCGGGCGTCCTACCAGCGGTGGTGCACCTGGGGCCGGATCAGGTCGTCGTAGACGGCGCGGACGGCCTCCAGGGTCGCGGCGTCCAGCGGGGGCAGGTCCGCGGCGGCGGCGTTCGCGGTGGTTTGGGCCGGGTTGCGGGCGCCGGGGATGACCACCGAGACGCCCTCCTGGTCGAGGATCCAGCGCAGTGCGAACTGGGCCATGCTCGCACCCGGCGGCACCAGCGGAGCCAGGAGGCGGACCGCCTCCAGGCCGGTGGCGAAGTCGACGCCCGAGAAGGTCTCGCCGACGTCGAACGCCTCCCCGTGCCGGTTGAACGCGCGGTGGTCGTCGGGGGAGAAGGTGGTGTGCTCGTCGTAGCGGCCCGACAGCAGGCCGCTGGCCAGCGGGACACGGGCGATGATGCCCACCCCGGCGGCGCGGGCGGCGGGCAGGACCCGCTCCAGCGGCTTGAGCCGGAAGGCGTTGAGGATGACCTGCACCGTCGCCACGCCCGGCCTGGCGATCGCGGTCAGCGCCTCCTCGCACGTCTCCACGCTCACGCCGTACGCGGCGATCTTCTTCTCGGCCACCAGGGTGTCGAGGGCGTCGAACACGGCGTCCGCCGAGTAGACCGGCGTCGGCGGGCAGTGCAGCTGCACCAGGTCGAGCGTGTCGACGCCGAGGTTGCGGCGGGAGCGGTCGTTCCAGGCGCGGAAGTTGGACATCACGTAGTTGGCGGGGATCTGCTCCACCCGCCGCCCCATCTTGGTGGCCACGGTCAGCCCGGGACGATCCTTGATGAAACGGCCGACGATCTGCTCGCTGCGCCCGTCTCCGTAGACGTCGGCGGTGTCGATGAACGTGACACCGCCGTCCACGGCCGCTTCGAGGGTCGCGCGGGCCTCCCCCTCGCTGACCTCGCCCCAGTCGGCGCCGAGCTGCCATGCGCCCAGGCCGACCACGCCGACCTGCCGACCGGTACGTCCCAACACGCGGTGTTCCATGGACCGTCCTCCGTTACGGGTGCCTGGGGATCCAGTGTCCCGTATGGCGGCCGCCCGGCGGGACGGGTTGCCCCCGCCCCCCCGCTACGCTGAAAGCCATGATTCGCCCCGCCACACCCGCCGACGTGCCCGTCATCGCCATGCTGATCCGCGAACTCGCCACGTACGAGAAGGCCGAGCACGAGGTGCGGGTGACCGAGGAGCAGTTGCGTACGGCGCTGTTCGGCGACGCGCCCGCCGTGTTCGCCCACATCGCCGAGCACGACGGCGAGGTGGCCGGGTTCGCCCTGTGGTTCCTGACCTTCTCGACGTGGAAGGGCGTGCACGGCATCTACATGGAGGACCTGTACGTACGCCCCGAGCACCGCGGCGGCGGCTACGGCCGGGCGCTGATGGGCGAGCTGGCCGGGATCTGCGCGGAACGCGGATACGAGCGGCTCGAATGGGCGGTGCTCGACTGGAACGAGCCGGCCATCGGCTTCTACGAGAACCTCGGCGCGGTGCGCCAGGAGGAGTGGCCGCACTACCGCCTGAGCGACGCTCCGCTGCGACGCCTGGCTGACCGGCCCTGCTGATCGGCTCCGGCGGCTCCGCCGGCCGGGGCGCGCGGTCACGCAGGTCACGGAGCGTGATGTGACCTGCGTGACCTCCGCGTCACACGCCGGCGTGGGTCTTGGTACGGGTCTCCGCCTGCTCGTACATCTCGGACTCCGGCCCTTCGAGCTCGCGGTGGGTCTCCTCGATGCGGAGCGCCACCCCCAGCGCGAAGAACGACGGCGCCCACTCGCCGATGAAGATGCCCCAGCGGTCGGCCCTGTCGATGCCCGCCGCCTCCATCTTCTTCGACATGAACCAGGCCGTGAAGGAGATGGCGATCGACGCCATCCCCGCGGTGTACATGTGGCCCGACTTGAACCCCATATGGTGAAGCTTCTTGATCATGTTTCTCCCCCCTTGCTGGAGTGCTGTTACCCGGAGGGGACCGTGATAAGCGATCATTTCCAGCTCGTTTCCGCCGTGACACATGTGCGTGGCTTGTTACCGAGGTGAATCACCCGTAACGAATGCACGGCTGCGGAGCGTCAACGTGCGTAACGCGCCCTTCCTAGCTTGGGGATCCCGGACGCCGAGCGTAGGAGAGGTCGATGGCGCGCTGGATCGCCGACTGGCACCCCGATGACCCAGCCTTCTGGGCGAGATCAGGCAGGCGGGTCGCGCGGCGCAACCTGATCTTCTCGATCGTCGCCGAGCATCTCGGCTTCACCGTGTGGACGTTGTGGAGCATCGTGGCCACGCGGATGGGGGCGTACGAGTTCTCCACCGACCAGCTGTTCTGGCTGGTGGCGCTGCCCAACCTGATCGGCTCGGTGTTGCGCGTCCCCTACACGTTCGGCCCCGCGAAGTTCGGCGGGCGCACCTTCACCGTGGTCAGCGCCCTGCTGCTGCTCATCCCCGCCGCGCTGCTCGGCGTGGCGGTCAACGACCCGGGCACGCCGTACTGGCTCTTCCTGGTGATCGCGGCCCTGGCCGGGTTCGGCGGCGGGAACTTCGCCTCCAGCATGGCCAACATCACCTACTTCTACCCCCGCGACAGGCAGGGCGTCGCGCTCGGGCTGAACGCGGCGGGGGGCAACATCGGCGTCAGCTCGGTCCAGCTCGTCATGCCGCTGGTGATCGGCTCGCTCGGGCTGGCCGCCGCCGGGTGGTTCTGGATCCCGCTCATCGTCGTGTCGGCCGCCTGCGCCTGGTTCTTCATGGACAACCTCAGCAGCGCCAGGGCCGAGCCGCGCGAGCAGCTCGCCGTCGCCGGCAGGGCCCAGACCTGGATCATGTCGTTCCTGTACATCGGCACCTTCGGCTCGTTCATCGGCTACGCCACGGCCTTCCCCCTGCTGAGCGCGAACCTGTTCGCCGGCGCCCCGTACGCCGCGGTGGCCTTCATCGGGCCGCTGATCGGCTCGCTGGTCAGGCCGGTCGGCGGCTGGCTGGCCGACCGGTTCGGCGGCGCGCCCGTCACGCTGTGGAACTTCGCCGCGATGGGCGGCGGCGTGCTGCTGGTGTGGCTGGCCGGCACGTCCGGCGACTTCTGGCTGTTCTTCCTGGCCTTCCAGACGTTGTTCCTCACCTCCGGCCTCGGCAACGGCTCCACCTACCGCATGATCCCGGCCATCTTCCAGGCCAAGGCCGTGGCCGAGCGCGGCGAGAGCGAGCAGGCCCTGCTGTACGGCAAACGCCAGGCCTCCGCCGCCATCGGCATCATCTCGGCCGTCGGAGCGCTCGGCGGGTTCCTGATCAACCGGGCGTTCGGGATGTCGTTCGCCGCGGCCGGCACCCCCGCTCCCGCGTTCCTCGCCTTCGGCGTCTTCTACGTGTCCTGCGCCGCGCTGACCTGGTGGTGCTACACGCGCAAGGTCGGCGTCTCCGTGATCGGGAGCCTCGCCCATGCCCGGGTCTGACGTGACGAGGACGCACTGCCCGTACTGCGCGTTGCAGTGCGGCATGGCAATCGGCCCAGGAACGGGCAGAGACCTTGCCATCACCCCCAGGACCGACATCCCGGCCAACGCCTCGGGAGCGCTGTGCCAGAAGGGGTGGACGGCGGGCGAACTGCTCACCAACGGCGAGCGCCTGACCGCCCCGCTCCTGTACGGCGAGCCCGTCGCATGGGAGACCGCGCTCGACTACGTGGCCGCGCGGCTGTCCGCCCTGCGTGCCGAGTACGGCCCCGACGCCGTGGCCGTGTTCGGGGGCGGCGGCCTGACCAACGAGAAGGCCTACTCGCTGGGCAAGTTCGCCAGGGTCGCGCTCGGCACCAGCCAGATCGACTACAACGGCCGCTTCTGCATGTCCTCGGCGGCGGCCGCCTCGACGAGGGCGTTCGGCATGGACCGGGGGATGCCGTTCCCGATCACCGACCTGGCCGGGGCCGACGTGGTGCTGCTGGCCGGGTTGAACGTGGCCGAGACCATGCCGCCGTTCCTGCGGCACCTGTCGGGGCCGCGGCTGATCGTCATCGACCCGCGGCGGACCAGGACCGCCAAGGAGGCCTGGCTGCACCTGCAGCCCGCGCCCGGCACCGACCTGGCGCTCGCCCTGGGGATGTCGCACCTGGCCGTCGCCGACGGTCTCGTGGACGAGACGTACGTCGCCGCGCGGACCGCGGGGTTCGAGGAGGTGCGCACGTCGCTGGCCGGCTGGTGGCCCGAGCGGGTCGAGCGGATCACCGGGGTGCCGGTCCACCAGATGCGGCAGGCGGTCAGGGCGCTGGCGGCCGCCGGCAACGCCTACGTCCTGACCGGGCGCGGCGCCGAGCAACACGCCAAGGGCACCGACACGGTGAGCGCGTTCATCAACCTGGCGCTGGCGCTGGGCCTGCCCGGCACGTACGGCTCCGGGTACGGGTGCGTGACCGGGCAGGGCAACGGGCAGGGCGGGCGGGAGCACGGGCAGAAGGCCGACCAGCTTCCCGGTTACCGCAGGATCGACGACCCGGCCGCCCGCGAGCACGTCGCCGCCGTGTGGGGGGTGCGCCCCGGCGACCTTCCCGGGCCGGGACGGCCGGCGTACGAGCTGCTGGACGCGCTCGGCACTCCGGAAGGGCCGCGGGCGCTGCTGCTGTTCGGCTCCAACCCGGTCATCTCGGCGCCCGCGGCCGAGCACGTGGCCGAGCGCATCGGCGCGCTCGACCTGCTCGTGGCCTGCGACGTCGTCATGTCCGAGACGGCGGTGCTGGCGGACGTGGTGTTCCCGGTCACGCAGTGGGCCGAGGAGAGCGGCACCATGACGAACCTCGAAGGCCGCGTGCTGCTGCGCCGCCGCGCCGTCGACCCGCCCGCGGGCGTCCGGAGCGACCTGGACGTCATCGCCGGGCTCGCCGCGCGGCTGGGCCACCGCTTCGACAGCGAGCCGGCCGCCGTGTTCGACGAGCTGCGCCGGGCCAGCGCGGGCGGGCTCGCCGACTACTCCGGCATCACCTACGAGCGCATCGCCGCCGGGACGGGCGTGTTCTGGCCGTGCCCGTCGGAGGGGCATCCGGGCACGCCGAGGCCGTTCCTCGACTCCTTCGCCACGCCGGACGGCCGGGCCAGGTTCGTGCCCGTCCAGCACCGGCCGCCGGCCGAGGAGACCGACGAGGACCATCCCGTCTACCTGACCACCGGCCGGGTGCTGGCCCAGTACCAGAGCGGCGCGCAGACGCGCAGGATCGCGCCGCTCGTCCAGGCCGCTCCCGAGCCGTTCGCCGAGCTCCATCCCGACCTGGCCGAGCAGCTCGGCATCGCGCCGGGGGATGTCGTGCGGATCAGCAGCCGCCGGGGCGAGACCAAGGCCGTGGCCAGGATCAGCGAGGCCATCAGGAGGGACACCGTGTTCATGCCCTTCCACTGGGAGGGCGCCAACCGGCTGACCAACCCGGCCCTCGATCCGGTGTCCGGGATGCCGGAGTTCAAGGTCTGCGCGGTCAGAGTGGAGAGGGACTCATGAGACTCGTCGTCGTGGGCAACGGGATGGCCGGGTCGCGGCTGGTCAGCGAGGTGCGCGCCCGGGACCCCCACATGAGGATCACCGTTTTCGGCGCGGAGTCGTGCCGGCCGTACAACCGGGTGCTGCTGTCCAACGTGCTGGCCGGCAGCTCGCGCCCGGAACAGGTACGGCTGGTGGACTCCTCCTGGTACGACGCGCACGACGTGGAGGCGGTCTTCGGCAGCACGGTCACCCGCATCGACCGGCAGGCCGGGCACGTCGTGACCGACGGCGGGCGGCGCGAGCCGTACGACGTGTTGGTCCTCGCCACCGGCAGCGACGCCATCGTGCCGCCCGTCCCCGGCGTGGAGCGGGCCATCCCGTTCCGCACGCTCGGCGACTGCGAGCGCATCATGGCCGCCGCCGGGCACGCCCGCAGGGCCGTGGTGGTCGGCGGCGGCCTGCTCGGCGTCGAGGCCGCCCGCGGCCTGGCCGGGAGGGGCCTGCCGGTCACGCTGCTGCACCTGGCCGGGCACCTCATGGAGCGCCAGCTCGACGTGGAGGCCGGTGAGGTGCTCGGCGAGACGCTGGCCGGGCTGGGCGTGGAGACCCGCACCGGGGTCAGCGCCGAGGCGGTGCGCGAGGACGGCGTCCTGCTGGCCGGCGGCGAGCTGGTCGCGGCCGACCTGGTCGTGCTGGCCTGCGGCGTGCGCCCGGTGACCGGGCCGGCCGCGCAGGCGGGCCTGCGGGTGCGGCGCGGTGTGGTGGTGGACGACGAGCTGCGCACCGACGACCCGTCGATCTTCGCCATCGGGGAGTGCGCCGAGCATGACGGCACCGTCTACGGCCTGGTCGCGCCCGCGTGGGAGCAGGCCACCGTGGCCGCGGACGTCATCACCGGCGGCAAGGCCCGCTACCGCGGCTCCCGGCTGGTCACCCGCCTCAAGGCGAGGAGCGTCGAGCTGGCCGCGATGGGCGAGACCCAGCTCGGCGAGGAGCACGCCGAGGTGGTGCGGTTCAGCCACCGGGCCCGCGGCACCTACCGCAAGCTCGTCATCCGCGACGGCCGGTTGGTCGGCGCGATCCTGCTGGGCGAGAGCGACGTCGTCGGCACGCTCACCCAGCTCTTCGATCGCGGCGGGCCGCTGCCCGGCGACCGGGCCGGACTGCTGTTCCCGGGGGCGGCGGCGACGCCGGTCGCCGACAGCCCGACGCTGATGCCGGACGCGGCCAAGGTCTGCCAGTGCAACAACGTGACGAAGGGCGAGATCAGGGCGTGCTGGGAGGCGGGAGCGCGGGACGTGGCCGCGGTGGCGGTCGCGACCCGGGCCACGACCGGATGCGGCACCTGCCGCGACGCCGTGGAGGGCATCGTCGGCTGGTTGTGCGAGCAGGAAGGGGTTTCGGTATGAACAGGATCGTCGTCGTGGGGTACGGGCCGGCCGCGCACCGGTTCGTGGAAACGCTCGCGGCCAAGGGCTTCGGCGGCCGGATCACCGTGATCGGGGAGGAGCCGCGCCCGGCCTACGACCGGGTGGCGCTGACCTCCTACCTGTCGGGCACCACCGCGGAAGATCTCACCTATCCCGTCCCCGGCGGGGTCGTGACCAGGCTGAACACCCGCGTCACCGCGATCGACCGGCAGGCCGGGCACGTCGTCACCGAGGACGGCGGCGCCGAGCCGTACGACGTGCTCGTGCTGGCCACGGGATCGGCGCCGTTCGTGCCGCCGGTGCCGGGAGCCGGGCACGCCTTCGTCTACCGCACCATCGAGGACCTCGACGCCATCAGGGTGGCCGCCAAGGACGCCGCGGAGGGCGTCGTGGTCGGCGGCGGCCTGCTCGGGCTGGAGGCCGCCGACGCGCTGCGGGCGCTCGGGCTGAAGGCGCACATCGTCGAGATGAGCCCCTGGCTGATGCCCCGGCAGGTGGACGAGGGCGGCGGCTCGGTGCTGAAGTCCCACATCGAGCAGCTCGGCCTGAGCGTGCACGCCGGCGCGGGCGTCCAGGAGATCGTCACCGACGGCGAGGGCCGGGTCACCGGGCTGCGCAAGCCCGACGGAACGCTGCTGGACGCGCAGATCGTGGTGTTCTCCGCGGGCATCAGGCCGCGCGACGAGCTGGCCAGGTCGGCCGGGCTGGCGGTGGGCGAGCGCGGCGGCATCGTGGTCGACTCCGCGATGCGCACCTCCGACCCGTCCATCTACGCCGTCGGCGAATGCGCGCTGGCCGGGGGCATGATCTACGGGCTCGTCGGGCCGTGCAACACGATGGCCGAGGTGGCGGCCGAGCAGATCATGGGGGGCCGGGCGGCGTTCGAGGGCGCCGACCTGTCGACCAGGCTCAAGCTGCTGGGCGTCGAGGTGGCGCAGTTCGGGGCGATGGACGGCGCGCTCGACGTCACCTACATGGACCCGGTGGCCGGCGTCTACAAGAAGTTGTTCATCAGCGACGACGCCCGGACGCTGCTCGGCGGCATCTGCGTGGGCGACGCCTCGCCGTACACGACGCTGCGGCCGTTCGTCGGCAAGCCGCTGCCCGCCTCGCCGTCCGACCTGCTGTTCACCGGGTCGGGGGCGGCGAACCTGGACCTGCCCGACGACGCGCAGGTGTGCTCGTGCAACAACGTGTGCGCGGGCGACGTCCGCACCGCCATTGCCGAGGGCGGCGCCGCCGACGTGGCCGGCATCAAGGCGTGCACCCGGGCCGGCACGACCTGCGGCAGCTGCGTGCCGATGCTCAAGCAGCTGCTGGAGAAGTCGGGCGTCGAGGTCAGCAGGAGCCTGTGCGAGCACTTCACGTACTCGCGGGCCGAGCTGTTCGACATCGTACGGGTGCGCAAGGTCAGCACGTTCTCCCAGCTCATCACCGAGCACGGGCAGGGCAGGGGCTGCGACATCTGCAAGCCGGCCGTGGCCTCGATCCTCGCCTCGCTGCACAACGGGCACGTCCTGGAGGGCGAGCGGGCCGCCCTGCAGGACACCAACGACGCCTTCCTCGCCAACATCCAGAAGAACGGCACGTACTCGGTCGTGCCGCGCATCCCGGGCGGTGAGATCACGCCGGACAAGCTGATCGTCATCGGCGAGGTGGCCCGGGACTTCGACCTCTACACCAAGATCACCGGCGGGCAGCGCATCGACCTGTTCGGGGCCAGGGTCGAGCAGCTGCCGGAGATCTGGCGGCGGCTGGTCGACGCCGGGTTCGAGTCGGGCCACGCGTACGGCAAGGCGCTGCGCACCGTGAAGTCGTGCGTGGGCTCGACCTGGTGCCGCTACGGCGTGCAGGACTCCGTCGGCATGGCCATCGCCCTGGAGCTGCGCTACCGCGGGCTGCGCTCCCCGCACAAGATCAAGTCGGCCGTCTCCGGCTGTGCCCGCGAATGCGCCGAGGCCAGGTCGAAGGACTTCGGCATCATCGCCACCGAGCAGGGCTGGAACCTCTATGTCGGCGGCAACGGCGGCTTCCGGCCCCGCCACGCCGACCTGCTCGCCAAGGACCTGAGCACCGACGAGCTGATCAGGACCATCGACCGTTTCCTCATGTTCTACATCCGCACCGCCGACCGGCTGCAACGCACCGCCGCCTGGATCGAGTCGCTGGACGGCGGTCTCGACTACCTCCGCGAGGTGATCATGGAAGACTCGCTCGGCCTCTGCGCCGACCTCGACGCGCAGATGGAGCACCACATCGCCACGTACGCCGACGAATGGCAGGCCACGCTCGACGACCCGGACAAGCTCAGCAGGTTCGTCAGCTTCGTCAACGCGCCCGGCGTCCCCGACCCGTCGATCGTGTTCGGCAGCGAGCGCGGCCAGATCAGGCCGGTGATGGCGCGATGAGCTGGACGCCGGTCTGCGACTTCGAAGCCCTGCTGCCGGAACGCGGCGTCTGCGCCCTGGTCGGTGACGTGCAGGTGGCCGTCTTCCGCACCTACGACGGCGCCCTGCACGCACTGGCCAACCGCGACCCGTTCAGCGGGGCGTACGTGCTCTCCCGCGGCATCGTCGGCACCAGGAAGGGTGAGCCGACCGTCGCCTCGCCGCTGCACAAGCAGGTCTTCAGCCTCGTGTCGGGACGCTGCCTGGACGAGGACGCGGTGACGGTGCCGGTCTATCCCGTACGGGTGGCCGGCGGGTGCGTGGAGGTCAGCGTTTAGGGGTCCCGGCCACGGGCAGCCACCTGCTTGAACCGCGGGAGTACGGGGGATGCGGGGGTGCCGGTGACTGCTGACGACTCCTTGTCCTGCGAGTGTTGTGCCGGGGGTGCCTGATGCGGCTGCCACCTTCGCGTGGGCTGATCACGTCGCTGCTGTTCGACCGGCTCGCCGGCTCGCCCGGGGCGCCGTTCCCTGACGCCCGCGTGACCGGCGGGCTGGACGACGACGATCTCCAGCTCGCCCTGTTCGCCTGCTACGAACTCCACTACCAGGGATTCGACGAGGTCGACGACCGATGGGAGTGGGACCCCGGGCTGCTGGGGTTCAGGGCAGGGCTGGAGCGGCGGTTCGAGGAGGCACTGAGAGCCGCCGTGCCGGGCCCCGAGCCGGTGCCGCCGCGCGAGGTGCGCCAGGCGCTGACCGCGCTGACCTCCGCTGACGGCGGGCCGTCCGTGGCCGCGTTCCTGCAGCGCGACGCGGACCTCCCGACCTTCCGCGAGTTCGTCGTGCACCGGTCGATCTACCACCTGAAGGAGGCCGACCCGCACACCTGGGGCATCCCACGGCTCAGCGGCGGGCCCAAGGCGGCCCTGGTGGAGATCCAGGCCGACGAGTACGGCGGCGGCAGGCCTGAGCGCATGCACGCCGAACTGTTCCGCGCCACCCTGCGGGGTTTCGGCCTCGACGACTCCTACGGCGCCTACCTGCACCGCGTCCCCGGCATCACGCTGGCCCTGTCCAACGTGATGTCGCTGTTCGGGCTGCACAGGAGGTGGCGCGGTGCGCTGCTCGGCCACCTGGCGGCGATCGAGATGACCTCGTCGCCGGCCAGCCGCCGCTGCTCCACGGGCCTGCGCAGGCTCGGCGCCGGCCAGGAGACCGCCCGCTTCTACGACGAGCACGTGCAGGCCGACGCCGTGCACGAGCAGATCGCGGCCCACGACATGTGCGGCGGCTTCGCGGCCGCCCACCCCGAGCTGACGGGCGACATCCTGTACGGGGCCGCGTGCGCGCTGGAGCTCGAACGGCGGTGGGCCGGGTACGTCATGGGCTGCTGGCGGCGCGGGGCGGGCTCGCTGCTCGACGAGCGGGTCCCGGCGTGAGCACCGCGCTCGACCTGGACACCGCGCTCGACCTGGACACCGCGCTCGACCTGGACACCGCGCTGGACCTCGACTACGTGCTCCCGCTGCGCTGGGACGACGACCAAGGGCTCGGCGAGCTGACCGGCTACCTGGCCCGGCTCTCCCGGCACGCGCGGGTGATCGTCGTGGACGGCAGCCGCGACGACCTCTTCGCCCGCCACGCCGCCCGGTGGCGCGGCCTGGTCCGGCACGCGCGGCCGGCGGCCGGGCTGCGCTTCGCCAACGGCAAGGTCGCGGGCGTCACGACCGGGCTGCTGCTGGCCACGGGCGACCGCGTGGTGATCGCCGACGACGACGTGCGCTACGACCTGCCCGCCCTGACCGGGGTGCACGACCTGCTGGCCCGCGCCGACCTGGTGAGACCGCAGAACTACTTCGACCCGCTGCCCTGGCACGCCCGCTGGGACACCGCCCGCACGCTGCTCAACCGCGCCTTCGGCGCCGACTACCCGGGCACCTTCGGCGTGCGGCGAGGCTTCTTCGTGCGCATGGGCGGTTACGACGGCGACGTCCTGTTCGAGAACCTGGAGCTGATCCGCACCGTGCGCGCCCACGGCGGCCGCGAGCTGCACGCGCCCGGCCTGTACGTCCGCCGCCTCCCATGCGACGCGCGCCGGTTCTGGTCGCAGCGCGTCCGGCAGGCCTACGACGACCTGGCGCAGCCGGTGCGGATGGCCGCGTTCCTGTCGATGCTGCCCGCGCTGGCGGTCCTGGCCTTCCGGCGGCCTCGTGAGCTGCCGGCGCCGACCGGGCTGACTGTGCTGGCCGCGCTGGCCGCGCTGGCCGCCCTGCCCGTGGGCCTGGCCGAGGCGGGACGGCGGCGGGCGGGCGGGCAGAGGGTGTTTCCCGCGTCTGCGGCACTGCCGGCACCCGTCTGGGTGCTGGAGCGGGCCGTGTGCAGCTGGCTGGCGCTCGGGGCGGCGCTGACCGGCGGCGTGCCGTACGCGGGCGGCCGGATCCGGCGCTCCGCCCACTCGGTGCGCGCGCTACGGCGGCGGGTCCGGCTCGCTCGTGGCACGGAAACCGCCGGCCTTGTGCGAGCCGTCGCAGAACGGCTTGACCGAGGACAGGCCGCAACGGCACAGAGCGACGGTCGCCCGGCCGGCGTCGATGGGTTCGCCGTCCTGGGTGAGCAGCTCGAAGTCGCCCCTGATGAGCAGGGGACCGTCGGCGCAGGTGGTCACGGTGACCGGGTCTCGCATGCCCGTCACCTGCCCCAGGGCTGAGCGCTCTCACCCGCGAGCACGATGCCCAGCTCGTAGGCGCGGACGACGGCCTGCGTGCGGTCCCGGGCGCCGAGTTTGTCCAGGACGTTGCCGACGTGCGTCTTGACCGTCTCCCTGGTGACGTACAGGGTGGCGGCGATCTCGGCGTTGTTCAGCCCTCTGGCCAGCAGGCGTACGACGTCGAGCTCTCTCGGGGTGAGGCCGGGCACGCGCGGCGCGTCCCGGCGCGGGGCGGCCAGCCGCCGCAGGGCGTCGGGGAACAGCACGGCGTCCCGGCCGTGGACCACCCGGATGGCGGTGACGAGGTCGGACGCGGGAGAACGCTTGAGCACGTAGCCGGCCGCCCCCGCGCGCAGGGCGGCCCAGACCAGCTGGTCGTTCTCGAAGGTCGTGACCACGATGACCCGCGTGCCGGGCGCGTTGCGGGCCAGCTCGCCGGTGGCGCGCAGGCCGTCCATGCCGGGCATGCGGATGTCCATGAGCACCACGTCGGCCGTGCGCCCGTGCTCGACGGCGGCGTGGCCGTCGGCCGCCTCGGCGACCACCTCGATGTCGTCGTGCACGGAGAGCACGGTGGCCCAGCCCGAGCGGATGAGCGGCTCGTCGTCGGCCAGCACGACCCTGATCGCGGGCCTGATCACGGGCCTGATCACGGGCCTGATCTCCTGGGGCCTGCTCACCGGGGAAGCGTCGCCGTGATCCGCCACGTGCCGTCCACCTCCTCCTGCTCGAACGTCCCGCCGGCCAGGCGCGCCCGCATCCGCATCCCCACCAGCCCGCGCCCGGCCTGCGACGGGGGGCGCCCGGCGACCTCGTTCTCCACGGTGAGGACGACGTCCGCACCGACGGCCAGGTCCAGCCTGACCGGCCCGCGCCCGTGCCTGAGCGCGTTGGTGACGGCCTCCCTGGCGATCGCGTACGCCGTCCGCGACGTCGCCTCCGGCACCCGGTCCACGGGGTCGGCCCGGCACTCGACGGCCAGCCCGTCGACGAGAGCGTCCAGGGAGTCCAGCGTGGGCGTGCGGGCCTCGCTGCCCTCGTCGAGCACGCGAAGCAGCACGTCGAGCTCCTGCTGGGCGTCGCGGGCCGCGCCCATCAGGTGGCCGAGCGACTGCTCCGCCACCAGGACCGTGTCCTGCCGCCGCAGCGCCGCCTGGGCCGCCATGGCCTGCACCAGGACGACGCTCAGCGCGTGCCCCACCGAGTCGTGCAGCTCCAGGGCCAGACTCTGGCGGCGGCCGAGCTCCTCGATCACCCGCGACGGGTCCGCCCGCAGCAGCCTGCGGGCCGCCCGCTGCTGCGCGATCCCCGCGCCCGCCATCACCACCAGCACCACGACGATCAGGAGCAGGACCTGCGCGACCTCGCCGGGGTCCGCCCGCCAGCGCGCGGGCGAGAGCGCCGCGGGGACACCAGGCGACAATGCCAGCGCGCCCGCGCTCAGCGTGGCACCCACGAACAGGTGCAGGGCCGTCAGAACGCCCAGGTAGACACGGTCCGGATGCTCGGGCACCGCCACGCCGAGCAACTCCCGCAGCGCGACGACCTCCAGCCTGCCCACCAGCGGCACGCAGGCCACCAGACCCGACGCGGGCAGGCAGAGCGCCCACAGCAGCAGCACCCGCGACAGCGAGATCTCCGTCACCACGAGCAGCGCCAGGACCGCCGCCACCGGTGTCAGCAGCGCCGCCCCCAGCAGCTGGTAGAGCACCGCCCTCCAGTGAATGGTCACAACTCCAGAAGCTAGCCGACGGGCCGCGCGGGCACCTCCCTCACGTGGGGGAGGCGGCGGCCGGCCCGGCTTCCTAGCGTGAGCTGCCATGAAACCACTCGGAGTACTGCTGTCACTGACCGTGACGGCCGTCGGCGCGCTGTGGTGGACGACTCCGGCGTCGTACCCCTTCGGTGCTCGCGACCGCGTCACGGTCTCGCTCTCGCACCTGTTCGAGCACGACGTGGGCGGCGCGATGACGGTCGCCGCCGGTCTCGCGGGACTGGTCGTCGCGCTGCTTTCCGGCCGGCCGAACCCGCTGGTCAAGGCGGGCGCGATCGTTCAGGTGCTGTTCTTCGGCGGCGTGATGTCCGACGCGGGCGTCATGTCGGTCCTGGGCTACGTGATGGGGCTGTCCCTGCCGGTGGCCCTCGCCGCGGCCGTCGTCGTGCCCGTCGTCAGGGCCTGCGCCCGCGGCAGGATCTGGGGCTACGTCGCGCTCGCCGCCCTGGTCGTGGCCGGCGCCGCCGTGGCCGCGTTCCTCGGTGGCGCCTTGTGGGCGTACGCGGGCAACGTCACGGCCGGGTTGCGCTCGTACGCGGGCCGCATAGCCTGGACGCTCGCCGACATGGCGGCGTTCGCCGCCTGGGTGTGGATCACCTTCCGCCTGTTCGGCGGAGCACTGCCCCGCTGGGCCGGGCCCGTGCAGGCGCGGCGGTGGGGCAGGGTCGCCACCGTCGGGGCGGCTCTGTGCCCGCTGCCCTACGCCCTCTACCGGTTGACCTGGCTGACGCCGTGGCCGACCGACATCTCCGGGCCGATCGACCTGCCGCTCAGGCTGCAGGGACTGATGCTCGCCTTCGCGGCCGTGACCGCAGCCGTGCTCACGCTGGGCCTGATCAGCAGGTGGGGAGAGGTGTTCCCGCGCTGGATCCCCCTGCTGCGCGGGCGTCCCGTGCCCGTGCCGCTCCCCGTCGCCCTCGGGGGAGCGGTGGCGGGCGCCTGCTGCCTGGCATCGCCGGGGCTGGCGGTCAACGCCGTCGAACGCGGGGAACTCTGGACGCTGCTGCTGTGGCCGTATCCGCTGTGGGGGGTGCTGCTCGGCGCGGCCGTGCTCGCGTACTGGCTGCGGCGCAGGCCTGGCGGCGGCTACCCGGCGGCGTCCACCGGCGCGTAGACGTGCGGGCTCCGGTGCATGACCGGGAGCACGCAACGCCGTCCTGACTCCGCGTGGTCGCAGCGCTCGGCGTCCTCGCGCTGCGGAAGGGGCCCGGGGTTCACCTCTGATAACGGCACTGAAGGGACGCTATAGGCGCCGCCCCGGGCGCTGGTCTCGAGGTGGCAACGATCGCGGCTCTGAACGGTCTCATGAGTATCAGTGGCGCGTTACGGTGAGTGAGTCGGATGTGGCGGCGGCGTCCATCAATCGATTTCTCGCCTGGTGGCGTCTGTGCTGGTCGTGAACCCGCCACCGGCCCCCGCGCGAGTGCGGCGAGCCCTGGGTGGCGGGCCACTGGCCGATACGGAGAGTGTTCGCTCGTCCAGGACGCGTCAGCGGCGCGTCCTGGACCTAGCGTGGGAGTCATGGGGGATCTGTCGAAGTTCCAGCGTCCGCGGTTCGCGCGCGCGTACGAACGGATGATCGCCGAGTCGGAGCGGTCGGGCACGGCCGAGCACCGGCAGCGGCTGCTGGCCGGGCTGGCCGGGCGGGTGGTGGAGATCGGCGCGGGCAACGGGATGAACTTCCGCCACTACCCTCCCGAGGTGCGCGAGGTGGTCGCGGTCGAGCCGGAGGACCTGCTGCGGTCGGCGGCCGAGCGGGCCGCGGGTGGGGCGCCGGTGCCCGTGCGCGTGGTGGCCGGGCACGGCGGGGCGCTGCCCGTCGAAGACGGCGGGTTCGACGCGGCCGTGGTGTCGCTGGTGTTGTGCTCGGTGCCCGACCAGGCGGCCGCGCTGGCCGAGGTGTGCAGGGTGCTCAGGCCGGGCGGGGAGTTGCGCTTCTACGAGCACGTGCGCTCGCGCGGCCCGGCGCTGGGCGTGCTGCAGGACCTCGTCACGCCGCTGTGGCGGGTGGTGGCCGGCGGGTGCCGCCCCAACCGCGACACCGCGCGGGCCATCAGGGAGAGCGGGCTGGTGATCGAGGAGCACACGCGCTTCTCGCACAAGCCGGTGCCCTCCACTCCGGCGCTGCCGCACATTCTCGGGCGCGCACGCAAGCCGGACGCGTGACGCCTGCCGCCGGAGGGTGCTAGAGGCCGCGTTCCTGCCGGTCGAGGATGGCGACGCAGACCGCGACCGCGCGCGCCGCGTCGCCGTCGGCGATCGCCTGCAGCAGGTCGGCATGGGAGCTGTCGGGGTCGAGCGCCGCCTGCTCCTGGTCTCTGACGCTGTCGCGCAGCGCGTCGCCCATGCTGCGGTAGAGGTCGCCGAGCAGTGCGTTGTGCGCGGCGTCGGCCACCCGCAGGTGGAAGTCGACGTCGGCGTCGGCGAACCTGTCGAGGTCGCCCTCCTTGCCGGCCGCGTCTCTGCGGGCCAGCGCCTCGCGCATCGCGGCGAGGTCCTGCTCGGTGCGCCGGCCGGCCGCCAGCCTGGCGGCCACGAGGTCGAGCCCGCGGCGCACGTCGATGATGTCCATGGCGGCGGCGGTGTCGAGCCGGCGGCGCAGGGCGATCTTGGACTCGTCGGTGGCGGTGACGTAGGTGCCGTCACCCTGCCGGGTGTGCAGCAGCCCCGCGTGCGCCAGCACGCGCACCGCCTCGCGTACGGACAGTCTGCTCATGCCCAGGCTCTGCGCGAGCTGGCTCTCGGACGGGATCTTGGTGCCGACCGGCCACACCCCGCTGGCGATCTCGCGGCGCAACTCGTCGATGGCGGAGTCCACGAGCGAGGTCCGAGCGACGTTTCGCATGCACCTTCTCCTCACCGGCTGTTGACCATCCACCCTAGACGTTGCGCGGGCCGGGCCTGGTGACGTGGCGTCGCGCGGGCGGGTAACGATGTGATCGCTATCAGGCGGCGGGTCCGTCCTACGGCGGGCCGCTCGATCGCGCCGCCCGGCAGGCTGCCCTCATACTCCGCTCTCGAACCCGGCCTCGAACGTGGTCCTCGGCATCCAGATCCGAAATCTTGTCAGGTTCCCAGTCATCTGCGAGATTGCAGGGTATTTGGGTCAATTATCCCGGAGGTCACGCGTGTCACAATTACGCCCGGCCCTCGTCGCCGTCGCCCTCACCCTGGCGATCGCGACCCCGGCCCAGGCGGCCGCAGCCCCTGCGATCACCGTCGAGAACGGCCGCACGCAACCGGTCTTCTCCTATGCGGACGCCGTCCGCGAGCACGTGTACGTCGAATCCACCGTCGACAGCGACCAGGACGGCGCCCTCGACAAGGTCCGGGTGGACATCATCAGGCCCAGGGAGTCCGGCCCCGGACTCAAGGTGCCGGTGATCATCGACGAGAGCCCCTACTACGACAATTCCGGCCGTGGCAACGAGGGAGAGCGCAAGGAATACGACGAAGCCGGAAACGTCGTCAAATTTCCGCTCTTCTACGACAACTACTTCGTCCCCCGCGGCTACGCCGTCCTCAACGTCGACATGCTGGGCACCACCCGGTCCGAGGGTTGCCCCGACATCGGCGGCAGAGCCGACGTGCTCGGCGGCAAGGCCGTCATCGACTGGCTGAACGGCCGCGCAAAGGCGTTCAGGGCCGACGGAACCCCGGCCGTGGCCGACTGGACGACGGGCAAGTCCGCCATGATCGGCAAGTCGTACGACGGCACCCTCGCCAACGCCGTCGCGGCCACCGGTGTGAAGGGCCTGGAGACGATCGTGCCCATCTCGGCGATCAGCTCCTGGTACAAGTACCAGCGCTCCAACGGCGTCATCTACAACTACGACTACGCCTCCTGGCTGGCCGGCTACATCGACACCGACCCCGCCGCCAAGTGCCAGGCCGTCCGCGACCGGATGGACGCCGAGGACGGCGACGACACCGGAAACCACAACCGGTTCTGGGCCGAGCGCGACTACATCGACGGCCTGCTCGGCGACGTCTCCAAGGTCAGGGCCAGCGTCTTCGTCGTCCACACGGTCAACGACCTCAACGTCAAACCCGACAACTTCTCCGCCTGGTGGAAGGCGCTGGCCGACAGGAACGTGCCGCGCAAGATCTGGGTCGGCCAGACCCAGCACGTGGACCCGTTCGACTTCGAGGGCCGCAGGACCCTGTGGGTGGAGACGCTGCACCGCTGGTTCGACCACTGGCTGCACGGCGTCCGCAACGGCATCACCCGCGAGCCCCGAGCCGACGTCGAGATCGGCCCGGCGCGGTGGATCACCCAGCGCGACTGGCCGGCGCCGTTCGCGGTCAAGGCGTCGCTGCGGCCCGCGCCCGACGGCACGCTCGGGCTCAAGCCCGCCCCCAGGAAGAGCACCGCCTCCTTCACCGACGTCGCCATGAGCGAGAACGACATGGTGGCCGGGATCGGCACGGCGAACCCGGGGCGGGTGGCGTTCACCACCGGCCCGCTCCCGCTCGACCTGCGCCTGTCCGGCACGCCCACCGCCGACCTGCGGGTCAAGCTGGACAAGCCCACCTCGAACCTGACCGCCCTGCTCGTCGACTTCGGCCAGGCGACCCGCGTCGACTGGATGCGCGGCCAGGGCATCACCACGCTCACCGAGGAGGACTGCCACGGCGAGAGCACCGACGCCGACGACGCCTGCTACCGCAAGACCGTCACGAACGTGGCCACCCGGCCGCTCGAGATCGTCGCCCGCGGCTGGATCGACGTGCAGAACCGCCACTCGCTCAGCCACGCCGAGCCGCTGCCCGCCGGCGAGTACGGCACGGTGAAATGGCTGACGCTGCCGCAGGACTACACGTTCAGGAAGGGCCACAGGATCGGCCTCGTGATCGCCGGCACCGACGCGACCTTCAGCGGGGAGACCGGCACCGGCGCCAACGTCACCGTCGACCTGGCGGGCAGCCGCGTCGTCGTGCCGTTCGTGCTCGGCACGCCGCTGACCGACGTGCCGAAGGACACCGCCAGGTTCCGCGGCCCTGAGCGGGTGGACCTGCCGGAGCCCGAGCCCGGGTTCCACTTCTTCTAGACACCCGACCGGCCTTGGGCTCCGCCGGGAGCCCAAGGCCCCCTATGTCCCAGGGCCGTGGGGCTCCGCGAGCCGTACGTCCGGCTGCGCGGCGGCCTTGGTGATCATCGCCTGCTGCCCGCCCGCGTTCATGAGCGCCCAGACCAGCCCGGCCGCCAGCAGGCCGACGCCGAAAAGCAGCGCGAGCCTGACCACGGTCCTGACCGGCGCGCCCGCATCGGGGTCGTCGTCCTCGGGCCGGTCCCGCCAGAACTCCTGGGCGCCGTCCCTGCCAGGTCCGCCGCCGGAGCCGTTCGCATGACCGTTGACGTGACTCTTCGGGGAGCCGTTCACGTGACCGTTCGCCCGGCCGTTCACGTGACCGTTCGCGCGGCCGTTCGCGCGGCCGTTCAGGGGGCCGTGCACGGCGCCGTTCAGGGGGATCCCGCCGTACCTGACGATCGTGCCGTCGCCGTGCGCCGACCCGTTGCTGTCGCCCTTGATGACGGCGCTGTAGACGAGCTTGTCGTTGCCCGCGCCGCCGCGGAAGGCCCGCGTGCGGCTCGGCGGCGTGAACGGGTGCCGCCCGCGCACGGCGGGAGCGGCGGGAGGCTCCTGGTCGGCGGCGGCCGCGCCCGCCGCCGACCAGGGCTTTCCCGAAGTCGCCGTCGTGGGGTCGGCGACTGGGACGGATGGCGTGGCGTCGGCGACCGGGGGAGGCGGCGCGGAGCCGGACTCCACCAGTGTGCGGGCCTGCACAGGAAAGCCGTCCGCCCGCCAGATAGGCCCCTCGCCGGGCAGCGGCTGCGCCGACGCCAGCCGGCTGGGAAGTGTGCCGGGCAGTGCCGCGATCGGCAGGCGGCGCAGCAGCGCCGCCGCCGTCACGGTCCTGGGCGCGGCCCGGCAGGTCGCACAGGACTGGATGTGGCGGCCGATCCTGGCCCTGGCGCGGCGGCCGGGCGCGCTGACCCAGTCCGCCACCCGTGACGTCAGATCGGGGCAACCGTCGGGGGCCCGCGCGGCGATGATCGCGGCGAACCACTCCTCCAGGCCGGCCGCGGCCTCGGTGACGGTGGCGCGCACCTCGCTCTGGCCCATCTCGAAGAGCACGGCCAGCTCGGTGTCCGACAGGCCGTGCCGTACGGACAGGTCCAGCAGCTCGCGCTGCGGCCGTTCCAGGGAGAGCAGCGCCTCGGGCAGCAGCTCGGACATGCGGCCGGGACGCGACCACGAGCCGATGCTGGCCGGCTTGGCGACCACCGCGCGGTGCGCGCGGGCCACCGCGTACAACCAGGGGCGGCGCAGGCCGGGATCGCCCACGCGGTCCGCGTACAGGTGCGCCGTCAGCGCCGCGCCCGCGACCGCCTGCTCGGCGTCGCCCGCGGCGAGCTCGGTGCGGCAGTAGTCGTAGAGACGGGCTCCGTGCTTGTCGCACAGGTCGCGAACGGCCTGGCGCGCGTCGTCAGACAGGGTTCGCCACATCCGGTGTCACACCTCCTCGGTCGGTACGCGGGAGCACGAGGTCACAGGGGCCTGCTCATGTCCTCCCGGCGGAGTTGGGGACCGTGTCCAGCAGCGAGGCCTGCGCCAGGTAGGCGCGGGTCGCCTCCGGGTCGCCGGCGATGGCCCGAAGCCCCGCCATGGCCGCCTCAAGCCTGGCGCTGTCGTGCTCCCGCACGCCCGCCGGCCGGGTCTGACCGCGGGGGACCACCCGCTGCAGCAGCACCGACCGCCGCCGCCACGCCCACGCCTCCAGCGCGGCGGGCTGGGCGAAGCCGCCGATCACCGCCGCGATCACCTGGCCGAGCTCGACGGCGTCGTGGATGCCCGCGTTCATGTTGAGCCCGCCGACCGTCGAGGTCAGGTGCGCGGAGTCGCCCACGAACAACACCCGCCCGCACCGGTACGAGGTCAGCACCCCCCGCGACAGGGCGAACCGGTCGGCGCCCGTCACGCGGATGGGCTCGCCGGCGCCCGGCAGCGCCCGCCGGATCAGCAGGCCCAGGTTGGCCTGCGACAGCGGCTCGTGCGTGTCACAGGGGATCTTGAAGATGATCCGCCAGTGGTCGGGCAGCCCGAGCAGGGTGCACGACTGTTGCACATCGCGCACGTACGTCAGCGGCGCCAGGCTCGGCAACAGCCGGTCGAGCGGCGAGTCGGTGAACACCCGCAGCGCCTGCGTCGGATACGCGGACCTGGGGAACGGCAGCCCCAGCGAGCTGCGCACCGTGCTGTGCGCGCCGTCGGCGGCGATCATGTACCGGGCCCGCGTCCAGGTGTGGCCGACGCGGACCCGGATCCCTGTTCCGCCCTCCGCCACACCGTCCACATGGG
Organism: Nonomuraea sp. B5E05; assembly: GCF_039880665.1. Taxonomy (NCBI): domain Bacteria; kingdom Bacillati; phylum Actinomycetota; class Actinomycetes; order Streptosporangiales; family Streptosporangiaceae; genus Nonomuraea; species Nonomuraea sp. B5E05. Next base: position 34,397 of record NZ_JBDPMJ010000004.1, read on the forward strand.
TGCCGAACCTCACGTCCACGTCCGGGTGGGCGCTGAGGGCGGAGAGCAGCAACCGGGTCAGTGAAGCCTGGTCGGCGTGGATCCTGAACGGGTGCCTGGTCAGGCCGTCCAGCCGGTTCATGCCCATCTCGGCCAGCACGATCCCGGACCGGTCGCGCCACTGCACGCGGTCGACGACGCGGCCCTCGGCGACCAGCCGGGAGGCCACGCCGAGGCCGTCGAGCAGGTCGAGCGTGGCCGGGTGGAAGGTGCACGCCCGCGGTTGCCTGCTGAGCTCGTTCTGGCCCTCCAGCACGGTGACCGGGATGCCCGCCCGGGCCAGCGACAGGGCCGCGGTCAGCCCCGCGGGGCCCGCGCCGACGACGATGACGCCGTTCATGCCATGCCTCCCACGCGCGCCCCGTTCGAGGCGGCCATGTGGCGGCGGTAGGGCACGCGGCTGAGCGTCACCGGCCGGCCGATGGCCCGCGACAGCGCCCACCAGGCCGTGCAGAGGTTGGAGGTCAGCAGGACGCGGTCGTTGCCGGTGCTGAGCGGCCCCAGCACGGGCAGCGTGGCCGTTCCCGAGCCGGTGAACAGCAGCGCGGCGTCACCGGGCAGATCCGCCAGCTCGACCTGCCTGATCAGCTCGGCCGGTGTCACGGTGTACGGCGAGTAGCCGCCCGCCGCGCGGACCTGCACCACCCGGGTGACGGTGAGCCCGGCCTTCTTCCAGAACCGCTCGGCCAGCTCCGTCAGCCACGGCTGGTACGGCGAGACCAGGACGATGTCGCTCACGATGAGGTGCTCCATCGCCTCCCGCGCCGCCAGCGTGGCGGAGGCGAACGGCACTCCCGTCCTGGCCGTCAGCTCGGCGCACTGCTCGCGGTCCCGGTCGGGGTCGAGCAGGTAGCGCGGCTCGCTGCAGGCCATGACCATCGCGCTCAGCGGCAGGCCGTCGAAGGCGTGCACCATGGCGGGCAGGGCCTCGTTGTAGCTCTCCAGCCGCTCGGCCAGGGCGGGCCCCGGGCGCCCCGCGGAAAGCGGGTGCCGGGCCGCCGGGATCGGGTGGTGTACGGGAAAGCGGGTGACGTGCATGTCGGCACGCGACCCGAGCAGGCGGGTCAGCTCGGGCTCCGCGGAGGGGTTCGCGGGCGCCACGATCACCCCGACCCTGCCGCGGCTCACTGCACCCCCCCGCGACGTGCGGGTCCGGGGGCGAGGACGGTGCGCATGGGGTTCCTCCTGCGAGGGGAAGGCGGGAAGGTCACTGGGCGCGGTGCCTCAGCGCCTGGTCGATCTCGGTGATGGCCTGGACGGACACCTGCCGGATGCGGCGCAGCCGGTGCACGCTGCGCGCCGGTTCCGCCGGCGGCGGAACGTCGTCCTGGTCCTCGCCCCAGGACGGCGGCGGCGCGCCGGGCCGTACGCCCCGGGCGTGCACTTCGTGCGGCTGCGGCCTGCGCAGTTCATCGGTGAGCATGATCGTTCCTGTCGGTCGCGGGTCGATGACCCTGTGAAGGGACATGCCGGGAAACTCGGCGGCGGTCCGGCCGCCGGCCGGCGCTCCGTACTCGCTCGGCACGCGACCGGGTGAGGAGCCGGCGGCTGATCGCCGGCCCCTCTTCCGCCGCGTGTGGAGATCGAGGTTCGGTCTCACGGCCCGAAGCCACGGCGACCCGCACCAGCGCCGTGGCGGCGAGCAGGACGGCGGCCGGTGAAACGGCCACCCGCACGGAGGCGTGCCTGGGCGCCGGCCTCAGAAACGGCCGGTCGATCAGTACCGTGGCGCCCGTCACGCCGATCTCCCCACCCCGCACCGCCTCCGTGCCGGTGGCGGCGAGCGCGGAGGCTCGCCGGCGGGGCTCGGCGACCGGGGTCGCCGCCTTCGCCGGCAGGCCTGCCGCGTTCGCGCGGCCCCGGCGCGGGGTCGTGGGCGACCCCGCGCGCGGCACCGCGAACGCGCCCGCCTGGTCCGGCGGGTGCGACGTATACCGACCCCAGGCGCAACCCCTCGATTTGACCAGCACGCCAGCCGCTACCGCGCTGGTCAACAGCACCGCGCCGACTAGGTCGGGCACGTGCCACACGATGCCGGAGGGGCGAGGAAGCGCCGGGGCCGGCGCACATGTGCCTCTGACCGGCCGCCCACCGGTCGAGGCCTGCCGGGACGCGGTCGTGACGACCATCGCCGCGTCCTGGCAGTGACGTGGCGTGCCGAGCGCTGCCGCGCCCGGCTCGCCGGAAGGGACGGCCCGCCTCATCGGGCCGTTCCCGCGCTCAGGGCCCCATCAGGGACGCTGTTGGGGACGCTGACGCCGACCATGCGCTCCGTCAGGCCCGCCGTGGAGGAGCCGGAGTCACCTGCTTCCCGTACGTGTGACCTGGCCGGCGCCGCACCGCCGGCCACCGTACGCGCGACCTTCGAGGCGAGCGCGAGATGCTCGCCGCAGCGCCGGGCCACCTTGGCCTCCAGCCCGGCCACCTGGGCCAGCCTGAGCCGCAGCGGTTCCAGCGACGAGCCGCGTTCGAGACCGTCGAGATCGGCCAGCCGGGCGGGCCAGCGCAGCGCGTCACCGCAACGGGCCTCCACCTCGCCGGGAAGCTCATCGGCCGGGAATCCCTCGTGACCGAGCCGGGTGGCGATCATGACGGCGGTGAACGCCGTCCTGTCGAAGTCGGCCAGCCGTCCCGCCAGGGCCGCCCTCAGCATCCTGGCCCGGTGGCTCAGGCAGACCGCACTCCACCCGAGCAGCAGCAGCCGATCAGGGCCCGTCTCCGTGTGCCAGCCGGCCAGCCGCAGCTCGCGGGCCATCCGGTGGTAGAAGCGCCAGCGGTGACGGGGACTGTCGAGCCAGACCTGGACACCGCCGAGCGGCAGGCTCGCGACGTGCACGCCGGAACCGGCGACGCGCGCGCAGATGCGCTGGACCACCTGCTCCTGCCTGCTGGGGGCCGGATCCTCCTGGAACCAGGAACCGCCCGAGGAATCCATGGTCACGTCCGGCCACCTCCTCGTCGAGGACTCTCTCCAGAACCGCTGGCTGTTAAGCACCACTTTCCATACGCTGCGATAGTCTGCTGAAGAAGGGGGGTGTGTCAACTGACAGTTTGCGAATATGTTGATACCTCCCCGCTGGGCAGTGCTTGCCCACATGGCAGGGGACAGGTGGGCCCGCGTCCCTTACGCTGGATGAGTTCACGGGCGGTAGGAGGTGTGCCGTGGCGAACTTCGCCGAACGGCTCGATCTCGCGCTGACCAAGCGCGGCTTCACCGGCGCGCAGGTCGCCTCCACTCTGACGGAGGCGGGCATCCCGATCACGCGGGCCTATGTCAGCCAGTTGCGCACGGGCAAGCAGACCAACCCGACGCTCCAGGTGCTCAGGGCGCTGGCCTCCTGCCTGCAGGTGAGCGTCGGCTGGCTGGTGGGCGACGACTACCTCGAGTCGGGCAGCGTGGAGGAGCTCCAGTTGCGGGCGGCCACCGTCGGCAGGTCCGTCTCGGGCCTGTCGGAGAGCTCGCTCGCCGTCCTGCACGGCGTGGTCGAGCTCGCCCGCAGGGCCGAGGGCCTGCCCGACGAGCCCGCGCCCGCCGCCGGCATCCCCGACGCGGCGGCGCCCCTGAGCGATCCGCAGCGCAGGGCGCTCGGCAGGCGGCTGCACGCACTGCGCCAGGCCGCCGGGCTCTCCGTCGAGCAGGTCGAGACCGCGCTCGGCAAGGGTGCGGCCGCGATCCCCGCCATCGAGGAGGGCCGCATCGCGCCCGCGCCCATCACGGCCGAGCGCCTGCTCACCGTCTACGACGTCACCGCCCCGCCCGTCCGCGACTACATGATGTCGCTGGCCAGGGGCGAACGCGGAACCGCCTGGTACGACGCGCACTCGGTGCCCGTCTGGCTGGCCGCCGCCTACGCGCTCGAACAGCGGGCCACGGTCATCCGCACCTACCACAACCAGTTCGTCCCGCCGCTGCTGATGGCCGACGACTACGCCAGGGCCGCGATCGCCGCGGCGGGGCCGGCGATCCTCGGGCAGCGGACGGTCGACGAGGCGCTCGCCCTCGTGCTGGCCCGCCAGGAGGCCATGGCCGGTGAGAGCGGCACCGTGTTGTGGGCGATCATCGACGAGAGCGTGCTGACCCGCTCCGTCGCCGGGCCGCACGTCCAGCTCCGCCAGTTCGACCTGCTGCTCGACCACGCCAAGCGGCCCAACGTCTCGCTGCACGTCGTGCCGATGGACGATCCGGCCTACGTGCCGCGCACCGGACCGTTCACCATCTGGCGCTTCGCCGAGGAGTTCGAGGCCGACATCGCGTGCGCCCACGGCATCGAGTCCGACGAGCTGGTCACCGAGGGCGGGGCGGTCGAGACGTACCACCAGGCCTTCACCAAGCTGTCGGTGACGACGACCACCCGCGAAGAGACCTTCGAGGTGCTCAATTCCCATCGCGAACGGCTTTCGCGTTCACTGGGAAGCGATCTCTTTCCCGCGTAAATGATCATTATGCGCGAGGCGGGGTAACCCATATATACCGAAAACTAATGGCTTTTCGTGTTGTCATCTGCTCCGTAGCGAGGATCATATGGTGTGGGTCATCGAGTGGGGTCCGAAAGGACAGCTTTTCCCGAGATAGTGGGCGAGGGGAAAGGGGCAACACTCAATGCGTCAGCGTGCCATCCGAAACCTGGCGAAGCTGGAGCCGACCCAAGCAAGGATCACCCGTATTCTCGACGCCGCAGCAGGTGGAAAGAACAACTTCGTGGCGGACCGCGACGCGGTACGCCGGTACGACCAGGCAGCCCCGATCACGACGACGGCCGCACGGGCCGTGCTCCATTATCTGTGCCGTGTGGTCCGTCATCTGGCGAGCGTGGGTGTGGACCAGTTCGTGATCGTCGGGAGTGGTGTCCCCAGCGGCCTGCCGCCCGGCAGGCAACTGCACGACATCGCCCGCGATGCCCTGGACGGCTCGGCGCCGCGTGTGGTGTACGTCGAGAACGACCCGATGGTCCTCGCCGGAGCGAGGGCGACCATCGAGCCCGTCACCGACCTCGTACGCGTTGTAGAGGGCGACGTGCGCGAGATCGACGACATCCTCGATGACAGGGTCCTGCAGACGTTCCTCGACTGGGACCGGCCCATGGCCGTGCTGCTGCTGTCGACCCACAGCCTGAACGACGACGAGTTCTTCCACTACGTGATCAAGCGGATCCGGCAGGCCGTTCCGGAACGGAGCTACCTGTCGCTGCTGCAGACCACGTTCGACGCGATCCCCCCGGAGCTGCTGCCCGCCGTACACGACCTGTTGGCGATGACGCTGCCCGGGCACGCGATTCGCACAAGGGAGGAGGTTGAGGCTCTGCTCGAAGGCCTGGTGCTGGTGGATCCGGGGCTGGTGTGGGTCCCGGAATGGCGGCCGGACGGCAACGAGAGCGCCTGTGTTGACCAACCGAGTTCGTCCGGCACCTACGGCGCCGTGGCGCGCATCCCGTGAGCCCGGCCGTGGAGACGGCTACGGCTCGGCGGCGGCCGTACAGGGCCCGGCTTCTTCGCCGGCCGGGCCCTTGGGAGGGCCGGCGCCGGACGGGCGCGCCGCGGGCACGAAGGACGCCGGCACGGGCCGCGCCGCCATGCCGGTCGAGAGGGCCGCCCCCGCTCGGGGAACGACCGTGACGCCGGTTGTGCGCGCGGCCCGGGACGACCGTGACGCCGGTTCAGTCCCACCAGAAGGACCACGCGTGCCGGCCCATGATCTGCTCGGCATAGCCCAGGAGGTCGCCCGGCCCCTGGACGACGTTGTCCGGGCAGAAAGCCCAGTGCTCCGCCGCCACGTGTAAGGCGTGCTCCGGGTCGTCCGGCGGCGCCGCCACGCTCAGGTCGAGCGTGTTGAACCCGACGCTGACCACGCGTGCCCCGAACCGGTCTTCCCAGCTGCGCACGACGGCAGCCAGCGGGACCATCCACTCGTTGTGGTGCAGCGCGCCCTGCCAGCCCATGACCGCCAGCGCGTCCGCTCCCCGGCCGGCGGCGACCAGGCCGAGCGGCATCCCCTTGGCCGCCAGCTCGCCCGCCAGCCAGTCGGCGACCGCCTCCGGCTCGGCCTTCAGCACGCCGGGCGCGGCGGGACCTGGGCAGATGGCGCCGTACGGCTCCAGCTCGGCCAGCGCGTCCTTCGGCATCTGCGCCACCCACTCCTCCCACACCTCGGTCATGAACCCCTCGGCGGCGAAGTGATCGATCTGGCGGGGATCGTCCGGCACGACCTGCCCGACCGCCCACGGTTGCGCCGATTCGTCCAGCAACACCGGCCACAGGCCGCTGTGCGCGTGCCAGGCGCGCAGCAGCGCCCAGTCCTCGCCCGCCGCCGGTTCGTCGCTCATCCAGAACGCCGGCCGCGCGGCCTCGCCCTGCCGGGTGTAGCCGGGGTCGGGCCAGACCACGTCGCCAGGCGGCAGCACGGTCGGCAGCCGTCGCCCCCCGCCGCCGTCGGCGAACAGCCTGCACAGCTCGCGTGGCAGCCGGTGATCGTCCATGCCCTACCGTTCCGATACCGAATCCTGTCTCGGAGATGGTAGTGCCGACCGTTACCCGAGCACCTTCGGCGGCGCCGGAAAAGTCATGGCTACTGGGCAGGGCGGCGCACACGGCACAATGAGGGACTGTGATCCCCTTCGCCGCTGTTCTGTCCGACCTCGACGGCGTGCTGCGCCACTTCGACCACGCCGCCCAGGCCGACATCGAAGCCCGTTACGGCCTGCCCCTGATGAAGACGGCCTTCGACCCCGAGCTGATCATGCCGCCGACGCTCGGCCACGTCACCGAGACGCAGTGGGCGGAGTCGATCGCCGTGGCGCTCGGCGGCGACGAGCGGGCCCGCCAGGCCGTCGGCGAGTTCATGAGGATCCGCTTCTGGGTGGACGAGGAGGTCAGGGCGCTGCTGTCCAGGGCGCGGCAGGAGGTGCCCCTGGTCATCGTGACCAACGCGATGGACACCCTGGAACACCACCTCGACCTGCTGGGGCTCACCGGCTTCGCCGACGACGTGGTGAGCAGCGCCAGGGTCGGCGTGGCCAAACCCGACCGGCGGATCTACGAGATCGCCGCGGAGCGCGCCGGGGCCGAGCCCGCCCGCTGCCTGTTCGTCGACGACCGGCTGCAGAACGTGGAGGCCGCCAGGGCGCTCGGCATGACCGCCGTGCACTACCGCACCTACCAGGACCTCGCGGCCGTGCTGGGCTGAGGCGCCGGCCGCCCCGCTCATGGCCGCGGCCCGCGTGACCGGCCGGTGGCGCCCCCACCCGGGCCGGGCGAGCCACGCGACCGGCCAGGCGGGGGCGGGGAAGGGAGCGCCCGGTCAGTACCCGCCGTACGGGCTCTTGGAGGACGGGGTGGAAGGCTTGCCCGACGGGCCCTTCGAGGGGCCGCTCGAGGGGGCCGACGAGGACACCTTCGTGCCCTGCGGCGCGATCACGCCGATCAGGCCGTGCTTGGCGCCGTCGATGCCGGCGGAGAACCACAGGGCCTTCTCGCCGCCGGTGGCCGCGGTGCCGGGTTCGAGGTCCCACAGGCCGGGCAGCACGATCGGCTTGCCGTTCGACAGGCGAAGGGAGCCCAGGTGACGGCCGCTCTTGTAGGCGTGTACGGTCCCGTCGCCGAAGTTGCCGACCAGCAGCGCTCCGGCGTACTGTCCCCAGCCCTTCGGCGCGGCGGTCAGCCCCCAGGGAGCATTGAGCCCGACCCTGGAGATGCGCCCGGTGAGGCGCCCGTTGCCGTCGAAGCGGCTCACGAAGCCCTTCCCCTCGCCGAACACCGGCTTGCCCGTGCTCTTGTCGCGCAGGGCGTAGGCCACCCAGACGTTGCCGTTGACGACCGCGACGTTGTAGGGCTTGTAGGTCGAGGGGATCGCCTTGTCCCTGAACTGCCAGCGTGACAGCCGGATGCGCTCGAAGTCCTCGTCGAAGGCGTGGATGCGCCCACCGGCGAAGTCGGCGGCCAGCAGGAAGGCTCCGTCGTCGGTCTCGGCCAGCTCCAGCCCCTTGTAGTCGGCGCCGCGGGTGAAGGCCGCGATGATCGCGTTGCCCGGGTCGGCCTCCGCGTTCCAGCCGGTGATGGCGCCGCTCGGGCTGGAGAAGATGAACGTGGCCGGCCTGCCCTTCACGGTGAAGCCGTCGCCGGGGTTGAACACCTGGCCCGTCGGGGCTCCGCCCGGAATGGCCACCTCGGTCTTCTCCTTCTTGCCCGTGCCGGAATAGACGGTGGCGCTGCCGGTGCCGGTGTTGGACACCCACAGAGTCTTGCCCATGGCCAGGCCCCACGGGTTGACGACCTTGGGGTCGGTGACAGGGGCTTTGCCCTTGACGTCCGACACAAGGTTGATGACGTCGAAACGCGTCCTGGTGGTGGCGTGTGCGGGAGTGGTGAGAGTCGCTCCCAGAACGACCGCAACAGCGCAGAGTGTGATGATGCGTGGCCGCATCCGTTGCCTCCTAGTTAGCGCTTGTGACGCGAGATACGCGGGGGGCGGGGAGCGGGTTCAGTCAGGTCCGGAAATGGCGGCGCGGGAGTTTTCCCGCATCACGCGGGGAGAGGAACAGCATGAACGTGTTGGGTATCGATATCGGCGGTTCGGGAATCAAGGGCGCGCCCGTCGACACGAAAGCCGGCAAGCTGACGGAGGAGCGCCTGCGCATTCCGACGCCCCAGCCCTCCAAGCCCGACGATGTGGCCGAGGCGGTCACGTCGATCACCAAGCATTTCGGCTGGAGCGGTCCCGTCGGCATCACCTTTCCCGGCGTGGTCGTGGACGGCGTCGTCCTGACGGCCGCCAACGTCGACCGTTCGTGGGAGGGGGTCGACGCGGCCGCGCTCTTCGGCGGGGCCACCGTGCTGAACGACGCCGACGCGGCGGGCATGGCGGAAATGACGTTCGGCAAGGGCAAGGGGCAGCGGGGGACCGTGCTCATCCTGACCTTCGGGACGGGCATCGGCAGCGCGCTGTTCACCGACGGGCATCTCGTCCGCAACACCGAGTTCGGGCACCTGCTGCTGCACGGCAGGGACGCCGAGCACCGGGCGGCGGCGCGGGTCAGGGAGGAGCGGGAACTCAGCTGGAAGGCGTGGGCCGGGCGGGTGGAGGAATATCTCCGGCACGTCGAGATGCTGTTCACGCCCTCGCTGATGGTGATCGGCGGGGGAGTGAGCAAGAAGGCCGACAAGTTCCTTCCGCACATCCACCTCGACACTCCCGTGGTGCCCGCCGCCCTCCGCAACGAGGCGGGCATCATCGGCGCCGCCCGCGCCGCCGCGCCCCGCTGACCGGCCTCACCTGAGGCCAACCGGCCGGCGACGTTCGGCGCCCGCACGCCGAGCCGGCTGAGGCGGGTGTCACGTCGTGGCCCCGCCCGTGAACGACCCCTTCGGGCGTACGTCCTCCTTCTCCGACCCTGAGGTCACGTGGTCACGGTCCAGGATCGTGAGGCGCGCCGGGATATTGGGATGCGCGGGCCGGCGCGGTCGGGCACCATGGGCGGTTGGCTCCGGGGACGCGGGGCTCAAATATCCTTGACAGCAGTATGGGAACGTCTTCGTTGTCCTCTCCACTCGCCGACCTCCAGTCCCGCCTGCCCGATCTCATGCCCCGCGATCAGAGGCGGTTGCGGCGCAGGCTCGACGGCATGCGCCGGGTGCGCTCGCGGGACGCCCGCGACAAGATCGTCGCGGAGATCCTCTCCGACGTGGAGCGAGCCGAGCAGCGGCTGGTACGCCGCCGCGAAGCCGTACCGAAAGTCACCTATCCGGAGAACCTGCCGGTCTCCCAGCGCAAGGACGACATCCTCGCGGCCATCCGCGACCACCAGGTCGTGATCATCGCGGGGGAGACCGGCTCCGGCAAGACCACCCAGATCCCCAAGATCTGTCTCGAGCTGGGGCGGGGCGTGCGCGGGCTGATCGGCCACACCCAGCCCCGCCGCATCGCCGCCCGCACGGTCGCCGAGCGCATCGCCGAGGAGCTCGGCACCGGCGACGGCCAGAAGCTCGGCGACGTGGTCGGCTACAAAGTCCGCTTCACCGACCAGGCCGGTGACCGCACCCTGGTCAAGCTGATGACCGACGGCATCCTGCTGGCCGAGCTGCAACACGACCGCATGCTCGACCAGTACGACACCCTCATCATCGACGAGGCCCACGAACGCAGCCTCAACATCGACTTCATCCTCGGCTACCTGAAACAGCTGCTGCCCAAGCGCCCCGACCTCAAGGTCGTCATCACCAGCGCGACGATCGACCCCGAGCGGTTCTCCCGCCACTTCGAAGACGCGCCGATCATCGAGGTCTCCGGCCGCACCTACCCGGTCGAGGTGCGCTACCGCCCGCTCGACGATGACGACGACCAGACGCAGGGCATCGTCGACGCCTGCAGAGAGCTGATCGGCGAGGGCCCCGGCGACATCCTGGTGTTCCTGTCGGGCGAGCGGGAGATCCGCGACGCCGCCGACGCCCTGGCCAAGGCGGAGTTTCGCAACACCGAGATTCTGCCGCTCTACGCCCGGCTGAGCGCCGCCGAGCAGCATCGTGTCTTCCAGCGCCACACCGGCCGCCGCGTCGTGCTGGCCACCAACGTGGCCGAGACCTCGCTCACGGTCCCCGGCATCAAATACGTCGTCGACCCCGGCTACGCCCGCATCTCCCGCTACAGCCACCGCACCAAGGTGCAGCGCCTGCCGATCGAGGCCATCTCGCAGGCCAGCGCCAACCAGCGCAAGGGCCGCTCAGGCCGCACCTCCGACGGCATCTGCATCCGCCTCTACGAGGAAGACGACTTCCTCAACCGGTCCGAGTTCACCGACCCCGAGATCCTGCGCACCAACCTCGCCTCGGTCATCCTGCAGATGACCTCGATCGGGCTGGGCGACATCGAGGCGTTCCCCTTCGTCGAGCCGCCCGACCGCCGCCAGGTGAAGGACGGCGTCAACCTGCTGCACGAGCTGGGCGCGTTCGACGCCCACGGCAAGCTCACGCCCGTCGGCCGCAAGCTGGCCGGCCTGCCCGTCGACCCCCGCCTGGGCCGCATGGTGCTGGAGGCGGAGAAGAACGGCTGCCTGCGCGAGGTCATGGTGATCGCCGCCGCCCTGTCGATCCAGGACCCGCGCGAGCGGCCCTCCGACAAGCAGCAGCAGGCCGACGAGAAGCACCGCCGCTTCGCCGATCCCGAGTCGGACTTCATGGCCTACCTCAACCTCTGGCACTACCTGCGCGACAAGCAGAAGGAGCTGTCGTCCAGCGCGTTCCGGCGGTTGTGCAAGGCGGAGTTCCTCAACTACCTGCGCGTGCGCGAGTGGCAGGACATCTACAGCCAGCTCCGCCAGGCGCTCGGCGCCCAGCCCGGCAGCCGGGCCGCCGACCCCCAGCAGGTGCACGCGTCGCTGCTCGTCGGGCTCCTGTCGCACATCGGCGTCAAGGACGTCATGGAGAAGCGCGGCCAGGACGGCCGCAGGCCGATCCAGGAATACCTCGGCGCCCGCAACGCCCGCTTCGCCATCTTCCCCGGGTCGGCACTGGCCAAGAAGCAGCCGCAGTGGCTCATGTCGGCCGAACTGGTCGAGACCTCCCGCCTGTGGGCGCGCGTCAACGCCAAGATCGAGCCGGGCTGGGTCGAGCCGCTCGCCCAGCACCTCGTCAAGCGCACCTACTCCGAGCCCCACTGGGAGAAGAGCCAGGGCGCCGTCATCGCCCTGGAGAAGGTCACTCTCTACGGTGTGCCGCTGGTCGTCGGCCGCAAGGTCAACTACGGCCGCATCGACCCCGACCTGTCGCGCGAGCTGTTCATCAGGCATGCGCTCGTCGAGGGCGACTGGGACACCCACCATCGTTTCCTGAAGGACAACCGCCGGCTGCTCGGAGAGGTCGAGGAGCTGGAGAACCGCGCCAGGCGCCGCGACATCCTGGTGGACGACGAGGCGCTGTTCGACTTCTACGACCAGCGGGTGCCCGCTGACGTCGTCTCGGCCCGCCACTTCGACTCCTGGTGGAAGAAGGCCAGGCACGAGCAGCCCGACCTGCTCACGTTCTCGCCGGAGATGCTGGTCAACGAGGGCACCGACGTCAGCACCCGCGACTATCCCGACACCTGGCGCCAGCTCGGGCAGCGCATGAAGCTGACCTATCGATTCGCGCCGGGCCCGGACGAGGACAGTGCCGACGGCGTGACCGTGCACGTGCCGCTCCAGGTGCTCAACCAGGTCAGCTCCGACGGCTTCGACTGGCAGATCCCCGGCCTGCGCGAAGAATTGATCACCGCGCTGATCAGATCGTTGCCGAAGAACCTGCGCCGCAACTTCGTGCCCGCCCCCAACTACGCCAGGCAGGTGCTGGAGGGCGTCAAGCCGGGCGGCGAGCCGCTGCTGGAGGCCGTGGAGCGCGAGCTGCTGCGCCTGACCGGCGTCCGGGTGCCGCGCGAGGCCTGGCAGCTCGACCAGGTGCCCGGCCATCTGCGCATCACCTACCGGGTGATCGACGAGCGCAGGCGCACGGTGGCCGAGGACAAAGACCTCGACGCGCTGAAGCGCCGCCTCGCGCCGCGCCTGCGCCAGACGCTCTCGCAGGCGGGCGACGACCTGGAGCAGACGGGCCTGCACACCTGGAGCTTCGGGACGTTGCCCAAGGTGTTCGAGCAGGGCCGGATGAAGGGTTATCCGGCCCTGGTCGACGCGGGCGACTCGGTCTCCATCAAGATCTTCGAGACGGAGGTGGAGCAGCGCCGCTCCCACTGGCCCGGGGTGCGCCGCCTGCTCCTGCTCAACGTCACCAACCCGGCCAAGTCGCTGCTCGGCGGCCTGTCCAACCAGGCCAAGCTGGCCCTGTCGCGCAGCCCGCACGGCGGGGCGGTGGCGTTGTTCGACGACGTGGTCGACACGGCCGTCGACAAGCTCATGCTCGACGCGGGCGGCCCGGCCTGGGACCCGGTGGCCTTCGACCGCCTCTACCAGCACGTGCGGGCCCACCTCTATGACACGTCGGCCGATGTGCTGGGGAAGGTGGAGCAGATTCTGAGCGTCTGGCACGCGGCGGGCGCCCGGCTCGACGCGCTGCAGCCGAGCGCGGCGACCGACGACGTGCGCGACCAGCTCGGCAGGCTCGTCCATCCGGGGTTCGTCACCGCCACGGGCTACCGGCGGCTGCCTGACGTCCTGCGCTATCTCCGCGCGATCGACCGCCGGCTCACGAAGCTCCCCGAGGATCCGTGGCGTGACCGGGAGTGGATGGATCGGGTGCACAAGGTCGAGGACGACTATCACGACCTGCGGCAGAAGCTCCACCCGGCCCGGCGCGGGGACCCTGACGTGGCGGAGATCGGGTGGATGATCGAGGAACTGCGGGTGAGCTTCTTCGCCCAGACGCTCGGCACCCCCACCCCGGTGTCGGAGAAACGCATCGCCAAGGCGATGGAGAAACTCATGCCATGAGCACGCGCTGGATCGCCCTCCGCCCACAGCGGAAAGCGGCCGGAGCCACGTGGTTCTCGTCGCGCTCCGCTTCCATGGAAAAATCCCCTTTGGTGCTGTCCGCGCTATGCCTCACGCCCGGACATATGCGGTGAAACAGGGGGATTGATGATCAAAACTGTGGTGTTCGACGTCGGTGAGACGCTGATCAGCGAGACGCGCATCTGGTCGCGCTGGGCCGAGCGGCTGGGCGTGAGCGCGTTCACGCTGATGGGCGCGCTCGGCGGGATGGCCGCGCTGGACCGTTCGCACAGTGACGCCTTCGAGCTCGTACGCCCCGGCTTCGACCTCGCCAAGGAGGAAGCCGAGTGGGAGCGCGACGACCCCCACGGCATGCGCAACACCTTCGACGCCGGCGACCTCTACCCCGACGTGCGCGACGCCCTGGCGGCCATCCGGGCGGCCGGATACCAGGTGATCATCGCGGGCAACCAGCCGGAGCGGGCCTACGCCGCGCTCGTCGCCATGGACCTGCCGGCCGATTCCGTGCACACCTCCGACGGGTGGGGCGTCTCCAAGCCGGAGCCCGGATTCTTCGCCAAGGTCGCAGCCGTCGCGGGCCGCGAGCCCGCCGAGATCCTCTACGTGGGCGACCGGCTCGACAACGACGTGCTGCCCGCCAGGGCGGCCGGCATGCGGACCGCGCTGCTGAAGCGGGGCCCATGGGGCTACCTGCACGCCGAGCGCCCCGAGGCCGGCGCGGCCGACGTGATCGCCGGCGACCTGCACGCCCTGCTGCCCGCGCTGGACGGTCTCGCCTTAAGGTCCGGCGGACGCGCAGCGGCACTTCCCCCGGCGCCGCCGGAGCCCTTCACGTGAGGTCCTCGTCGGGGTCGATGCGTACGGCCCGCTCCTCCGCCGAGAGGTCATCCGTGTCGCCGCCCTGGTCCACACCGAGTTCCTCGTCGTCCGTGTCGGGTTCGAGCCCCTCGTCCGGCTGGGTCAGCCGGTGCTTGGGCCGGGGCTCGTGGAGCCGGGACGGCGCCTCGCGCCGCAGCCGCTCGTCGAGTGTGTCCCGGTGCTGGGGGTCGTCCTCGGCGACCTCGTGATGGAGGCCGAGGTCGTCGGTCCACTCTTCGACCTCGATCTCCTGCTCATCGGCGTAGCCGTATCGGTCCGGAGGTTGTTCGGTCATATCGGCCCCCTACCCAGTGAGCGGTCCGGAATCCTCCTTCGCGGACCGGCCGGGAGGGCGGATCACCGGGTCACCGCCGCTCGCCGTTCAGCCGGGCGCGGGCCTCGTCGAGCTCCCGGCGCACGCCGGCGAGCTCGCGTTCGAGCTCCAGGATCCGGCGGATGGCGATGAGCGTCATGCCTTCTTCCGTCATGCGGGTGACGTGCCGGACGATGAGGATGTCGCGGCGGGAATAGCGCCGCTGCCCGCCGCTCGAACGGCTCGGGCTGATGACGTCGTGCTGGTCGAGCCGCCGCAGGAAGGCGTGCTGGACCTGCAACATCTCCGCCACCTGGCCGAGGGAGTAGAGAGGCGCGTGTTCGTCGTCAAGGGGAAGTTCTGGCATCGTGGCTCTCCTCGTGATCCGGGGAGCGGGCCGGGGAGCCCGCCCCCCGGACCGCGTGTCAGGCCTTGATGGCCCTGGTCTCGCCTCGCCGGATCTCCACCTTGCGCGGCCGGGCCCGCTCGAGCACCGGGATGCGGACGGTGAGCACGCCGTTGGCGTAGCCCGCGTCGATCCGCTCGCTGTCGAGGTGCTCGGACAGGTAGACCCGGCGGGTGAAGGCGCCCATCGGGCGCTCGCGGACGAACAGCCGCTCGTTGTCCGCGACCTCCTCCTCGCGGCGGGCGCTCACGCTCAGCACCCCGCGGTCGACCGTGACCTCGATGGAGTCGGGGTCGATGCCGGGGAGGTCGAAGCGGAGCAGCACGTCGTCGTCGCGGCGCAGCCCGTCCATGGGCATCACGGCGTTGCCGTTGTCGAGGGTCTGGCGTGCCAGGCGGCTGAACTGCCGCTCGAACTCCTGGAAGAACGGGTCAATTGAGGTCAAGAGCATTTTCTAACCTCCTCGCTGCTTCTCCTGGTGGAGCTAACCTCCAAATGCAGTTACAGGTTAGCTCCACCAACGGCTACAGGCAAGTGGTGTCCCTGGACGGTCAGGCGTTCTCCAGACGTGGCCTCAGCCCGGCGGCCTGCCTGATCGTCCGGCCTGACAGCCGGGCCGGCGCCACCGCCGCGAGCAGGGTCGCCGCCACGCAGGCCACCCCGCCGATCTCCAGGGCGACCCTGGGTCCCATGGCGTCGCTGAGCCAGCCCAGCAGCGGCCCGCCGAGCCCCCCGCCCCGGCGCTGACGATGGACAGCGCCGCGATGATCCGGCCGCGCATCGGCTCGGGGCTGTCGAGTTGTGCCCCTGCCGACACGGTGGTGTCGGGATGTGAGGCAGGACACGGGTGTGAAGCGGGTGCAGCGAGTCAGCCCTCGCAGGTGAGCACGCCGCCGACGACGGTGGCGAGGCAAGGTGGCTGGGAGAGCAGGGCCGCGTACGGATAACGTCCGCGGGCGTCGAAGACGGCGAAGTCGGCACGGGTGCCGGCGGCCAGCGACCCGATCCTGCCCCTGCCGCGGTCCATGCCCAGTGCCCTGGCGCCGCCCAGCGTGGCGGCCTCCACCAGCCGGCGGTCGAGCTCCTTCGGCCGCAGCCTCAGCTCCCGCGCGCGGCGCCTGATCGCACCGGCCGGCCCCAGCGGGCCGGTCGGTGGCGTGCCGGCCGGGCCGCGGCTGCCGAAGGCGACGGTGTTGCCCTCGTCCAGCAGGGCCAGCACGTCCTGCACCTGTGACGGCTCAGGCGGGCAGAGCGCCACGGCGGTCCTGCGCAGCCGCAGCAGCTTGCGCTCGCCCGGGTCCAGCGACCTGCCGCTCGCCACGTGGCACAGCGGGCCGAGCACACCGGTCTCATCCAGCTCCACGGGGGAGCGATGGTCCAGGCGGACCATCAGCCGCAGCCCGAACGTCCTGGCCAGCACGGCCACGTCCTCCAGCACGTGCGGGTCGCGCGCGTGGGCGGCGATCCCCACCACGCGGGGACGCTCCGCCTCGCGGATGGCGGTGATGACCGCGTCCCGGTCGTGTTCCTCCCACTCCTCCTCGCCGGCGCTGGTCACCTCGACGTACGAGATGCCGGGGAGCGCCGGACCGTCGGCCAGGTCGGAGAGCACGCCGCCCCGCGCGGTCACCCCCGGGGCGGGCGACGGCGCGGCGGAGCACGCGTCGACCAGCCCCGCCACGATCATCCCCGGCCACCGCAGCTCCTGCGCGGAGGGGTACGCAGGGAGCAGTTCCGCTCGCGGGCCGACCGCGAGCACCCGCTCGCCCCTGATCGCCACGGCGCCGTCGCGGATGGGGACGGTGCAGACGGGCACGACGAGCGGGGCGGAATGGAGGACGACGGGCCCGGGCGCGCGCCTGCCCGGAGCCGGCCCGGCACGCTTCGCAGACGGCATCAGGACTCCCGTCGAGATTTCCCCTCTAGGCATTAAACGTGAAGGCAGGATATGCCCGCAATCGGGACGAACGGGGCGAATCGCTAGGTCGGCGAAGTTGTCCTGCTTCCCGCCGTCTGATCGTTGATCTCCGACAATTACCTCTATACCGTCAATCCGTGAACGCCCTGAAGAAGCTGCTGAAGGGTTTACCCGCGGTCATCGTGATGATCCCGGTGAGCCTCATGGCGACCCCCGCTTCCGCAGCGCCCCCCACCGATCCCGAGCATCCCTGGCGGCAGGACCACTGGCCGCAGACGCAGCCCTGGCAGGTCGACGCACCCGACGACGTCCAGGCCCTGCGCACCCGCCTCCCCGGCGGCCTCAAACCCATCGACCCGCAGAACTGGAAGAACCCCGACCACATGACGTGGGCGGACTACAGGAAGCCGCCCGGCACCAACTGGGCCGACCCCTCCGCCAAGGGGTCGAAGCGCACCTTCAAGGGCGCGCTCGTGCTGCTCGACTACCCCAACCAGCCGTTCGTGGCGACCCAGCCCCAGGGCTCGACGATCTTCGGGAACCCGAGCGCCGAGGCCCACGGCATCCCCCGTGACGAAGTGGCGACCTTCTACCGGGACTTCCTCAACACCCCGAACAAGCTCAACAAGGGACACACCATCCACGAGTACTGGATGGAGGACTCGGGCGGCAGGTACGGCGTGGAACTGGCCGGGTTCGGCCCGTACACGATGTCGGGCAAGGACCACGAGTACGCCATGGAGTTCCAGGGCGGCGCCGGGTGCCCCGCGGGCGACTCGTGCGACAAGAACCTGCGCACCGAGGGCAACGCCGCCTGGATCGCCGACGTCGGGCAGGAGACGGCCGAGCAGTTCGACTTCGTCTTCTACCTGAGTGCCGGCCAGGACGAGTCGTCCACCTGGCAGGAGTTCGGGATGATGAAATTCCCGACAAAGGAGGACGTACCGGACGAGTGGGGTCCGCCGGACGCCGCGCTGCCCAACTGGGCCGACACCCGCTACGTCGACTGGACCTCGTGGCAGGCCGGCTCCACCTTCTGGCCCAACGCCCGCTTCGGCATCGACTCGGTGCAGGCCGAGAGCTCCGGCATGGCCGTCTACGCCCACGAGCTGAGCCACATCATGGGCATCGCCGACAACTACAACAACCCGTACGGCGTGCCGCCGCGCAGGGCGTACACAGGCGTGTGGGAGATGCTCAGCCGCGGCAGCTTCAACGGGCCCGGCGGCCCGCACTCCCGCTGGCTCATCCCGCCCACCGCCGGCGCGTCCATGGGCGCCCAGCACATGCTCCGCAACAAGATCAAGCTGGAGATGGTCGACGAGCGGAACGTGCTGCGCCTGTCGCGCGAGGCGCTCGACGAGTCAGGCCTGGTCACCGTCGAGATCCTGGCGCGCGCGGTCCAGCCGGGCAAGAAGGAGCTCTCGGGCGTCAACCTCTCCTTCGACACCGGCGACAAGAGCCCGGCGTGTGACCCGCGGACCGACCCGCTCTGCGACGGCGGCGGCTACCAGAACTACACGGTCGAGGTCGTGGACCGCATGGGCTCCGACTCGTTCACCCCCGACTCCGGAGTTCTGCTGGCCAAGACCAAGAACGAGGACCGGGCGCCGTTCGAGTGGGTGATCGACGCCAACCCGCAGGACATCGGCATGACCGACTACGTCATGCCCGACGGGACCAAGGTGCCCATCACGATCGGCGACTACCGCCAGCTCTCCGACGCCCTCTTCCACGCCGGCACCGACTCCGGCAGCGAGTACGAGTACGTCGACGAGGCCAACCGCCTGCACTTCTACGTCACCGACCGCAAGCGCGGCCGCGACGGCACCCTGTCGTACACGGTCGCGATCCGCTCGCTCGACGGCCCGGGGCCGCAGCGGCGCGGCGTCAAGGTGCTGCCCGCGGCCGGCGTGCCCACCGGCAAGAACCTGTCCACCTGCAAGTTCCCGCTGTTCAACACCGGCAGGGCCGTCCCGGCGCAGGGACAGCACCCCGAGGACGTCAGCGCCTACCTGAACGCCGACGTCTACCGGCTCAAGGCCGAGGTGCAGGGCAAGGGCTGGGCCGTCCAGCTGCCGAACGCCCTGGCCTCCGTCGAGTTCGGCAAGCACGAGCTCGTCACCGTGAACGCGGCGCGCGAGTCCGGCGGCGCCCGGCTGGCCAAGGTCAAGCTCACCGCCACCTCGGAGAGCGATCCCGGCAAGACGGTGACGGCCACCTGTCACGTGATCGGCCTCTAGAACAACGATGGGGTACGGCCGGCGCACGCCGTACCCCATCGGCCGGCAGCACCCGCGAGGGACCCCCGCTCGAAGTCGCACCGCCCCCGGCCCGGCTCAGGTGAGCGGGCTCCTGATCAGCTCGCCGGCCGCCTGCCTCGCCTGCAGGATGCTCTCCTCGAACATCTTGCGCACGTGCGCCGCGTGGTCGGTCAGCTCCCTGATGCGCTCGTGCGCCATCTCGTCGCGCACGGTGTCGGCGATCAGCGCCTGGTATTCGTGGGTTCTGGCGGCCAGTGCCTCCAGCCGCCGATGGGCGGAGTAGGCCTTGTCGGCCTTGCGCACCTGCTTGGCGTACTTCTCCAGGTGGCGTACGCGCCGTGACAGCGACGTCCACGCGGCGTCGAGCGCCTTGGTGTAGGGCTTGAACGCGTCCTCCATACCGGACGGCAGCTCGCGGGGGATGATCCTGCCCTGCTCGGCGTGCATGGACGACAGCCGCCGCAGCCGGTGCGCGATCTGCCAGACCTCCTCCGGCAGCGACACCTGGTTGTCGACCGTGTCGATCAGGCCCGCCGCGTGGACCCGCGAGTTGATGACGGACTCGGCGGCGTTCTGTGCCCTGCGCAGCAGCATCTGGCACGGATAGTCGAGGTCCTCCGGCAGGACGTAATGGTCGGCGTGGCTCTGGGCGACACGGAGCTTCCGCCTGGCCGACCTGTTGGAGGTGTCCTGGGCCATCCAGCGGAACAACATGATCATCCCCATGCCGGAGCCTGCCAGGAACAACAACGGTGATCTGGTCAGCAAGGAGAGCAGCAGCAGAAGGCCGGGCAGCAGGAAGATCAGGGCGGGATGGCGCGTGGTGTCCAGCTGCCGGCCGGATCGAGCCATCCGGAGAAGGTGCGGGTTCGACCGCAGCTCGCTCGAGATCGCCGGGGGCAGCATTGGATCGATCACCAGCCGTGGAGGCAGTGCACGTGGATCCATATGTTTATGTTGCGTTATGAACGGCGATTCTGCTCACCATGGTGGACATATAGGGTCGCGATAATGGACGAGATGACGAGGTGGATAGACCTGGAAGGCGCGGTCAACGCGCGTGACCTGGGCGGACTGCCCACCCACGACGGCGGGCGCACCCGCCGCGGGCGGATCTTCCGTGCCGACAACCTGCAAGGGCTCACGCCCGGCGACGTGACGCTGCTCGTGGACGAGCTGGGCCTGCGGCACGTGGTCGATCTCCGCTCGAACGCGGAGGTGTCTCTGGAGGGCCCCGGGCCGCTGACGCGGGTGCCCGAGGTGCGGCACCACCATCTGACCCTGTTCGCCGAGGGAGGCCGGCACACCGACGTCGAGGCCGACGCCATCGACGGGGAGCGGGTGCTGCCATGGGCGGAGCGCGGGCTGGACGAGGAGCTGCGGGTGACCGGCTTCTACTTCGGCTACCTGCGCGACCGGCCGGACGCCGTGGTCGACGCGCTGCGCGCGATGGCGCTCGACGACGGCGCGTCGCTGGTGCACTGCGCGGCGGGCAAGGACCGCACCGGCGTGCTGTCGGCGCTCGCCCTGGAGGTGGCGGGGGCGACCAGGGAGGCGATCGTCGAGGACTACGTGGCCACGGGGGAGCGGCTCGAGCTCATACTCAAGCGGCTGCGCGGCAGCGACACCTACCGTGGCGACCTCGACTCGCGCCCGGCCGACGACCACATGCCGCGGGCCGGGTACATCGAGCAGTTCCTCGGCGTGCTCGACGACCGTTTCGGCGGGCCGCTCGAGTGGCTGGCCGGGCACGGCTGGACCGCCGCCGACACCGAGGCCATGCGCTCCCGCCTGCGCGACTGACGGCGCCGCCCGCCGCAAGCCCAGAGGGCACGCCGATCCCTGCGCCCGTCAGCCCAGGGCACGCACGACGAGCCCCTGCGCCCGTCAGCCCAGGGGACGACGAGCCCTGGGCCGCCGGGTCAGGGGACGATAAGCCCCGGCCATCAGCCCAGGTGGACGACGATCCCCTGCGTGGCCGACAGGCGGGCCGCCTCGATGACGGCCAGTGTGTCGACCGCGCTCTCCGGATCGACGGGCGGCGCCGCGCCCTCACGCAGCGCCGCCTCCACACCTCGGTAGAAGTCGAGGTAGGCGCCCGGCTCGGTCAGCACGGTGCGGTGGTCATGCTCGGTGCCGAGCTGCCCCCAGCGTGACTCCTCGTCGTCCCCGAACCCGGGCATGCCGGGCGCGGCGCCGGCCCGCAGCCGCTCCTCCTGAACGTCCATCCCGTATTTGACGAAGGCGCCCGCCGACCCCAGCACCCGGAACCGGGGCCCGGACCTGGCGGCCATCGAGCTCATCCAGAGATGCGAGCGGGCACCTCCGGCATGCGCCAGCGCCACGAACGTGTCGTCGTCGGCGGCCACACCGGCGCGCCTGACGTCGCTCTCGCAGTAGACCCGCGTGGCCGGGCCGAGCAGCTGCAGGGCCTGGTCGACGAGGTGGCTGCCCAGGTCGTAGAGGAGGCCGCCCACCTCGTCGGACCCGCCGGCCTCCCGCCAGCCGCCCTTGGGCTCCGGCCGCCACCGCTCGAACCTCGACTCGAACCGCAGCACCTCGCCCAGCCGCCCCTCGCCGGCCAGCCGGCGCACGGTGCGGTAGTCGCCGTCCCAGCGGCGGTTGTGGAACACGGTCAGCATGAGGCCGCGCTCCTTGGCCAGGCGCACCAGCTCCCGCCCTTCCTCGGCGGTCCTGGCCAGCGGCTTGTCGACGACGACGGGCAGGCCGCGGGCGAGCGCGGCGGTGGCCGTGGACACGTGGGTCCTGTTGGGGGAGGCGACCACCACCAGGTCGCACCGCTCCCACAACGCCTCCACGTCACCTACACCGGTCGCGCCGTATTTCGCGGCCACCTCCGCCTGCCGGGCGGGGTTTCGCGTGACGACGGCCGCCAGTGCCAGGCCAGGGGTGGCGTGGATCAGCGGGGCGTGGAAGAAGGCCCCGGCGGTGCCGTAGCCGACCAGCCCGACCCGGATGTCGCTCATCGTCCCACCGTATCGCCGCGGGAGCGGGTCACTCGTCGTCGCGCTCGGCCAGGAAACGCTCGAACTGGGCGGCGAGCTCGTCACCCGTGGGCATGGGTGTCGTCTCGGCCATGAGGTTCTCCCGCTCGGTGCCCTCCGAGAACGCGTCGTACTGCTGCTCCAGCCCCTTGATGGCGGTGGACAGCTCGGCCGAGGCCTGGATCTGCTCCTCGATCTCGGTGTTCGTACGGCGGGCCGCCTCGCGCAGCGACTCCGTCGGGAACACCAGCCCCGTCCCCTTCGTCACGGCCTCCAGCGCGGTGACGGCGGCGGTCGGATATTCGGCCTGCGCCAGATAGTGCGGCACGTGCACCGCGTAGCCCAGCGCGTCGTTGCCCTGCGCGCCCAGCCGCAGCTCCAGCAGCGCGGCGACGCTGCCGGGCACCTGGACGCGCCCGAAGGCGCTCGTTTGCGCGTTGATCAGCTCGGGCCGGCTGGCATGCATCGTGACGCCCAGCGGGCGCGTGTGCGGAACCGCCATCGGGATGCCGTGCATGGTCACCAGCTTGCTCACCTTCAGCCGCGCCACCAGGTCGCCCACCGCCTTGGTGAAAAGCTCCCACTCCCTGTCGGGCTCGGGCCCGCTCATCACCAGGAACTGTGTCCCCGTCGAGTCTTTCGCCGCATGAACGGCCAGCTCGGGGTTCTCGCACTCGACCCAGCGGTCGGTGTCGAAGGTCATGATGGGCCGCCGCGACCGGTAGTCGAGCAGACGGTCGACGTCGAACGTCGCCACGACCCGGTGCTCCAGCTCGGCCAGCAGGTGGCCCAGCGCGAGACGTCCGGCACCGCCAGCGTCGACGAAACCGTCGAAGTGGTACAGCAACACCGGATCGGGCAGCTCGGGCGCGTCGTCTGCGAGCTTGTAGAGATCCTTCGGGTCGAACACGGTTGGACAGCCTTTCCCTAGGTACTCTCTCCAGAACCTACGGCGGGACAGAACGATTCCGCGCACGGCACCCTATCGAGGCAGCAAGGCATGCGCGGACGGGGATCCGGAGGTCCAGGCGTTCGCCACGAAGCTGTTCGACCTGGCCAGGGCGGACGACAGGGAGGCCCTGCGCGCGTACGTCGAGGCTGGGGCACCGGTCGACCTGCCCAACGGCAAGGTGACACTTTCCTGATGCCGACGGCTTATTACGGTCACGCCAAGGCTCTCGCGATACTCGTCAGAAGAGGTGCCGATAGCGACCGCGCCGATGATCGCGGCCAGACGCCCCTCGCGAGCGCCGTATGAGAAAAGGAATCGGCCGTGGTCAGAGCGCTCCTCGACGCGGGCACCGACCCGCGTGCTGGTCAACCCTCCGCGCTGGCCACCGCGCGGATCTGCGCGAATGAACAGGGTCTTCGCTGGTTTTTGCAAAGCAGTATGTAGCATGAAATATGCAGAAAAGGTCCGAACGTTAGTAAGTGTGGCCTTTTCAACAGTCCATCGTCATGCTGGATGGCGTGGATACTTCTGCGCATTCCTCCAGCAGGCGGCCCCTCCACATCCCCCCGTTGCCATGTCCGTTCCCCAGTGAGATCAACGTGCATGTGGCGGAGATCGGCTTGGAGAGCCATGCATGGCTGGTCGCCTCTAACATGCTCCCCAACGCCGAAACCGCCGAGCACTTCAGACGCTCTGAACTCGGCCTCCTTCCCGCGCGGACCAACCCCACGGTGCCGCGCGAGAGTCTCCGGTTGATCACCGACTGGTACTTCTGGCTCTGGGCCTTCGATGACGGGTTCTGCGAGAGCGAGCACACGGGGCACCGGGCCGCAGCCGTCGCCCGGGCGCTGCCCTCGCTCCTGGAGAGCCTCGACGAGGACCGTACCCCGGAGCCCGGCGAGCCGTTCGGCCTCGCCCTCAGAGAACTCCTGGACCGCATCTCCGCCATGGCCACTCCGGAACAGGTGGAACGGTGGCGGAGCGCGGTGAAGGAATACCTGTTCGCCCAGATCTGGGAGGCTGCGAACCGCGAAGCCGATCTGATCCCGACCCCCGCGGATTACCTCCTGATGCGCCGTACCACTGGCGCCACGTACACCTGCTTCGCGCTCATCGACATCGGCGGCGGCTACCGGATCGAGACAGAGGACTGGTACCACCCCGACGTGCGCGCGCTCTCGGACTTGGCGTGCGACCTCGTCGGCTGGGACAACGACCTGCTGTCCTATGCCAAGGAACACCGCGCCGACAAGGCGCGGCACAACCTCGTGACCGTGCTGGCCGCCCACAAGTCGCTCCTCCTTCAGGACGCGCTGCTGGAGGTCGCCCGGATGCACGACGAGGCCATCGTGGCGTTCGTCGATCGGCGGATGGCGCTGGAGAGATGGGCTCCGCCGCCAGTGCTCGACTACGTGCGCGGTCTCGAACACTGGGTCCGCGGCCACATCGAGTTCTCGTTCGGCAGCGCACGGTTCGTGAACGCCTGGCCAGACGACACCCGCTGGCCGCAGGCTGTCTGAGCCGCGGTGTCAGCCTTCCTCGAGGGCGACCAACTCGCCCAGCGCCATTGCTGCTGCCTCATCGAGGTCGAGTCGGGCGCCCTCTTCGAAGGCGTTCTTGTAGGCGAGCTCACCCATACGGCGTGAGCACTCCCTGACGCACGCGTTATGGTCAGCGGACAGGAACGGTGCGCCCAACTGCGGCAGCCCGGCCGACCGCCAGTTCTGCTGCAGCGCCCCCAGCAGGTGTGCGGCCAGCGGCAACCGGTCGAGGGCTACGAAGATCCGTGCCGATGACTCCAGAGCCAGCAGAGTGCCGAGGGTGTCGTGGAAGTGCAGCTTGATGCGCAGCCCTTCTCTCACATTGTGCAGGGCGTCTTGAGGGCGGTTGGTCGCGAGTCTGGCGCTCGCCAGCGCCCACTGCGCATGGGAGCTCACCCAGAGCTCCCCGCGTTCCTTGCAGACCTGCAGGCAGTCCTGCAGCAGGGACTCGGCCTCGTAGAACTCGCCCTGCGCGGTCAGGACGATGGACAACTCGACGATGGCGGGCAGCAAGCCCGGGTTGAGTTCCTTGTTGTCGGTGTTGAACTCGATCGCCACGCCCAGGAGCGCGCTGGCTTTCGGCATGTCGCCCTGGAGCATCGCCGCCGTGCCCTGCATCTTGGAGGCCAGGATCACCGCTCTGGAATCGCCCACCCGGATGGCCTCGGTGCTGCACGTCTCCGCGGCCGACTGCCCGCCGACGCTGTCGCCCTGGGAATTGCGCACGTACGAGAGCACCCAGAGCGCCTTGCACCGTTCTTTGCTCGGGTTGGGGTTGGCCTCGAGTGCCCGCTCCAAATAGAGGCGCCCTTCGCGGGCGAACCCGCAGCAGACCCACATGAACCACAATGACGACAGCAGGACCAGCGCCAGTGGCTCCTTGCCCGGGGTCTTGAGCGCGTATTCCAGCGCCACCCTGACGTTGTCGTGCTCCTGGCGCATGCGGACGAACCAGTAGATCTGCCGTGGCCCCGACCAGGCGTCCTCGCCGCGCTGGGCCAGGCTCAGGTAGTAGTCGAGATGCCGTCGCCGCATCTGCTCGGCCTGCCCGAGTTTGGCGAGCCACTCCTCGCCGTATTCGGCCAGGGTGTCGATCAGTTTGTAGCGGACGCCGGCGTGGTTGCTCCTGATCAGCAGGATCGACTTCTCGACCAGCCCGGTGACCAGGTCCGTGATGTCCTCCGACGGCAGCCGCTCGTCGGAGCAGACGAATCGGGCCGCGTCGAGCTCGAAGTCGCCGGCGAAGACCGACAGCCGCGCCCACAGCAGGCGCTCGGCCGGCTCGCAGAGCTCGTGGCTCCAGCCGATGGCCGCCCGCAGGGTCTGGTGGCGGGGCAGGGCCGTGCGGCTGGCCCCGGCCAGCAGGCTGAAGCGGTCGGTCAGCAGGCCGAGAATCTGCTCCACCGAGAGGGCGCGCAGCCGCACCGCGGCCAGCTCGATGGCCAGCGGGATGCCGTCGAGCCGCCGGCAGAGCTCGGCCACGGCCTCGATGTTGTCCTCGTCGAGCTGGAAGTCGGGCACGCTGGCCCCGGCCCTGACCGCGAACAGCTGCACCGACTCGTTGGTGAACAGGCTCTCGGCGGGGTCGTCGCCGGGCACCTGGAGCGGCGGCACGGGCACCACGTGCTCGTACGGCAGGTGCAGCGACTGCCGGCTGGTGGCCAGCACCTTCAGGTTGGGAGCGGCCTCCAGCAGCTCGTGCACCAGCTCGGCGCACCCCTGCACCAGATGCTCGCACGTGTCGATGATGAGCAGCATGTCGCGCTCGCCCACCCATTCCGACAGCGACTCGGACTCCGCCCGCGAGGACTGGTCGGCGATGCCGAGGGCGGAGGAGATCGCGTGCTTGACCATGCCCGCGTCCTGCAGCCTGGCAAGGTCGGCGAACCAAACGCCGTCGGGATAGTGGGCGCGCACCTGGTGCGCCAGCCGCAGCACCGTGCGCGACTTGCCGACACCGCCGATGCCCGTGACGGTCACCAGGCGCGACTCGGCGAGGTGCCGTTTGAGGTTGGCGAGCAGGCGCGTGCGGCCGATGAAGCTGGTGAGCTCCGCCGGCAGATTGCCTTCTCGCCGCCAGCCTGTCGGGGTGGCCATGGGCAGCCTCACGGGGGGTAGGCGACACCTGCTCTGGCATCGTACCGCCGTGCCTGCAGCCTGTCCTGGAGCCGGTGGACACGCTGGGTGGGGGTTTGTATGCCTAGGTAGCATGTTGGGCGTGAAAGATTTCCTACCTGAGCAGACGGCGGACGACACGGACGAGGGCTGGGGCGAGTGGCGCTCCGACGACCCCGACGCGTTCTATCTCGACAACAGGCCGCCGCACTGGGGCTAGCGTCTCTAATCAGCACATGACAGGACACACGCTGCGCGCCGCCACCCCCCGCGACTACGACGCCATCGCGGCCGTCGTCGATGACTGGTGGGGGCGGCCCGTCCTGCCGTCGTTGCCCCGGTTGTTCCTCGACCACTTCCATGGGACGAGCCTGATCGCCGAGGGCCCCGGGGACCCCGGAGACCTGGCGGGGTTCCTGATCGGCTTCGTCTCGCCGTCGCAGCCGGGCGAGGCGTACATCCACTTCGTCGGCGTCGCGCCCGGCTCCAGGGAGAGCGGGGTCGCCCGCTCGATGTACGAACGCTTCTTCGGCATCGCCCGCGACCACGGCCGGTACGTCGTCAGGGCCGTCACCGCGCCGGTCAACGAGCGCTCCATCGCCTTTCACCGCCGCATGGGCTTCGAGGCCGGCGATCCCGTCCCCGGCTACAACGGCCCGGGCACGAGCCTGGTCACCTTCGTACGCACGCTCTGACCTGAGACCGCGCCCACCGCGCGTCCGTCCAGGCCATCTCCTGTGCCTCACTTAACGTTATGTGTCATATACAGCCCGTATGCATCGCCTGATTACGGGAATGGCACACAACGGGTACGCGAGAGGAAGGGGATGGCCGTGGCCGGGCGTCTCGACCGCAGAGAGCTGGCCGGCGAGCTGATCGCCGAGTTCGCCGGGACAGCGGTGCTCATTCTGTTCGGCTGCGGCGTGGTCGCCTCGGTCGTCGCCGCGGAGGTCGGCGACCACGACAGCATCGCCTGGGCCTGGGGGCTCGGGGTGGTGCTCGGCGTCTACACTGCGGCCAGGACCTCGGGCGCGCACATCAACCCCGCGGTCACGCTGGGGTTCGCCGCCTTCCAGGGTTTCCCGTGGCGGAAGGTCCTGCCGTACATCCTGGCGCAGACCCTGGGGGCCTTCGTCGCCGCCCTGATCGTGCGCTGGAACTTCACCGAGGTCCTGGCGATGGCGGACCCCGGGCACACGCTGAAGACCCAGATCGTCTTCTCGACCCTGCCGGGCAACGGCACCCTGCCGGTGGGCATGTGGGGCGGGTTCCGCGACCAGATCATCGGCACCGCGATCCTGCTCTTCCTCGTCTTCGCGCTGATCGACACCAGGAACATGGCGCCCAACGCCAACATGGGGCCCTTCGTCATCGGCCTGATCGTCGTCGCGATCGGCATGGCGTTCGGCACCAACGCCGGATACGCGATCAACCCCGCGCGCGACTTCGGGCCGCGCCTGGCGAGCTGGCTCACGGGCTACCACGACGCGTGGCGAGATCAGTACGGCGACCTCTACTTCTGGGTGCCCATCGTCGGCCCTCTGCTCGGCGGTCTCATCGGTGCGGGGCTCTACCAGGCGCTCATCTCCAGGTTCCTGCCGAGGCCCGAGGAACGTGACATCGTCAGACCGGCGGACCCTGACAAACGCGAAGGAGAATGACATGCCCGATTTCGTCGGGGCGGTGGACCAGGGCACCACGAGCACCCGCTTCATGATCTTCGATCACGACGGTGGCGAGGTCGCCAAGTTCCAGCTCGAACACGAGCAGATCCTGCCCAGGGCGGGCTGGGTCGAGCACAACCCCATCGAGATCAGGACGCGGACCGCGGCCGTCATCCAGAGCACTCTCCAGCGCGCCGGACTGCAGCCGAGTGACCTGGCAGCGCTGGGCATCACGAACCAGCGCGAGACCACGGTCGTGTGGAACCGGCGCACCGGCCGTCCCTACCACAACGCGATCGTCTGGCAGGACACGCGCACCGACAAGATCGCCGCCGCGCTGGAGCGCGACGGCCGCGGACAGGTCATCCGCGACCGGACGGGGCTGCACCCGGACGCGTACTTCTCCGGCGGCAAGATCCAGTGGATCCTGGAGAACGTGGACGGCGTCCGGGAGGCGGTCGACCGGGGCGAGGCCGTCTTCGGCACCACCGACACCTGGACGTTGTGGAACCTGACCGGGGGCGTCGACGGCGGCGTGCACGCCACCGACGTGACCAACGCCAGCCGTACGATGCTCATGGACCTGGACACCCTCGACTGGGACGACGAGCTCCTGTCCTTCTTCGGCATCCCGCGCCAGATGTTGCCCGAGATCCGGCCGTCGTCCGATCCCGCCGCCTACGGCGTCACGACCCCGTTCGGAACGGCCGCGGGGGAGGTGCCGATCACCGCGATCCTGGGCGACCAGCAGGCCGCCACCGTCGGGCAGGTCTGCTTCTCACCGGGCGAGGCCAAGAACACCTACGGCACCGGCAACTTCCTGCTGCTCAACACCGGCACCGAACGGGTGCGCTCGCAGAGCGGGCTGCTCACCACGGTCGCCTACAAGTTCGGTGACCAGCCCGCCGTGTTCGCGCTCGAAGGCTCGATCGCCGTGACGGGCTCGGCGGTGCAGTGGCTGCGCGACCAACTGCACATCATCACCTCCGCGCCGCAGAGCGAGACCCTGGCCAGGCAGGTGGAGGACTCGGGAGGCATGTACTTCGTGCCCGCCTTCTCCGGCCTGTTCGCCCCCTACTGGCGGGCCGACGCCCGCGGCGCCATCGTCGGCATGTCGCGCTTCAACACCGACGCCCACCTCGCCCGCGCCACGCTGGAGGCCATCTGCTACCAGAGCAGGGACGTGGTGGAGGCCATGCAGCAGGACTCCGGCGTGGTCCTCGACGTGCTGCGGGTGGACGGCGGCGTCACGGCCAACGACCTGTGCATGCAGCTCCAGGCGGACATCCTCGGCGTGCCGGTCAGCCGGCCGGTCGTCGCCGAGACCACCGCACTCGGCGCGGCCTACGCCGCGGGGCTCGCGGTGGGCTTCTGGCAGGACACCGACGAGCTGCGCGCCCACTGGGCGGAGGACCGCCGCTGGGAGCCCGGCTGGAGCGAGGAGGAGCGCGAGAAGGGGTACGCGGGCTGGAGGAAGGCCGTGACCAAGGCGTTCGACTGGGCGGAGACCGGCTGACGCCCTGGCCGCCGACCGGCCGGCGCTCAGCTGACGACGTCCTTGCGGCGGAACCGGCGGAAGGCCACGGCGGTGAGGATCGCCGCGTACGTGATCGACACCGAGGCGCCCTTGATCATGCCGCTCCATTCGAGTTCGGGCGCGAGCGCGTCGAGCCAGGCGTTGTTCCAGAACGTCGGCAGGAACTCGCGCAGCACGCCCAGCGCCTCGACGGCCTGCAGGATGGTGCAGACGATCCACAGGCCGACCGCCCCGCCGACCGCCCCGAGCGGCGAGTCGGTCATGGTGGAGACGAGGAAGGCCAGGGCGGCCACGACGAGCTGGCTGACCAGCGCGTACGCGATTACGATGCCGAAACGCGGCAGCACGTCGAGCGCCGGGATGGTCTCGCCCGTGCCGGGCACCTGGATGTCGTTCCAGCCGAACGCCAGCGTGCCCGCCACCAGCGCCATCACGGGCAGGCAGACCACGGCCGCCGCCGAGTAGCCCAGCGCCACGATCAGCTTCTGCCGCAGCAGCCGGTCGCGGGGCACCGGCGCGGCCAGCAGATAGCGCAGGGAGGACCAGTTGGCCTCGCTGGCCACGGTGTCGCCGCAGAACAGCGCCACCGCGACCACCAGCAGGAAGCTGGCCGACACGGACAGCGCGAAGGCGGCGAAGTTGAGGCCGCTCTCCGTCGCCAGGTCGGAGATGCGCAGCGACTGGTCCCGGTCGCCGCCCTGCGGCCCGAACTGGAACGCGATCACAAGGATCCACGGCAGCGCCAGCAGCAGCCCGAACATCGCGATCGTGCGGCGCCGCTTGAACTGCCGGACGATCTCCACCCGCAGCGGCAGCGTACGGCGGGGCGCGTAGCCAGGCGCGGCGGTCATGCCTTGTCTCCGATGAGGTCGAGGAACACGTCTTCCAGGCGCGTGCCGTTCCCGTTGCCGGCACGGGCCGCCCGGGGAGCCGAGCTGAGCAGCAGCGACACCGGGCCGGCGGAGACCAGCTTGCCGCGGTGCATGACCACGACGTGGCTGCAGGTCTGCTCGACCTCGGCCAGCAGGTGGCTGGAGACGATCACGGTACGGCCGTCGCGCGCGTAGCGCTTGAGCACCTCGCGCATCTCCCGGATCTGGGGCGGGTCGAGCCCGTTCGTGGGCTCGTCGAGCACGAGCAGGTCGGGCAGCCCGAGCATGGCCTGCGCGATGGCGAGCCGCTGGCGCATGCCCTGGGAGTAGGTGCGTACGGCACGTTCGAGGGCCTTGCCCAGGCCGGCGATCTCCAGCGCCTCGTCGAAGTGGGCGTCGGCGACGGGCCGTCCGGTGGCGGCCCAGTAGAGCTCGATGTTGTCCCGCCCTGACAGGTGCGGCAGGAAGCCCGGCCCTTCGACGAACGACCCGAGCCTGGACAACACGGGAGCGCCGGGCGTCACCCGTTCGCCGAAGATGCGGATCTCGCCGCCGTCGGGCTGGATGAGCCCCATCATCATGCGCATGGTGGTCGTCTTGCCGGCGCCGTTCGGCCCGAGCAGGCCCAGCACCTGGCCCTGCTCGACGCGGAACGACAGGTTGTCGACGGCGAGTTCGCCGTTGCTGTAGGCCTTGGCCAGCCCGCTGATCTCCAGCGGCACGGCCGGATCGGGTGCGGGCGCCCCGGCCGCCGTCCCGTCGACGGTGAGGGGGGCGGCGGGTTCGGGGCCGGTGCCGGTGCCCGTACGGCGGCGGTCCCGGGCGCGGCCGGTCACCAGCAGCGCGGCCGCGACCACCACGGCGGCCAGCGGCATCGCCCACACCCACCACGCCACCCCGCCCGGGGCGGCGGCCAGCGTGCCGACCGTCGGGACGGTCAGCGCGGATGAGGCGAGCGAGACCTGGTACGTGGCGGGCTCGGCGGGCGTCGCGAACCCCATGTCCGTCGTCGTCAGCACCAGCCGCAGCCGGTGGCCGGCGGCGAAGGCGTGGTCGACGGCGGGCAGCGTGACCGTGGCCTCCGCGCTGGTCGCGCCCTCGGGGATGGCCACCCGGATCGGCGCCACCAGCCCGGCGGGCAGGGTGGGCGGCTGCATGCTGTCGGCCACGTCGTAGAGCTTGGCGAACAGGGTCGCCTCGGTCCCGCCCTGGCCCGACACCCTGACCGTGGCCGTCGAGCTGCCGGTGAGCTGCAGCGGGGCGGTGAGCGGCCGGGACTCGAACGCGGCGCTCTGGCCCGGCATGTCGATCGCGACGCCGGGGCTGTTCTGGCCGCCGAGCAGGCCGCCGATGCCGGGCACCGACGAGATCGAGGCGGGCGCGCCGCCGGGCGGGTTGGCGATGTTCTGGGCGGGGCCCGCCAGCTCGACGGTGCTGGTGGCGGTGCCTCCGAGGCCCGGGTAGGAGCCGGTCTCGGGGTGCAGGCGGATGCGCTGGCGGGTGCCGGGGTCGCGACCGCCGTCGCGGGTCACGGTGAACGCGCTGACCGGCGGCGCCGTCTCCCCGTCACCCTCGCCCTTCAGGTAGCGGGCGAACCAGGCCGACGACTGCTCGAACACCCAGTCGGTCTCGCCGTCGCCGCCGTCGTGCCCGCCGTCGAACCAGGCCAGGCTGACGGGCGTGCCCCCGGCGGCGATGGCCCTGGCGTTGGCGTCGGCGTGGCTGAGCGGGAACAGCGAGTCGCGCTGGCCCTGGATGAGCAGGGTCGGCGCCTTGATCCGGCCCGCCACGGTGATCGGGCTCGACTTGCGCAGCAGGTCGACGGCCTCCTGGGTGGGCCTGCCCGTCTTGGCGACCTCTTCGTAGACGGCGCAGATCTCGGGACGGAACCTGCCGCACCTGGCCTGCTCCGGCGTGAGCGGCCGGGCGGCCTCGCGCTGTCCCCGCAGGGCGAGACTGTCGAGCGAGACGCCCTGGCCGAAGAAGATGCCCGCCCACATGCGCTTGAACACGCCGTTCTCCGCCTCGGGCAGGTTGCCTGCGGCGGAGCTCTGCCCGGCGTCGCCGACCGCGGAGAGCGGGGCCGCCGTGTTGGGGAAGAGCGCGTCGGCCAGGTCCGACCAGGTGATCCGCGGGACGATGGCGTCGACACGCTGGTCATGGGCCGCCGTCATCAGCGCGATGGCGCCGCCGTACGAGCCGCCCGCGATGCCCACGCGAGGGTCGTCCGACGCGTCGAGCAGGACCTCGGGCCGCTTGGCCAGCCAGTCGATGAGCTGCTTGACGTCCTTGACCTCGTAGTCGGGCGAGTTGAGCGCGATCTCGCCCGTCGAGCGGCCGAACCCGCGCGCCGACCAGGTCAGTACGGCGTAGCCGTCCTGGGCGATGCGGATCGCCTCGTCCCTGACGCTCTGCTTGCTGCCGCCGAAACCGTGGCCGAGCAGCACGGCGGGCGCCTTCCCTCCGCCCGGTGGCGGGAAGAACGTCGTGTCGAGCTCGACCCGCTGATCGTCGGCGGGCCCGTCGACGACGGTGATGGTCTGATCCTGGCCCCGCACCTCGGCACCCGACGGCCACACCAGCCACGTCGTCACGGCGATGAGGGCGAGCGCCGCCGACGCGGCCACACGCTTCATGGCGGTGAGCCTACTGACCGCACCTGAGAGATCGCTGAGACGGGCCGCCCGTGTCTAGGCTTCGGCATCGTGGACTATTTGGAGATCAACAGGGCCAACTGGGACTCCCGCGTGCCCGTCCATGCGGGCAGCGACTTCTACGACGTCGACGGCTTCGTCGCGGGCGGAGACCCGCTGCGGCCGTTCGAGCGGGAGGAGGTCGGCGACGTGTCCGGCCGCCGCCTGGCCCACCTGCAGTGCCACATCGGCCTCGACACCCTCGCCTGGGCCCGGCTCGGGGCGGAGGTGACCGGTCTCGACTTCTCCGGCGCCGCCGTCGCCCAGGCGGAGACCATCGCCGCCGCGTGCGGCCTGCCGGCGAGGTTCGTCACGGCCGACGTGTACGACGCGGCCGAGGCGCTGGGCCGGGCCGCGTACGACATCGTCTACACCGGCGTGGGGGCGCTGGTCTGGCTGCCCGACCTGACGCGGTGGGCGCAGACGGTCGCCGCGCTGCTCAAGCCGGGCGGTTTCCTCTATCTCGCCGAGTTCCATCCCTTCCCTGACATCCTGGATGAGGCCACGGGCACCACCGTCACGCACGACTACTTCGACCGCGAGCCGCAGGTCTGGGTCGAACCGCACACCTACACCGGCGGGGAGGTGCTCGAACACCAGACGTCCGTGCAGTTCCCGCACGGCCTCGGCGAGGTCGTGAGCGCGGTGGGCGCGGCGGGGCTGCGGGTGGAGTTCCTCCACGAGCACGACTTCACCCTCTTCCAGCGCTTCGCCACGCTGGAGGTCGCCGACGGCCGCTACCGTGTCCCCGGTGGCGGCCCCAAGCTCCCCCTCATGTACTCCCTGCGCGCCTCGGCCGGCGGGTGACCGGCGCCCACTCCCGGCAGACGACCTGGAGGGGTGACCGTAAGATTCTCTTCCGTGAAGTCTCCAGCATCGATCAAGAAGGCCGCCGAGTGGGCCTTGCCCTACTGGACCAGAGGCCAGGCGGGGCGCGAGACGCCGCACGACCTGTTCAGGGTGCTCTATTTCGGATGGCTGGTGGCGTTCACGCTCAAGCTGCTCGGCTCGGCGTGGGACGTCTCGTGGCACTTCAAGTGGCTGCGTGACGACCTCGCCCCGCCCCACCTGCTCAACTCCGCGGGCACGGCCCTCGCCCTGGCCCTGACGATCATCCACGGCTACACCGGTTACGGCGTCGACAAGGCCGCGCTGCGGCTGATCCAGTGGGGCACCGGGATCTTCCTCGTCGCGGTCCCGCTCGACCTGATCAACCACCGCGTCAACGGGCTCGACATCACCTCGTGGAGCCCGTCGCACATCATGCTCTACCTTGGAACGTTCTTCATGATCGCGGGCGTGGTCCGGGGCTGGTTCATGGGCGCGCCGCCCGGCAGGGAGCGGGTGGTCGTGCTCGGCGCGTTCCTCGCGTTCTTCCTGGAGAACGTGCACTTCCCCGAGCAGCACCAGGAATATGGCATCCTGTCGATCGGCGCCTGGGACAACGGCGTCGTCTACGCGGAGCCGATCCTGCTGCAGTTCGCGGCCGACCAGATGGGGCGGCCGATCGACCGTACGATGATGACCGGTTTCGCGCTGCCCGTGCCCGACTTCCTCTACCCCGTCTACGCGGTGGTCGTCGGCGTGGCGGTGCTGGTGGTGGCCAGGATGCTGATCGGCAGGTTCGGCGCGGCCACGCTGGTGGCCGCCGCCTATGTGGGGGTCCGCACGCTGATCTGGCCGCTGCTGACGTACACCGGGTTCCCGCCGTCGGCGGTGCCGTTCTTCCTGGTGGCCGCCGGGCTGCTGGTGGACGTCGCGTTCCTGGTACGGATGCCCGCCGTACGCGCCCTGATAGGGGCCGCGGGTGCGACGGCCGGCGCGTACGTCGCGTTGACGGCCCAGAACGCGGTCATGGGCGGCGTGTACGACGTGCTCATAGGCCAGGACGGCCTGTCCGGCGCGCCCTCGCCGGCCACGTCGTCGGCCGTCTGGGCCGGGCTCGGCCTGCTGGCCGCCTGGCTGGCGGTGGAGTGGGTCGCCGGCAGGCGCCGCCCGCGACCGGCCACGGCCACCGCACCCGTGATCGCGCCCGCCACCCCGTAGCACCGACCGGCTCGCGCCCGCTCCGGTGGCCCCTGGGCGCCTCGGCGCGGGCCGTCAGATGATCGAGGCGCGGGTGATCGCCACCGCCACGCCGTAGGCCAGCCCCATCACGCCGACCTCGGCCGCCGCCCATCCCACGAGGGCGGTGGCCCGGCCCTTGCGGACGGCGGGCAGCAGGCGGAAGCGGATGTGCGCCGCCAGCGGCACCAGCAGGGCCACCAGCGTCACCTTGGCCACGACCAGGAGCCCGTAGTCGCTGGTCAGGAGCGCGTCGGGCAGCGTCACCCCGGGGGTGAGCGCCATCGTGCCGAGCCCGGTGATCAGCCCGGACAGCGCCACCATGAGGAGGCACACCGAGGCGATCCTGGAGAACTTGGGCAGCGCCATGGCCAGCAGGCCCGGGTGGGGCGCGACGAAGACGGCGGTCACCAGCAGCCCGCCCGTCCACGCCGCCGCCCCCATCACGTGGATCTCCATCGAGATCATGATCGGGTCGTGCCAGATGGAGTTGACCGCGTGCCCGGTGACCGGGATGGGCAGCAGCCCGAAGAGCGCGACGACCACGCGCAGCTCGGCCGGCACCTTCTCGCCGAACCGCACGGCCATCAGCCCGATGCCCGCCGCGGCCAGCGCGCACGCCGCGCTGAACAGCAGCCCCTGGCCCGTGCCGACGTTTCCGACATAGTCCGCGATCATCCCGAACGTCGGCACGGCGCCGGGGTTGAGCTCGGCCGCCTGGAACACGATCGTGAGCAGCGCGCAGATCGCCCACGCCCAGGCCGCGATCACCGCAAGGGGCCGGACGCGGACCATCACCGGCTCGGTGTACTCGGGCCGGTCGAACCCGAGCAGCTTGGCCACCAGGCTGAGCCCCACCAGGGCGACGGCGGACACGTCGAGCAGCGCCCGCACGACGGGCAGCCCGACCGACACCAGCGGCCCCGGCATGGGAATGCCGGGCACGGCCTCCTGCTCGGCGAACGAGCTGGCGGCCACGGCGGCGACGATGGCGCACACGGGGAACGCGCCGGTCACGAGCCGTCCGCCGACGCGTCGCCCGGAGAGAGGGGGAGCGGGGGGAGCGGTGACGGTCACGCCTTCGTCTCCTCGCCCGCGGAACCCGCCACGGGACCTGCGGCGGGTTCCGACACAGGGCCTGCGGTGCCGGGTGTGGAGTCGGTGGTGGGGGCGGGTGGGCTGGTCATGGCGGTTTCCTGAGCGGGTTTCGCGCGGCGGAGGGCCACGGCGGTGCCCAGGGCGAGGAGCAGCAGCGCCCCCACGATCCACACCACGGCCATCCCGGCCCCGCCGTTCGCCGCGGCCTCGGCGGCATCGGGGTTCGCCGCGGCCTCGGCGGCATCAGGGTCGGCCACCTGGGCGGGAGCCTTGGTGCTCCCCTGTGCCGGGGCTTGCGTGGCCCCCTCGGCCGGGGCCTCGGTGGGATCGGCGTTCGTCCCCTGGTCGGCGGTGGCGTCCGCGGTCAGGCTGAAGCTGATCTTCCCGGTGACCGGGTGCCCGTCGGCCGACAGGATGCGGTAGCCCACGACGTACGAGCCGCCCGCCGCCAGCGGCTTGACCTTGACCGACACCCGTTCCGCGGCGATCTCGGCGGCCCCGTCGGCCCAGGCCGACCCGTCGGCGCCGGTGACGCCCACCTGCGCGTATCCCTGGCGTACCGGCTGGTCGAACACCAGGGTCACCCGCGCGGGAGAGGCCGTCAGCGTGGCTCCGTCCTTGGGGTCGCTGCCGATCAGCACGTTGTGCGCCTCGGCGGGGGAGAGGGCGATCCCGGCCGCCGCGAAGGCGAGCAGCAGGACCGTGAGTAGCCGCCTCACAGGGGAAACCTTCCATCGTCGCGTCTCGAACCTGTATATGGTCCCATCCGTGACGGACCTGTTCGGCGGCGCGGCTCCCTACTACGCCAGATACCGGGCGGGTCACGGCGAGCCGGCCATCGAGCAGCTGGCGATGACGTTCGGTGACGACCGCACGGTGCTGGACCTCGGCTGCGGTCCCGGCACGGTGGCGATCCCCCTCGCGCGGCGCGTGCGGGAGGTCCTGGCCGTCGATCCCGCGTGGGAGCAGGTGACGGTGACCGAGGTCCTGGTCGCCAGGCGGCCGCCCGCCTAGGCGCGCCCTGGCTCCGCCCAGATGCCCATGAGCCGCCAGATCCGCCGGGTCAGCGGGTTGATCAGGCCGATCTCGGCGCACAGCTCCCGCGTCTTGCCGATGGAGTCGCGGATCTCCTGCTTGGCCGCGGGGTTGCGCAAATAGATCTCCGACACGACGCTGAGGGGGATCTTGAAGTGCCTGATGAGCGCCCCGGGGGGCGCCAGCATGATGCGGGCCATGACGCCGAGGATGATCGGGGAGGCGATGCCGAGCAGGAGCCGCCGGTACGCCGGCATCCGAGGCACGCGGTTGCGCAGGTAGTGGCGGGCGAACGAGATGTGCCTGGCCTCTTCCGCGATGTGGATCCGCATGATCGTCTCTTCGAGCGGATGGTGCGCCCTGTCGTCCTTGAGCACCTTGCGCTGCACGTGGTCGATCGGGTCCTCGCCGCCCAGCACGAACACGAAGAACAGCTCGGTCGAGATCAGCGGAATCAAGGGTGCCGCCTGCGCGATCGCCGACAACGGCCCGGGCATGCCACGCACGGGCAGCTTCGTCCGGTTCACGAACTCCTGGAACATCATCCCGTGATGTCCCTCTTCGATGGTCTCGTGATAGACGTACCGGAACTCGGGCGCGCCGTTCGGCAGCCGGTAGGCGTAGTTGAGCAGGCCGCGTTTGAGCAGGTTCTCGAACTGCAGGCCGATCTTCATGGCGGTGGCCACCCGCCACAGCCCGATCGCCGCCCGCGTCTCCGGGGGCCGGCCGCGGTACCACGGGTGGCCGCCCAGCTTGTCGACCGTGGGCAGCTCCCAGCGCGGGTCGGCCGGGTCCACCTGGAACTCGGGATCGTCCCAGGGGATGTCCCGATAGGGCTCCCAGTGCTTGTCGACCGACGCCTTCGAGAGGCGTTCGATGACCGCTTCGTAGGCCTTCCTGCTCGCGACCTGCTCGTCGCGTTCCCTGGCGGCGGTAGAGCTCGGTGCCCGTGTCATCGCGTGCGCTCCTCTCCTCGCCCGGTATTGTACGTAGCATCCAATAGCGCGGGAAGGTGAGGATCGCAGGTTTCGTCACAACTTCTCCGGGGCGACTCCGATCTCGCCGGCGGCCGCCGTGCGGATGAGCGCGCCGGCCCGGCGCCGCGACAGGGCCCTGGGGTGCACGTGCGTCTGGACCGCGAGCCCGTCGACCAGCGCCAGGATCCGCCACGTCGCACCTTCAGGGTCGGCGCAGGCGAACTCGCCGGACGCCACGCCGGCCTCGATGATCCCGCGAAGGAGGAGGCGGCCCTGGGCGTCGATGCGCCGCGAGATGTCCTCCAGCTGGGAGCTGCGCATCGCCTCGGACCACGCGTCGATCCACAACCTCCAGCCCTCGGTGGGGCTCGCGGGGGAGCAGAGCCGCAGGAGGGTGCGCAGCCGTTCGAGCGGCGTGCCGGTGGAGCGTTCGATGTCGTTCAGCGCGTCGAGGTGCAGGCGGGCCGCGTAGGTGAAGGCCTGCGCGAACAGCTGGTCCTTGGTCTCGAAGTGGTAGAAGAGCAGCGCCTGGCTGACGCCGGCGGCCCTGGCGATGTCGATGGTCCTCGTATGCCCGAACCCCTGCTCGGCGATCACCTCGCAGGCCGTCTTCAGAAGATCCTCGCGCCGTAATCGGCTGAAACCTGATGCCACAGCGGGTAACTCTAATTTCTCACTATGAGGGCTTTTATTGGACAAACTGGGCGCGCCGCCTGTTTCGCCATCTCGCGGTGATCATGGTACTGGTCGATCTCCGGGCGTTCGCGGCAGGGGGTCGAAAACCATTGCTACCAACCTTTACTCCTCCCTTACCGGCATCCGCAGGACGAATCGGGCACCGGCGTGGGAATCCTCGATCCTCAGCGTGCCGCCGTGCGTGCGCGCGATCTCGCGGGCGATCGGCAGGCCGAGCCCGGTCCCGCCCGCGTCACGGCTGCGGGAGGCGTCCAGCCGGGTGAAGCGCCTGAAGACCACCTCGCGGTGCTCGGGCGCGATGCCCGCGCCGTCATCGAGCACCTCCAGCACGGCCTCGCCGTCGCGGCGCACGATCACGGCGACCGTACGCTCCGCGTGCCGCTCGGCGTTGTCCAGCAGGTTGGTCAGCAGGCGGGCCAGCCTCAGCCGGTCGCCCGTCACGACCACGCCGGGTTGCACCGAGATCCGGACGTCCTTCGTGCGCGGCCTGGCGACCTCGGCGGTGACCAGCTCGCTCAGGTCGACCGGGCCGAGCCGGGCGGGGGCGCCCGCGTCGAGCTTGGCCAGTGTGAGCAGGTCGGTGACGATGTTCTGCAGCCGGTCGAGGCTGGTGAGCAGCTTGCCGCCGACCTCCTGCCAGTCGGACTCGCCGGGGGCGAGCAGGGCCTCCTCGACCTCGGTGCGCATCGCCGTGATCGGGCTGCGCAGATCGTGCGAGGCGTCGGAGGCGAACCTGCGCTGCTGCTCCATCGAGTCCTCAAGCTGCGCGAGCGTGGCGTTCGCGGTCTCCGCGAGCGCCCGGATCTCGTCGGCGTTCTCGGGCACGGGCACGCGCATCCCCCCGCCGCCGGCGGTGATCTCGGCCAGCTTGCCCGTGATGCGGTTGACGGGCGCGAGCGTCTTGGCCACCACGTGCGAGACGCCGTACCAGGTCAGTACGACCAGAGCCGCGGAGGAGAGGACGAGGAAGGCGATCGTGCCGGGCGTGGCGTACCAGGGTGGCCGGGGGCGGAAGGCGTAGACGAGCCAGTCGCCGTCCGGCAGGTACACGCGGTGGATCGCCACGATGTGGCAGCCGCCGGAGAGATAGGCCAGGTCGCAGGTGTGGACGACACGGTTGGTGGTGTCCGGCGGAGGTGCCGTGGTGGTCAGCCGCGGCACGCCCGCCAGATCGGTCGTG
Organism: Nonomuraea sp. B5E05; assembly: GCF_039880665.1. Taxonomy (NCBI): domain Bacteria; kingdom Bacillati; phylum Actinomycetota; class Actinomycetes; order Streptosporangiales; family Streptosporangiaceae; genus Nonomuraea; species Nonomuraea sp. B5E05. The sequence goes on from NZ_JBDPMJ010000004.1 coordinate 75,048, forward strand.
GCGGACACCACGCGTCCTTGCGGGTCGACGACCTGGACGCCTCGCACGTCGAGATTGCCGAGCAGTGGCAGCTCGGATTCCTTGACCAGGTGGGCCACCGTCAGGGTGGTGCCTGCCGCGTCCTGCGTGTGGATGTCGACGGTCGTGTTGTAGATCATCCACAGCAGCGCGGAGCTCGTGGTGAGGCAGAGCAGGGCCATGGCGACACTCGCGAACAGTGCCAGCCGCGCGCGAAGAGAACGGCCCAGCCGTGCGATCACACCTATCCCCCCGTAACCAGGTGATCACACCAAGTGCCTCGTACTCTAATTTACGGAGATTCCGCCTTTGATTCGAGGTGCGGACGTCCAGAGCATTGCTCTGTACGGGCTCCGCGGCCCTGGCTAGAGTAAGTGAACACTGATGCCAAGGAGTCGATGTGAACCTCGCTGACTACCGGCGTGCCGCCAGGGCGTGGCTGCAGGAGAACGCCCCCCGCGACGACGCGCAGGACGACTCTCAGGAAACGGACGCGGTCACCCGGGCCAAGGACTTCATGGCCAGGCTTCACGACGCCGGCTACTCCGGCATCACCTGGCCGCGGCGGTGGGGCGGCCAGGGGCTGACCCAGGCGGAGGAGCGCGCGTTCGCCGAGGAGGCGCGCGACTACGCCCTCCCCACCTACGTCTTCTCGATCGGCCTCGGCATGACCGGCCCGACCCTGGTCGACCGGGGCACCGACGCGCAGCGGGAGCGCTTCGTCCGGCCCTTGCTGCGCGGCGAGGAGATCTGGTGCCAGCTCTTCTCCGAGCCCGGCGCCGGCAGCGACGTGGCCAGCCTGCAGACCAGGGCGGTGCGTGACGGCGACCAGTGGATCGTCAACGGGCAGAAGGTCTGGACCTCGGTCGCCCACCACGCCGACTGGGGCCTGTTGCTGGCCCGCACCGACGTCGACGTGCCCAAGCACCGAGGGCTGACCATGTTCGTGGTCGACATGCACCACCCGGGCGTGACGGTCAGGCCGCTGAAGGACATGTCGGGCAGGGCCAACTTCAACGAGATCTTCTTCGACGACGTGACGATTCCCGACGAGCACCGCGTGGGCGAGGTCAACGACGGCTGGAGCGTGGCCGTCACGACGCTGCTGCACGAGCGGCTGTCGATCTCGGCGGGCGTCGGCATGGGCGGCCGGCGCGACCACCCCGCCTCGGTCGAGGCGCTGCGCCGGGCCGTCGACACCGGCGACCCGCTGGTCCGCGACCAGCTCGTCGAGCTGCACATCCGCACCCGCGCGCTGGCTCTGTTCAACCAGCGGCTGGCCCAGGAGACCAGGGCCGGCGTCTTCCCCGGAGCGCGGGGCAGCGCGGCCAAGCTGCTGCTCGCCGAGCTGACGATGTTCCAGGCCGACCTCGCCACGCAGCTGGTCGGCCCCGAGGCCGCGCTGGCCGGCCACCCGCTGGCGCAGGCGATCTCGATGGCCCCGGGCATGGCGCTGGGCGGCGGCACGAACGAGATCATGCGCAACATCGTCGGCGAGCGCGTGCTCGGCCTGCCGCCCGAACCCCGCGTGGACAAGACCGTGCCGTTCAAGGATCTGAAGGTGGGGACCCAGGCGTGAAGCTCGTACTCAGCGAGGAACAACAGCAGTTGCGCGAGGCCGTACGCGCCTTCCTGCGCGCCGCGTCCCCCCTGCCCAAGGTCCGCGAGGGTTACGACCCGCAGGTGTACGCCCGGCTCAACGGCGAGCTCGGCCTGTCCGGGCTGATCGTCCCCGAGGAGTACGGCGGCGCGGGCGCCGGCATGACCGAGCTGGCCGTCGTCCTGGAGGAGACGGGCGCCGCCCTGCTGCCGGGACCGTTCCTGGCCACGGCCTTCACCACCGTCGCGCTGGCCCGGGTGCCCGACAAGGAGCTGCTGACCGGCATCGCCGAGGGCCGCGTCCTGGCGGCGCTCGCCGAGCCGGCCGGCGAGGCCGTCCTGACCTACGACGGCTCGGCGGTGCGCGGCACGCTGGCGCAGGTGCTCAGCGGCATGGAGGCCGGCGTGCTGGTGGCGCCCGCGCAGGGCGGAGAGGGCGTGGTCCTCGTCGCCGTCGACCTGGCGGGGCCGGGCGTGACCAGGACCCCGCTGGAGACGCTCGACCTCACCCGCGGCCAGGCCCGTGTGGAGCTGGACGGCGCGCCGGCGCGGGTGCTGGGGCCGCGCCCGGACATCGGCGATCTGCTGTGCGTGGCGCTGGCGGCCGAGCAGCTGGGCGTGATGCGGGCCGCGCTGGACACCATCGTCGCCTACGCCAAGGTCCGCGTCGCCTTCGGCCGCTACATCGGCTCCTACCAAGGGGTCAAGCACAAGCTCGCCGACATGCACGGCAAGCTCGAACAGGCCGAGTCCATCGTCCGCTACGCCGCCTGGGCGGCCGACGAGTCGCCGGACGAGCTGCCGGAGGCCGCCGCCCTCGCCCAGGCGTACGTCGGCCGCGCCTGCTTCGAGGTGGCCCGAGACCACCTGCTGCTGCACGGCGGCATCGGCTACACCTGGGAGCACGACGCCCACCTGTTCTACAAGCGGGCCAAGGCGGACGAAGTGCTGCTGGGCCCCCCGCGCATACACCGTGCCCGCCTCGCCGCACTGCTGGAGTTGTGATGGACGTCAGCACGATGCCCGGCTTCTACACCATCGCCGCCGCCGACCCCGGCCGCCTTGCGCTGATCGACGCCGACGGCGCCCGCACGTCGTACGGCGAGCTGCTCGCCCTCGTCAACCAGATGTCCCACGGGCTGCGGGCCCGCGGCCTGCGCACCGGCGACGTGGTCGCGGGCGTGCTGCCCAACGGGATCGACCAGGTCGTCATGGTCATGGCCACCTGGCAGATCGGGCTCTACTACGTGCCGATCAACTGGCATCTGACCGCGTCCGAGGTGGCGTACATCCTGGCCGACTGCGACGCCAAGATGGTCGTCACCGGGCCCGCGCACGCCGTGCCCGGAGGGGAGATCGGCACGGCGGGGCTGGCCGAAGGGCAGCCGGCCGGCGCGCCCGCGGAGCGGACCGCCGGGGCGGTGATGTGGTACACGTCCGGCACCACCGGCGTCCCCAAGGGCGTGCAGCGGCCGCTGCCCGGCGCCGAGCCGGAGGCCATCGTGCCGTTGTACGTGTGGTTCCTTGGCGAGGTCGTCGACCTCCGGCCGGGCGCGGAGACGCATCTGGTGACCTCGCCGATGTACCACTCCGCGCCGTGCGCGCACACGCAGTTCGCGCTGCACCTCGGGCACACCCTGGTGATCGCGCCCAAGTTCGACCCCGAGGTCATCCTCGAGCTCATCGACCGGCACCGGGTCTCCAACGCGATGATGGTGCCGACCATGTTCCACCGCATGCTGCGCCTGCCCGAGGAGGTCAGGGGCCGCTATGACCTGTCGAGCCTGCGCCAGGTCATCCACACCGCCGCCGCCTGCCCCGTCGCGGTCAAGCAGCAGATCATGGACTGGTGGGGGCCGGTGCTCTACGAGTACTACGGCTCCACGGAGTCCACGATCGCCTTCTCCGTCAAACCGCACGACTGGCTCGCCAGGCCGGGCACCGTGGGCAGGCCCGCGCCCACGTTCGAAGCCAAGATCTTCGACGACAAGGGCGTGGAGCTGCCGCCGGGCGAGCCGGGCCTGGTCTACGTCAAGTCCGCCATGGGCTCCTTCGAATACCGCAAGGACCCGGCGAAGACGGCCGCCAGCATGCTGGGGGAGTGGTACGCGCCGGGCGACATCGGGTTCATGGACGACGACGGCTACCTGTTCCTGTGCGACCGGCGTACCGACCTGATCGTCTCCGGCGGGGTGAACATCTACCCCGCCGAGATCGAGGCCGCCCTGCTCGACCATCCGGCGGTGGCCGACGTGGCCGTCATCGGGGTGCCCGACGAGGAGTGGGGTCACAGCGTGGTGGCCCTGGTCCAGCCGTCCGACGGGGCCACGCCCGGCCCCGGGCTCACCGCCGAGCTGCTGGCGCACTGCGGGCCGCGCATCGCCAGGTTCAAGCATCCGAAGGTGATCGAATACCGTTCCGAGCTGCCGCGCACTCCCACGGGGAAGTTGTCGCGGTCTAAGGTGCGCGAGGCCTACCTCGCCGCGGCGGGGAACACCAGCTCCTCCGAATAGCGGCCGTCGCCCAGATAGAAGCGGGTCGACAACGTCCGGTCCGCGGTGTCGAAGACGGTGCTCCACAACGTGCGGAACGGCACGGCCGGATCCTCGGCCGGCCGGACCGCCCGCAGGCTGTCGCGCAGATCCTGCGGTGACAGGGTGACGCCCTTGCTGCGCTCGTACAACGTGCGCAGCCGCTCGTACGTGCCGAAGCTGGCCTCGGTGTCGCCGGGCAGGTTCATCGGGTCGGGGTTGCGGTGCAGCAGGTGGTTGGTGACGCAGAGCGGCCCGTCGCCGAACTCGATGATGTGCTCCCTGCCGTCCAGGCCCCGCTCCCACACGAACGCCTGCCCGTGGGCGTCGGCCACCAGGTAGTGCAGGGGCGTGCCGTGGTCGTACTGCTTGGCCAGCAGCAGCGCCTGCTTGGCCTGGTCGGCGTTCTCGCAGGTGTCGACCAGGAACCGGGGCAGCTGCACGCTGCCCACCCCGACCTGCGGCGAGACGTGCTCCGGCGGCTCGGCGCTCTCGAAGTCGGCGATCAGCAGCATGACCGCGAGCCCCGCCGAATTGATGGCGTCCATGCAGCCGTCGAGGTCCGACATGGTGATGACGGTCGAGGACAGCCCTTCGTCGGGGATCGTGGTGATCACGTAGGGGCGCGAGGCCATGGGCAGCTCGCCGGGCTCCGGCGCCGAGCCCATGACCTCGCTGGTGGTGAGGCGGAAGAAGTCGTAGTTGCGGCCCACCCGGCCGTGACCGTCGGTGGATGCCTGCGGCGGTACCCACAGGGCCGAGCAGCCGGAGCCCGCGGGGACCACGTCGAGGCCGTCGAGGGCCAGCTCGTCCTGGTCGGGGTCGAGGCCGAGGGCGGCCGCGGCGCCGTCCATGCGGGCGTTGTGCTGCGGCCAGTGCCGCTCGAACCAGATCCTGCGGGCCCGGTTGACCTCCGGCGCGGCCGGCGTGGGGGACCAGCCGAGCCTGCGGGCCTCCTCGGTGAGGGCCCTACCCATCTCGAACTGGCTGCCTGTGAGTGTGAGGTGGCGGACCAGCTGGAAGTCGCCGGCGCCGCCCGCGACCTGCGTCAAGTTCTTCATGACGGCAGCCTCGCCGCGCCTTCTGACGGCCCGCTGACCGCGACCTTACCGACCGCTGACGGCCCGCCCGTAGCGCTCGGACAACCGCAGCACCTGCTCGCCCAGCTCGGGCGGGTCGAGCACCTCGAAGTCCACCGTTGCGGTCGAGACCCCGAGCCGGGCTGACAACTCGGGGCCCGACCACTCCTTGTGGGGGCCTGGAGCAGGGACAGGCCCCTGAATTTCGCTAGCCGCCGAAGATCTTCTGCGCCTGCTGGATGACGACCAGCACGGTCAGCGTCCCGAAGAAGGCGACCGACCAGATCAGCGCCCCGAGCCGGTAGGAGCGGACCTTGATGGCGCTGGGCAGCGCCCGCCGGTTGAGCACGATCAGCAGGATGGAGTACACGAACATCATCACGGCGGCGAAGCAGGCCGAGAACACCAGCAGAATGAGCGGCTGGTCGAAGCCCAGAAGGAGGATGCCGGTGCCGATCAGCGCGATGGCCCACACGGTGGCGAAGTAGACCTTGCTCTCCGAGATGGACGACCTGCTCAGGTAGACGGTCTTGAGCGTGTCGGACGCCAGGCGCGAGGTGTAGTCGACGATCCCCATCGCCGCCGCGAACAGGGCCAGCGCCCCGATCACCCAGAACAGCACGCCGAACCAGGTGCCCACGGTCTCCTGCAGCACCTGCCCCTCGACGCGCAGGAACTCGATGCTGTTCTCCAGGCCCGACCGCCCGAAGACGGTGGAGTAGGCCAGCATCGACATGAGCGCGATCGTCACGAACGTCACCAGGCCGAACGTCCAAGCCTGCTCGAGGTTGGCGAAACGCCACCACCGCTGCCACCGCGCGAGGTTCTCCTTGGTGGGCGCGAACTGGAAGCCCGTCGACGCGGCCGCCTCCTCGTGCCCGGTGACGGGGCTGACCAGGCGGGGCACGTAGAGGCCCATGCCGAAGCCCTTGTCGCGGATCCAGTTGCTCTGGCACAGGTTCTGGCCGCCGCCCGCGCCGGCGTAGGCGATGGCGCCCATCAGGACGGCGAAGTCGAGTGGCGGCACCGGGAACTGGGCGCCGACGGTCAGGCCTTTGCCCAGCTGCAGCCAGCTGTCGGCGGTGATCGCGACCACGATCGCCACCACGATCAGGATCGCCACCAGGGCGACCTTCACGAAGATCACGCGTTCGAGCGCGATGTAGATCACCGGGGCCAGCGTCAGTGAGAAGGCGATCAGGAGCAGCATGCCGATGGCGATCCAGCGTACGGCGCCCTCGCCGGCTCCGGTCAGGTAGGTCACCATGGTCGCGGACGTGGTGACCCAGCCCGGCCAGAGGTTCGAGGCGAGCGTCATCAGCACGAAGACCAGGCCCCAGTGTTTCCACATCCGGCTGAATCCGGTCAGCGCGGTCTCGCCGGTGGCCAGGGTGTAGCGCTCGATCTCCATGTTCAGGAACCACTGCGTGATGATCCCGATGGCCGCTCCCCAGATGAAGACGAGCCCGACCTGGGAGGCGATGTACGGCCAGAGGATGAACTCCCCCGACGCCAGCCCGACTCCGGCGCCGACGAGTCCCGGGCCGATGAAACGCCAGGTCGCTCGGGGAGGCTCGGGCAGGTCGCGGACGGTGACGGGGGGTAGGACTCGCGCAGGAACGGTGGGGGTGAATTCCGCCATGCGGATCTCCTTTTCGGCGTGCTTACCCGACACATTACAGAGCGGCGAAACCCCGGTGGAATAGCCGGCGAACCGTTACCACGTACTCTCCATGATTAGTCAATGTCACGACATGCCCGCCGGCCTCCATCAGCCCGCCGAGCACCTCGCGCATGGCCGCCCGCCAGGCCCGCGCCGCCGCCGGATCCTCCCGTCGCAACCGTTCGATGTCGGGTGGTGTGCCGACCAGAACGACGTCCCCCTCGGCCTTCCTGGCGACGGGCCACCCGTCATCGCCCGCCTCCAGCAGCACGGGGAGGTTCGCGACACCGGGCACGGGGGAGGCGATGACGGATTCCCGTATGCGCCAGACGGCCAGCACGCGGTCGGAGGCGTCCCCCTCGTTGATGGCGTCGGCCATTTTTCCGTAAAAGTCAGGCAAGTACTTTTCGGGCAGCGCGCCTAGCTTGATCAGGTTGAAGCGCGCATTTCGCCGTACGAGCGGATCGAACGTCCAGGTGATCGTGTCGAGGCCGTTCTTCCTGCACCATTCCCGCTGGTGGGTCTTGAGCGCGTATCCGATGCCCCGGCCCGTCACGGCGGCGCCGGTCACGTGCGAGTGCAGCGACCGTCCGCCGCCGCGGAACCCCACGGAGGCGCCCACCAGCCGCTCTCCCTCGAACGCCCCGGCCACGTAGTTGCCGGTGTGCGCGAAGCCGATCATCAGCTCCACGGTCATGGGCACGTTACGCGGCCCGGGGTGCCAGATGCCCTCGAAGAGCGCGTAGACCTGCTCGAACTCCGGGACCTCGCGCAGCTCCCTGATCACCACGCCGGTCCTCGCTTCGCCGTGTCCGGTCACCTCCCCATTCAGCCACGACGCCCCCGCACCGCGGCAAGCGGGGGTCCGTCGCCACGCGCCGAGGCGTCGAGCTCCTGGCAGGGCCGCGGGCTAGCGGACCGCCTCGATCAGCGCCCGCAGCAGCGCGGCACGCCGGGGCATCTCGGCGACGACGACGTGCTCGTGGTCGGCGTGCGCCCCGCCGCCCACCGCGCCCAGCCCGTCGAGCGTGGGACAGCCCACTCCCGCCGTGAAGTTGCCGTCGGAGGCGCCGCCCACCGACGCCGAGCTCAGCGGGCCCACCCCGAGGTCCGCCGCCAGCTTCTGGGCCAGCGCGTAGAGCGAGGCCGACATCGTGCTTTCAAGCGGTGGCCGGTTGGGTCCGCCGAGGATCTCCAGGCGGGTGCCAGGCACGACCGGCGTGAGCGCGCGCACGGCGGCGTCGACCCGCTCCTGCTCGGCGACCTCGGCCACCCGTACGTCCACCCCGACGGAGGCCTGCGCCGGGACGGTGTTGAGTGACGTGCCGCCCGACAGCACCGTCGGCGTGACCGTGGTGGCGCCCGCGCCCAGACCGGCGACGGCCAGGATCTGGTGGGCGAGCTCGATCCCGGCGTTCGCCCCCTTCTCCGGCTCCAGCCCGGCGTGCGCCGCCCTGCCGTGCACGTGCACGGTGTAGAGTGAGGTGCCCTTACGGGCGGTCTTCAGCGCCCCGCCGTCGGCGCCGGCCTCCATGACAAAGGTGGCGGCCAGGCCGCGCGCGGTGTCCTCGATCAGCCGGGACGAGGTGAGCGAGCCGACCTCCTCGTCTCCGGTGACCAGCAGCGTGACGCCGTCGAGCGAGGCGAGCCCGGCCAGCGCGTGGAACGTCTGCACCAGCCCCGCCTTCATGTCGAACACCCCGGGCCCGCGTGCCACGCCGTCCACCACCGACCACGGGTGGGTGGCGAGCGAGCCGGTGGGCCAGACGGTGTCGTGGTGGCCCAGGAGCAGCACCTTGGGGGTGCCGAACGTCCAGCGCAGGTGTGTGACGCCGTCGATCACCAGGAACTCCGGCTCGGCGCCGAGGTGGCGGGTCCCCATGGCGGCCACGACCTCGGCGCTGCGGGCGACGGCGGCCAGGTCGCTGGAGAACGACTCGCACAGGACGAGCTCCTCGAGGTCCGCGATCATGCCAGCAGCTCCCCGAGGAATCGGTGTACGTTGCCACCGATGATCTTCATGACGTCCTTCTCCGGCAGGCCGCGGGCGAGCAGGCCCTCGGTGACCATGGGCAACCCCGACGGCCCTTCCAGGCCGGGGATGGCGGACTTGGGGTCGACGCCGCGGTAGTTGAGGCCCTCGCAGCACGGCCGCGTCAGGTCGGACATGACCTCGTGGATGAAGTCGGGGCCGAGGCCGACGTGGTCGACGCCGGCGACCGCCGCGATGTGCTCGATGTGGTCGAGGAGGCGGTCGAGCGTCATGTCCCCGGGGCGTTCCGCCAGGAAGGGCGCGAAGAAGTTGACGCAGATCACGCCGCCGGTGGCGGCCACGGCGCGGAGCTGGTCGTCGGTGAGGTTGCGGTGATGGTCGCGCAGGGCGCGGGCGGAGGAATGGGTGGCGAGCAGGGGCTTCGTGGCCAGCTCCAGCACGTGCGCGACGCCGGAGGCCCCGAGATGGGAGACGTCGAAGACCATGCCGAGCCGCTCCATCTCGCGCAGGGCGGCGACGCCGTGGGAGGTCAGCCCGCTGCCGGTGGCGTCCTCGCCGCTGCCGTCGGCCAGGGGCGTGCGGCCGAAGTGCGCGATCGAGGCCACCCGCACGCCCAGGCGGTGCATGGTCGAGATCAGCTCGATGTCGGCGTCCAGGCCGGGCATGCTCTCCAGCGCGAGCACGAGGGCGATCTTGCCGTCGTCGAGCGCCCGGTCGATCTCGGCAGCGTCACGACATATCCGTACATGCTGCTGGTTGCCCTCGGCCAGCACGTGTGCACACTCGATCATCCGCAGCGTCTGGCGCAGCGCGCCCTCAGGACGGTAGTCGTCCTCGATGAAGACCGGCAGGATCTGCAGGTTGACGCCGCCCTCGATCAGCTGCGGCAGCCACCGCTCGCGGAAGAAGGCCGCCCACTGCTCGGGCGGGCGGGCCGTGACGGCCATGAGCAGGTCATTGTGCGTGTCGGCCACGACAGCGCGCTGGTGCAGGGAAGACGTCATATTCCGGACGCTATCGTGCGATCAGGGCCGCTCCAATGTGCCAATGCCCGAACGGCGAGCTCATCGTTCGTACGTCACCATCATGCGAAGACCCGCTTCTTGACCTTCTCGTTACGTCAACTTCTACGGTGGTGAACGAGCCGGAAAGCACCGGCTCGGCGATGGGTGAGGACGGGTGGGCCGGTCATGGCATGGTCGATCGCACAGGTGGCCCGGATGTCGGGAGTGACGTCCCGGACACTGCGCCACTACGACGAGATCGGGCTGCTGCCGCCCGCACACGTCGGTGGGAACGGCTACCGCTACTACGAGGAGAGCCAGCTGCTGCGCTTGCAGCAGGTCCTGGTGCTGCGTGAGCTGGGCCTCGGCCTGCCGGAGATCAAGGAGATCGTCGAGCGGCACACCGACCCCGTCGCAGCGCTGCGTGAGCACCACCAGCGTCTGCTGACGGAGCGTGACCGGCTGAACGAGGTCGCCCGCATGGTGGAGCGCACCATCGCCGAACTGCAGCAGAACGAAGGGAAGACGACCATGTCCAAGATCAGCAGACCGGAGAACCTGTTCGAGGGATTCGACAGCGCACGCTACGAGGCCGGCGCCCGCGAGCGGTGGCAGGAGCACTGGAGCCAGAGCGGGCAGCAGGAGGTCCTGGCCGGTCGCACTCCACAGGAGCTGGAGCAGATGCAGCGGGAGGCGACCGCGGGGATGATACGGATGGCCGAGCACATGCTCGCCGGCGCCCCCGTCGACGCCCCGCAGGTCTTCGCCGAGCTCGACCTCCACTATCGGCATCTGAACGAGTCCTGGGCGCCGACCAAGGCGCAGTACCTCCATCTCGCCCGGATGCAGGCTCAGGAGGAGCAGTTCCGGACGAACTACGAGCAGGTCGCCGAAGGCCTGGCCGCGTACATGCGCGACGCCATGATCGCCTACGCGCACGCCCGGCTGAGCTGAACGTGTAAGCACGATTCCTCGGCGGCAAGAGGGCCCGCACCTGGCCGGCCAGGCGCAGGCCAGTGACGGTGCGTGGCCCTAGGGCGATCCGGCGGGCCGGTAGGCGGGGGTCGGCGCTCTGGCCGTCAGCCTGCGGTAGAGCGTTGTGGGGCCGGGCCAGTTGTTCGTGACGCGGCCTTCGGCGGTTTTGTACCAGCTCTGGCAGCCGCCGCCCCACACCATCCGCTCCATGGCCGCGTCGAGCCGCCGGCGCCACGCGGCCATCGCCTCGGGCCGCACCTCGATCGGGCCGTTCAGCGAGAGGTGCTCCAGGCAGGCCATGATGTGCTCCACCTGGCATTCGAGCATGAAGACGATGGAGTTGTGCCCGAGATTGGTGTTGGGGCCGTACAGGAGGAACATGTTCGGGAAGTTCGGTACGGAGATGCCCAGATAGGCTTCGGCGCCGTCCTTCCACTGCTCCTTCAGCGAACGCCCGCCGCGCCCGCTGATCTCCATCGGCGCGAGAAACTCGGTGCTTCTGAAGCCGGTGGCGTAGACGATGGTGTCGGCCTCGCGCAGGCCCTCGGCGGTCTCGACGCCCTTCGGTGTGATCCGGACGATCGTGTCCGTCACCACGTCGACGTTCGGCCTGGTGAGCGCCGGATAGAAGGAGCTGTCGATGATCACCCGCTTGCAGCCGGGAGGGTAGGCGGGGGTCAGCTTGGCCCGCAGCGCCGGGTCGGGCACCTGGTCGCGCAGGTGGCGCAGCGCCCGTTTCCTGAGCAGGTCGGCGCTCCAGCCCTGGGCGAGCGCGGGGTAGAGGGTGGCCTCGGCGTAGCGGTAGATCCACTCGCGGTAGGCCCGCTGCAGGCCGGGGACCAGGCGGAAGGCCAGCCGGGCAGGAGGGCCGAACGCGGCGTCCGGCTTGGGGATCACCCAGTTGGGCGTGCGCTGGAAGACGTCGAGGTGCTCGGCCTGTTCGGCCACGCGCGGGATGAGCTGGGCGGCCGACGAGCCGTTGCCGATGACCGCGACCCGCCGGCCGGTGAGCTCGTGGTCGTGGTTCCAGCGGGCGGAGTGGAAGGAGACACCCTCGAAATCCGCCATGCCGGGAAGGCCGGGCAATCGCGGGCGGTTGAGCTGGCCGACGCTGATGACGACCACGTCGAACGCCTCGGTGTGCTCGTCGCCGCCCTCCGGGCGGGCCGTGGTGACCTGCCATGTCGCGTCGTCGAAGACGGCTCGGCGGACCTCGCTGTTGAAGCGGATTTTTCGCCTGACGTCGTATTTATCGGCGCAATGTTCTAAATAGGCGAGGATTTCGGGTTGTTCGGGGTAGCGGCGGGTCCAGCTCGCGTACTTCTCGAACGAGTACGAGTACAGGTGCGAGGGGATGTCGCAGCCCGCGCCCGGATAGGTGTTGTCCCGCCAGGTGCCGCCCAGGCCGGCGGCCTTCTCGAAGATCGTGTAGGTGCGGATGCCGGCCCGTTCGAGCTGGATGGCCATGCACAGTCCGCCGAAGCCCGCCCCTATGATCGCGACGCTGGGTGCCATGCCGTCCTCCGCAGGTCAGGATTCACTTACATTACGCCCGGCCCGCGTTCCCGCAACAGCCCTTGTCACGTGCGCCGCCACCCCGCCGTTCACCGGTAGTCTGCGCAGGTGGCTGCTGTGACGTTGACGAACGTGATCGAGGTGCTCGAGGCGGCCTACCCGCCCGCCCGAGCCGAATCCTGGGACGCGGTGGGGCTGGTCAGCGGCGACCCGGCCCAGCCGGTGCGGCGGGTGCTGCTCGCGGTCGATCCCGTCGCCGCCGTGGCCGAGGAGGCCCTGGAGTGGCAGGCCGACCTGATCGTCACCCACCACCCGCTCTACCTGCGCGGCACCACCAGCGTGGCCACGACCACGCCGAAGGGCCGCCTGATCCACACCCTGATCAAGAACGACATCGCCCTCTACACCGCGCACACCAACGCCGACGTCGCCAACCCCGGCGTGTCCGACGCTCTGGCCAGAGCCGTCGGGCTCACCGGCGACCTGGTGCCGCTCCAGCCGTTCCCCGACGACCCCTGGCGCGGGCTGGGCCGCATCGGCGAGACGGCGGAGGAGACGACGCTGGAGGAGTTCGCGGCGCGGGCGGCCAAAGGGCTGCCGCGCACGTCGTGGGGGATCCGCGTGGCGGGCGATCCGTCGCGCCGCGTCACGCGCGTGGCGGTCAGCGGGGGAGCGGGCGACTCCCTCCTCGGCGCGGCGAGGGCCGCGGGCGTCGACGTGTTCCTCACGGCGGACCTACGCCACCATCCGGCCAGCGAGTTCATGGAGGCGGGCGGCCCCGCGCTCATCGACGCCGCGCACTGGGCGACCGAGTGGCCCTGGCTCGACAGCGCGGCGTCCATCCTGCACGCGAGTGGCGTTACCGTTGAAACACGTGTCTCCGCCACGGTCACCGATGCTTGGACAAGAGGATATTGATCATGAAAGCAGCCCCTGAGGCCCAGAAGCGACTGCTCGACCTGGCAGAGCTCGACTCCGTGATCGACCGGCTGGCGCACCGCCGCCGCACCCTGCCCGAGCTTGCCGAGATCGACGAGCGTTCCAAACTGTACGCCCGGCTCTCGACCCAGGTGATCGAGGCCGAGACCGAGGCGGGCGACCTGACCCGCGAGCAGACCAAGGCGGAGGCCGACGTCGACGCCGTGCGCACGCGTGCCGAGCGTGACCAGAAGCGCCTCGACTCCGGCGCCGTCTCCTCACCGCGCGACCTGGCCGGCCTCCAGTCCGAGATCGCCTCCCTGCAGAAGCGCCAGGGCGACCTCGAGGAGATCGTGCTGGAGATCATGGAGCGCAAGGAGGCCGCCGACACCAAGGTCACCGACCTGGTGAGGCAGCGTGACGAGGTCGCCGCCGAGCTGTCGGCCGCCGAGGGCCGCCGCGACACCGCGCTCGGCGAGATCGACAAGGAGGCGGCCGAGGTCCAGGGCCGCCGCGCCGCCGTCTCCGGCGAGATCCCCGCCGACCTGCTGGCCCTCTACGAGAAGCTGAAGGACCAATACTCCGTGGGCGCCGCCATGTTGCGCGGTGGCCGGTGCCAGGGATGCAAGGTGGCCCTGTCCATCGCCGAGATGAACAACATCAAGGCCGCCCCCCACGACGAGGTGCTCCGCTGCGACGAGTGCCGCCGCATCCTCGTCCGCACACCAGAGTCCGGCCTGTGACGTCCTACATCGTCGAGGCCGACGGCGGCTCGCGCGGCAACCCGGGCCCGGCGGGCTACGGCACGGTCGTCAAGGACGCCTCCGACGGCCAGGTGCTGGCGGAGGCGGCCGAAGCGATCGGCGTCGCCACCAACAACGTCGCCGAATACCGCGGGTTGATCGCCGGGCTCACGGCGGCGCTGGAGCTGGCCGGCGACGGGGCCTCGGTGGCCGTGCGCATGGACTCGAAGCTGGTCATCGAGCAGATGGCGGGCCGCTGGAAGATCAAGAACGAAGGGCTGCGCCCGCTTGCCCTGGAGGCGGGGGCGCTGGCCAGGCGGCTGCGGGTGTCGGAGTGGACCTGGATCCCCCGCGAACGCAACAAACACGCCGACCGCCTGGCCAACGAGGCCATGGACGCCGCCGCCAAGGGCCTGACCTGGAAGGCGGGCGGCACCACCCCACCGGAGCCGTCCACCGAGACACGGGAACCGGGCGACACCGCGCTGGGCACGGGAGAGCCGGGTGGCGCGGCCCAGCCGTCCGCCGGGACGCGGGAGCCAGGCGGTGCCGGCCTACCGGGCACTTGGGAGCCGTCCGCTGCGACACAGCAGGCGGACTCGCGGGCTCGGGCTTCGGCGCCGTTGGTGGCGAAGCAGACGGATCTCCTCGACGTCAGCGACATTTCCGAAATGTCCGCCCCCACTGCTTCCATCGCGACCGCCCAGCGGCTCGGCAAGAATGCCGGTTGGGTCTCGTCCACCAAGGTGGCGACCTCGCTGCTCCTCCTCCGGCACGGTGAGACCGAGATGTCCCTGGAGCGCAGGTTCTCGGGCCGCGGGGACGCCGAGCTCACACCCAACGGCCTGGCCCAGGCATCGGCGGCGGCCGATCGGCTGTCGCGCGAGCCGTACCGGCTGGACGTGATCGTCACCTCCCCGCTCAAGCGCGCCAGGCAGACCGCGGAGGTGGTCGCCCAGCGCACCGGCCGCGACGTCGAGGTGGACGAAGACCTCAGGGAAGCTGATTTCGGCGCCTGGGAGGGGCACACGTTCACCGAGGTGCAGCGCCGCTGGCCCGCCGAGCTGGCCGCCTGGCTCGCCGACCCCACGGTCGCCCCGCCCGGCGGCGAGAGCTTCGCCACGGCCGCGCTCCGCGTGCAGGCGGCGGGTGAACGCCTGATCGAGCGGTACGAAGGCAAGACCGTGCTGGCGGTCTCGCACGTCACCCCGATCAAGATGCTTCTGCGACTCGCCCTCATGGCGCCGCTGGAGTCCCTCTACCGCATGCATCTCGACCTGGCCTGCCTGTCGCTCATCGACTACTACGCGGACGGGCCCGCCGTGGTGAAGTCGTTCAACGACATCTCCCACCTGCGCTGATGAGCGCGTGCCGTGCCGGATGCCGCCAGCACCCGGCACGGCACGTCACCGCCGCTCAGGTGATGACCAGCCTCCTTCCAGCGGACGATCTTGCCGCGGGCCGGAAACGCGGGAAATTTGGTAACCTCATTCGGACGAGTCGGCCGGGCGGCCGCGTCGGGCCCCCGGGCCCGCCGAGGAAGGTCCGGGCTCCACAGGGCAGGGTGGTCGGTAACGCCGACCCGGGGTGACCCGCGGGAAAGTGCCACAGAAAGCAGACCGCCTCCCGGTCAAACGGGAGGTAAGGGTGAAAGGGTGGTGTAAGAGACCACCAGCGCCCACGGTGACGTGGGCGGCTCGGTAAACCCCACCCGGAGCAAGGTCAAGAAGGGCGCTCCTCGGAGCGTCCGCGCGCGACGTTCGAGGGCTGTCCGCCCGAGCCGCGCGGGTAGACCGCTTGAGGCCGCCGGCAACGGCGGTCCTAGATGGATGGCCGCCCCTTCGCACGAAGGACAGAACCCGGCCTACAGGCCGGCTCGTCACTTTCAGCCCACCGACCAGGGGCTGACAGCCTCGGGGCGTGGAAACGCGGTCGGCAGGCCACGAAGCGGACGCCGAGGCAGGCTTCAGGGCAGCATGCGGCGCCCGGCGAAGTCCGGGCGCCGTGCTCGGCCCAGGGCTCTACGGGTGCGAGGTCGCGGCGGCGACGGCGGCCGGGTCCCAGTAGAACGGCCGGCATTCGAGCATGCGCCCGTTCCGCACCCGTATGAGTTGCATGATCTGCGTGTCGACCTCTCGACCGGTCGCACGAGCGCGGAACCGTACGCGGTTCCGCACCACCACCGTGTCCCTGTCACCCCAGTGTTCCTGCTCCAGGAACTCCATGGACGTCCACGTCTCGCTGAAAGCGGCGAGGAACCGCTCCATCCCGTCACGACCTCGCCATGTGCCGGTTCCCGTGAAAGGCAGGCCGGGAGCCTGATGCAGGACGACCTCAGGGTCCAGGTACGCGGCGACCTCGTCGTAGTCGGCCTTGCCCAAGCCACCCGCGGCGACGTACGCGGCCTCGGCCCGGTAGAACCGCTCCATCACCGCCCAGGCGTCCTGTGTCCGCTCCGCCGCGGGAACGCCGTCAGTCTGGTTCTCGATACTCATGACTCCAGCGTCAGGGGTACCGAGGGAACGCGCTGGCTGTGACCGGACCTCTTACTCCGCGGCGGCAGCGGCACGCGTTCGGGCGGGACCGTGCGGGTGGAGGTGACCGCCGGCGGGTCCGCCACCACCGGGCCTGTCGTACGGTGCCCGGCACCAGGCGACGACGGAGGCCGGGGCCTGTGGCTGGTGGAAGGACCGTGATTCGTGACGTCACCGCTGGGCGGCGGCTCTGGCGAGGGCCTGGGTGACGAGCCTGCTCACCCGCTCGATCGCCTTGATCCCCGCCCTCATCGAGGTGTTACGCCGGGAGATGACCGCGATGAGAAAGGTGTGACCGCGATCCCGCACCCTGCCGATGCTGTTGACCGTCCACTTCCCTCCGTCCCGTCGCCTGGGCAGCCAGCCGTTCTTCAGCGCGACGCCGGCCTCACCGCGGTCGGCCGCGCTGACGCCCCAAGCCTGCTCCGGCACCACGTTCCGCATCAGACCCAGCACGTAGCGGCGGTGTTTCGCGGACAAAGGGCTGGTGGCGGACGAGAGCGCCTTGAGCAGTCGTACCTGGTCGTCGGCGCTGGTCGTGGTCGAACCCCATGCGCCACCAGGGCCGGCACGGGTGTGGCGCAGGCCGAGCTTCTTGTTGGCGGCGGCCAGCCCGGACGCCCCGCCGATGGCCGACCAGAGCGCGGACGCCGCGGCGTTGTCGCTGACCTTGATGGCCCGAGCCGCCGCGCGCCGCTCCCAGGCCGTCAGGCCACGCCCCTGGCGCTGGACCTTGAGGAGGAGCGCGATCACGATGTCCACCTTGACGATGCTGGCCGTGGCCGCCCGGAGCCCGCGGTTGTAGGAGTAGGACAGGCCGGTCGGACGATCCAGTACGGACACCGCGAGCTCGCCCGAGACGCCGTCCAGGTAACGGTCCAGCGACCTGGTGAGCGGCTTGCGGTAGGACGTCAGCGGCCGTTCCCCGTCCGGTGGTTCCCTCTCCAGGGTGTTCTCCTGGCGGTTCCCCTGCGGCGGCTCAGCAGGCGGCGACGCCACGGCTACGGAGGCGGGAGTGAGGGTGACGGGCGTGGCGCGTACGCCGCTCGCCGTGAGCACGGCCGGCAGGGCGAGCGCGGCCAGGAGAGTGAGGACGCGGCGGCGCGGTGGCGTCCCGGGCTTCGCGGGCACGGCCGTCTACGCGAGAGCCGGCGTAAACGACAAAGGGAAGGGGGACGCCTGAAGAACCATGAGAGGCAGCATTCCGGCGCGGGTGTTTCCACCGCGTTTGCGATCCGGCCATAGGTCCCTATGCCGCCACGCCTCTTGGTCAGTGCCTGCCGGCGCTCTTCACCATGACCGCGATCACCGCCGGGCGCCCGTCTGCGCAGGATTACGCGGAACGGGCCGCCCACGCGGCGAGGATGGCGGCCTCCTTCTCCGGCGCCATCCCGTGCGGGGTCATCTTTCCGTAGGTGCGCTGCTCCTCGGGGATCTCGCGCAGCCACGCCCACGTGTCCCGCACGGTCTCGGCCACGGGACGCGTACGCAGCCCGGCCGCCTCCGCCTTGGCCGTCGGCACGGTCCAGAAGTGGCTCATCTCCGGCGACGGCGGCCCGACCCACAGCGGCAGCTCCACGAACACCCCCGCCCCCTGCTCCACCAGGAATTCGCTGTCCACCCAGACGAACTCCGCGTCGGACCCCGTCACCTCCTTGCACAACCCCAGCCATTCGCCGAAGGTGGTGTTGCCCGCCGGCCCCGTCACCGTGAACAGATCGGACGCGCCGACCTCGGCCCGGTCGAGGGTGAACGCCGCCACGTCGCGAGCGTCGACCAGCTGCATCGGCGAGCCGGGGTCGCCGGGGGCGAGGACCCGCCCGCCGTGCGAGATCCGGGTCAGCCACCACGGGAGCCTGGCCACGTCCTCGTGCGGCCCCAGGATCAGACCCGGCCTGATGATCAGCACGGCGCCGTCGAAGCCCTGCTCGACCGCCCGCTCGCAGCCCGCCTTCAGCTCGCCGTACTCGCCGTCGTCTGGCCCGGCGCCGGGTTCGCACGGCCACCTCGCCGAGTCTTCGGCCGGCCCCGCGGGAAAGCCCTCGGCGGCCGAGATGGTGGACACGAACACATAGGTCCCCGCCCGTCCCGACAGCGCCCGGACCGACTCGCCCACGACCCGTGGCACGTAGCCGGACGTGTCGATGACGACGTCCCACGACCGTCCGCTCGTCAGCCGTTCGAGGTCGGCGCCCGACCCCCTGTCACCGTGCACGGCCTCGACGCCGGGCACGTCGGCCCCGCTGCGCCCTCTGTTGAACGTCGTGACCTGATGCCCACGGGCCAGCGCCGCCTCCACGACGGCGCGCCCCAGGAACTTCGAACCACCCAAGACAAGAAGTTTCATGGGTCAATCTTCGCCCGCCATCACCACCCCGCCGGACATCTTCGCGGAGAGCGCAGGACGCAGCGGCGGCACCATGTGCACCCTGGCGGAGCCGATGTCGAAGAAGAGCCCCACCAGCTCCAGCTTCCCGGCCCGCACCTGCTCGTCGACCTTCCGGTACGTGCGCAGGTTCTCCAGCTGCTGCTGCACGTTGACCCGGCACAACACGTCCAGCGCCCCGCTGTGCAGCCGGTCTCCCTCCCGTTCGATGAACGCGGCCAGGCTGTGGTTGCCGTGCCGCAGCCACCGGCGCAGCCCGGGCAGGCTGCCCGCCTGTACGCCGCCGCTCAGCAGGCCCGCCATCGCTCCGCAGCCCGAATGGCCGCACACCGTGATCGTGCGCACACCCAGCACCTGCGTGGCGTACTCGATCGCGGCCACCACCGAGTCGTCGTGTGGCTCCGTGCCCCTGCGCGGCACCAGGTTGCCGATGTTGCGCACCGTGAACAGGTCTCCGGGGCCGCTCGCCGTGATCAGCGAGGGCACGATCCTCGAGTCGGCGCACGTGATGAACAGGTGCGACGGCTGCTGCTTGCGGGCCAGCTCGGTGAAGATGGGCCGCACCAGCGGCGCCGTACGCCGGTGGTACTCGCGCGCACCCTCCGTGAGCCGGCACTCCGACGGCTCGGACGCGTCGGCCGGCGAAACGGAGGGCAGGCTGGGACGGCTCCGGTGCGCCCACGGCAGCCACCACCGGTCAGGCGCCTTGGGCGGCGACTTGACGGGGAACATCCGCACGCCGCTGGCCGCCAGCGCGTACCACTCGTCGTGCAGCTCGTCGATGTGGACCGTGCCGCCCATGCGCTCGTGGTCGAGCCGCCAGGAGTGGAGGGCCTCGAAGGCTGCGTTGTCCATGAAGTCGATGTTCAGGTCGAGGCCGACATCCGTGCCCGCGGGGATCGTCCGCAGCTCGTGCGTCAGCCTGGGGACGCCGAGGAACGTGAGCGAGCCCGAGATCGTCACGAGCAGCCGCCCCGCGCGGTCCTCGCGCTTGAGCACGGTGACCCGCGTCAGCCGGCGCAGCGCGAGCAGCGCGGCCAGCGCGAGCCCTGCCAGCACGCCCTCGGCCAGGCCGAGCAGGATCACCGCGACCATGGTCACGAGGTAGACCGGCACCTCGCCGTGGCCGTGCACCTTCTTGATGTGACCGAGGTTCACCATCTGCACGCCGATGAACACCAGCAGCGCCGCCAGCGCCTCCAGCGGGATCAGCCGGATCGACCAGCCGAACCCGAGCGCGAAGATGAGCACCCACACCCCGTGCAGGATCGTCGAGCAGCGCGTACGCGCGCCCGCCCGCACGTTGGTGGTGCTGCGCACGATCACCCCGGCGACGGGCAGGCCACCGAGCGCGCCCGTGACCATGTTGGCCACGCCCTGGCCGGTCAGCTCCTGGTCGAGGTCGGCGCGCTTGCCTCCGTGCATCTTGTCGGCCGCGACGGAGCACAGCAGCGACTCGCAGCCGGCCAGCAGCGCCACCAGCAGGACCGCCGCCACGACCAGGTGCCAGTCGCCCTGCGGCAGCACGGGGAAGGCCCACTCGCCGACGCTCTCGGACAGGTCGACGCGGGTGACGTCCCAGCCGAAGGCCCAGGCGGTGCCCGCCGCCGCGAGCAGCGCGGCCAGCGGCGCGGGGACCGCCTTGACCGGCCCCGGCAGGCGGGTCCACAACGCCAGCACCGTGATGGTGAGCAGGCCGACCGCCACCTTGTGCCCGTGCAGGTCGGCGATCTGGCCGGGCAGTTCGATGATGTTGGCCACGGCCGAGCTCTGTGACGTGCCGCCCAGCACCACGTGGAGCTGGGCGAGGGCGATGATCACGCCGACCGCCGCCAGCATCCCGTGGATGACGGCCGGCGACACCGCCAGCGCGGCCCTGGCCGCCTTGAAGATGCCGAGCACGAGCTGGACGGCGCCCGCCAGCAGGGTGATCATGCAGGTGGCCCGCCATCCGTACGTGTGCACGAGATCGAGGACCACCAGGGACAGGCCGGCGGCGGGCCCGCTCACCTGCACGGAGGAGCCGCCCAGTGTGCCTCCCACGATCCCGCCCACGACGGCGGCGATCAGCCCGGAGACCAGGGGGGCTCCGGAGGCCATCGCGATGCCCAGCGAGAGGGGCACCGCGACGAGGAAGACCACGAGCGACGCCGGCACGTCATGCCGGAGCGTGCTCAGCCGGATACGGTGCGTGTCGCGGATCATGGAGCAAACCCTATTGCTCCGTCGACCGCGCTTTAGGCGTGTCTCACGTGGGTTTTACCCATTAATGAGGGCTGCCATCACCGGTAATAGTCGTGCGGGTAGTCCTGCTCCGGGCTCTTCCTGCGGTGGCTGCCTCGGCCGTTGCCCGAGGTGGCCTGGGGCCGCGCCTGCGCGTCGCCGCCGAACGCCTGCCACGTCGTGTCGGAGGCGCCGGCGCCGCCCGCCGACGGCTCCGGCCACGCGCCTGGGCTCGTGGTGATGTCGCCCGTCTCGTACGCGAACGAGGACGGCTGCGGAGCAGGGACGGGTGTCGGCGTCGGAGCGGCGAGCACGTCGTCGTAGGCCGAGACCGTCCTGCCGGGCGCCGTCGGGGTGCCGGTGGCGGGGGAGGGGCCGGTGAGGGGGTCGGAGTCGTCGGCCACGGCCCAGCCCGCGCTCACCTCGTAGGAGGCGGGGTAGGCGGCGCGCTCGGCGGGCTGGTCGAACGCCGGCCACGAGCCCACAGCGCCGAACGAGGTCGCCGGGGAGGGGCCGTCGAGGACGTCGGGCGTGGAGGCCGGCCACGAGCCCGACGACGAGCCCGACGACGGGCCGGATGACGGGCCGGTCGCGGGCGGGTTGGTCCAGGTGGTGTCGAGCGGGTCGGCCACGCCGCTGTAGGCGGGGAACGGGTCGCTCGTCGGCGCGCCGTGGATGGGGGTGGGCTGCGCGGCCGGGAAGTTGCCGCTCGAGGTGGGGCTGACGGCGGGGAACGAGCCGCTGCCACCGGCCGGGGTCGCGGGGAACGAGCCGCTGCCCAGGGAGCCGCCGCTGTTGGTGGAGAGCGAGCCGTTGCCGCCCGCCGCGGGGAACGAGCCGCTGGTGGTGGGCGCCGGATAGGTGGTGTTGGACGACACCGGGACCGGGGGCGCGGAGGGAGCGGGGTCGGCGGGCCGGGCGGGAGGGGGCACCGGCTGGGCGCCCGGGGCGAGGATGCTCATCACGTCGCCCGGAGGCGCCGAGAAGGTCACGGTGCGCTGGTCGGCCAGCTCGGACTGCGCGGGGACGGCCGGCTTGGCCGGCTCGACCAGGTCGGCGAGGCCGGAGGAGTGAGGGGCGGAGTGGTTGGAGGCGGCCGGCTGGCGCTGCGGCAGCGGGCCCTGGACGGTGGTCGCCTCAGGGTCGACGGAGGCCGCCACGGGCCGCGGCTTGGCGGCGCGCTTGCCTGGACGCTCCGAGCGGCGCTCGGCGGGCCGGCTCGTCTGCCGCTCCGCGGGACGCTCGCCTCCGGACTCGGCGCGGCGCTCTGCCCGGCGCTCGGTGGGACGCTCGGTGGGACGCTCTGCCCTGCGCTCGGTGGGACGCTCCGCGGGACGCTCGCGTTCGACGGGGCGGGAGGCGCCCTTCCTGGCCGCCACGGTGCCACCCGCGCCGAAGCCGCCCTCCTCCGCGTCGCTGCGGATGTTGGCCCAGAACTCCTCGTCCTCGTCGTCGGAGGTCGGGTTGCCCCATTCGTCGACGCCACGCCGGCCACGCTGACCGGTGCGCACCGGTTTCGGCGCCTTCGGCTGGTCGATCGGGCTGAAGTCGGGGCTGAAGTTGTTCATCCGCGGTTCGTGCGCGGCGAACTCGTCCGTGGATCGAGCGTGGGTCGACTCCTCCTTCTCGGCCATCTCCTTCAGCCGTTCCGGAGGAAGCGAGCTCTCCCTGCGGTTCATCGAACGCATGCCCAGTGCCACGACGACGAGCACGAGGAGCACGACAGCGACCAAGCTCACTACGACCGCGATCATTGCACCACCCTCAAAGCCATGGCCTCCCTTTGGCACCGATGAGATCGCGCGGCCATCGACGCGATCTGCCCCCTTTGATCACCAGTGCCTAACGATTGGATCTGATTCTGTCGGACCACTATGAGCGTTGTCACACCCTACGTGAAGAATTGGTACATCAGTACTACACGCCGTGTTCGACCCCTCACTGAAGGTCGACCGCGGTGAGCCGCCCCCGGGCTATGGTCTGGTCCGCGATCTGCTTCAAGATCTCGGGAAGGTCGAGGGGAGGGGCTCCCTCCTGCCTTTTGACCTTGCCGTTCAGCGTGTAGACGGTGAAGCGGTAGCTGCCCGCATCGCAGGGGGGATCGTAGCCCGCCTTCCCACTCGGCAAGGGCGCCTGCCCGGCCCCTTCCGGGGGCTCTTCGGCGGCATCGGGACCCAGCTCCGTCGTGGTCGCCGGGATGTTGTAGAGCACCCAGTGCACGGTGGACGTCGATGATGTATGGCTGTCGACCACGATCGCGATCGACTTCGCCTTGGACAGCGGCTGGCTCGACCAGCGCAGCGGCGGGCTGCCCTGGGTGCCCTTGCAGGAGTAATCGCGCGGCAGCGGCTCGCCTTCGCGCAACTCCGGGCTCGAGACATTGACCTCCGCGATGTCCTCGGCCTGTGATCTGCCGATGAGGCTGCTGCAGCCCGACAGCGCGAACGCGACGGTCACCGCTGTCACACTGACAGCGATGCGGCGCACGCGTGTCGCCGTGTTACACAGCCCCATGACGGACGATGCTACGCGGGTCTCGGCGGTGTGCAGACCGTTTCCCGAGGGTCGGTGGCCGGTAAAGGATCCGAAACCGGTCAGATCACGGCATCCCGGCCGTGAGGTTGGGCACAAGGACGCCCCTCCGCTCGTGGAGGGACCCGAATCGGGCTACCCTGCGGGACCCTTGCTGGCCTGCTGGTTCACTGTGGCGGGACTTCGGGTGCGATCTCGTACGGTGATCCGACAAGACGGACATCATGCCGGTTGCCGCCCACGCGGAAAAATCAGGTGCGCCAGATCGTTGCGAACGGTAAAGAGAGCGGCGATCAGGCGACGGGGGCGCGGGCGCGAACGGCGGCCGCCACGTGCGTGAGGGCGCTCGCGCTGTGGTGCGGTCCTGCGCTCGCCGGACCTGGCTGGCACGTACGTGGCGCCGCCGACGTGGCCAGGCTCGACAGCCTGCGGCCGGCCGCCATCGAGCATGGCACCTGCCCAACAAGGCCGTCGGCAGACACGCCGGGACGGCCGGTCGACCTTTACCGCCCGCGAGCCGATCTCCATGCCTGATTCGCACCCTAAGCTGGTCTTGTGACCTCATCAGGCCCGATCCGCGATCCGGCGAATCGCGTTTCGCCCAAGGCCATCCGCCTGTGGCTGTTCGAGTCGTTGATCGCGTTCGTGTTCTTCCTGGGCGGCTCGCTCCTGGTGTCCGGGTGGCTCGACGGCAGCCAGTGGTGGTGGGTCCCCGGCTGGTACGCCGACAACTCCTGGCTGCTGCCCGCCGCCGTGGTGGTGCTGCTCCTGCCGTTCTTGGTGGCCGAGCCGTTCGTACGGTACGCCGTGCACCGCTGGGAGCTCTCAGGCGACGTCGTCTACGCCAGGTCGGGGTTCCTGACCAGGGAGTGGGTGTTCGTGCCCGTGAGCCGCATCCAGACGGTCGACAAGGGGCAAGGGTGGCTGGAGCGGATGCTCGGTCTGGCCACGCTGGAGATCCGCACCGCGTCCCATGCCGGCTCCTCGACGATCAAGGGGCTCGACTACGGCGTGGCGGCCGGGCTCGCGGAGCAACTCGCGCACCGGGCGGAGCAGCTCAGGGACGATGCCACATGACCGTGTCCGGACGCCCTGAGGAGACGCGATGACCGGCCACGGCGCACCTCACGACGGCCCCGAACCCCCTCCCGGCGGCCCGCCTCCGCCGGACCAGGCCACCGCGCCGGACGCGGAGGGCCGGCCCGCGCCCGAAGGAGGCGTCCACCCCCAACCGGCGTCCTCCCGGACCTGGGCCGAGGGCTCGCACCCAGGTGACGATCCGTCAAGAGCCTTCGGCGGCGCTCCTCCGCCCCCGGCCCGCGCGCCGCTGCGGCTGAGCCCCAAGGTGCTGCTCCTCGATCCGGTGCGGATGCTGCCCTCCCTCCTGATCCCCCTGGTCGGCGTCCTGTTCGTGGGCGGTTTCTCGGCCCGCTCGTACGGATGGGCGGCCATGGGCGTGGTCGGCACCGTGGTGTTCGCGATCATCAGGTGGGCCACCTTCACGTACGAGATCGTCGGTGACCGCCTGGAGACGAAACGTGCTTTGATCAGCCGGTCCGTCCGTACCATCCCGCTGGAGCGGATCCGCGGCGTCGACGTGTCCACTCCGCCCATGCACCGGCTGCTCGGCCTGTCCGTACTGAAGATCGACACGGGGGCGAGCGGCGGCGACGAGGAGGCCGAGCTCAACGGGGTCTCCCTGGCGGAGGCAGAACGGCTCAAAGCGGTTCTCCTGCGCCGCGCAGCCCGTCCCGTCAGCCACGAGCCCGGCGTCCAGGAGGCGGAGCAGGCCGAACAGGAGATCATCCGCGTCCCGCGCAGGTGGTTGCTGTACGGGCCGCTGTCCGGCGCGTACCTGCTCACGCCCTTCGCGCTCCTCGGCGGTGCGGTGGGGCTGGCGTTCCAGTGGGGGGACGACCTGGGGTTCGGCCGGGACGCCGCCCTGACCGTCGGGGAGTGGTTCTGGCAACGCCCCTACCTGCTGCTGGCCGTGGCCCTGCTGCTGGTGCTGGCGATGCCGTTCGTGGGCGGGCTGATGTACGCGGTCTTCAACTGGGACTTCTCCCTCAAACGGCGCGGTCGCCACCTCGTGGCCGAGCGAGGGCTGATCAACCGGCGGAGCGTGTCGCTGGAGTCGGCGCGCGTACGCGGCTACGAGATCGTCGACGGCCTCGCCGAGCGGTGGGCCCGCGTCGTACGCGCCTGGGCCATCGTGACCGGGCTCGGCGACTCGGAGACCCGCGGGCAACTCCTGCCCGACGTTCCCCGCGCCGTGGCCTTCCAGGTGGCCGGCGACGCGATCGGCCCCTTCCGCGCCCGGCTGCGCCCCCACCCGCCCGTGGCCCGCCGTCGGCGCCTCTTCCGCGCCGTCGCCCCCTGGCTCGTGGTGGTGGCGGTGAGTCTCGCAGGCATCTGGGCGACCGGCTCGATGGTGTGGCAGATCCTCCTGGTGCTGGCGTTGCTGCTGGCCGCCGCAGGAGTTCCGCTGGGGCTCGACCGGTACGCGTCGCTCGGGCACGGCTACGACGGGGCGCGCCTGTCGGTGCGTTCAGGATCGCTGCGGCGCTCCCAGGCCGTGGTCGAACGCCGTGCGGTGGTGGGCTGGCGGCTGCGCCAGACGTGGTTCCAGCGGCGTGCCGGCGTCCTCACGCTGATCGCCGGGGTCGGGGCGGGCAAGGGCGGCTACTCGGCGCTCGACGTGTCGGAGGCGCAAGGGGCCGGATTCCCCGCCGAAGTGACGCCGGAATGGCTCGTGCCCTTCCTCGAACCACCGGCCCCACCCACCCGCTGAGCACCACCCGTCCGTTGAGTGCGGCGCGCGCCTGCTGAGCGCCGCGCGTCCCCTGGGCGCCGGCCGTCGCCTGCTGAACGTCGCCTGCTGAACGTCGCCGGCCCGCGCCGGGCTTGCGGGCGCTCTACGCGGGCGACGGGCGTGCCCAGCCGTGCGTGGCCTGATCAGTCCTGGCGGCGGGCGCCGAACATGATCTCGTCCCAGCTCGGGACCGAAGCCCTGCGGCCCCTGGAGCCCTTACGCGCAGGGCGGGCGGCCGGGGTCGGGGGCGGGGACGGCACCGGCACGGCCGGCTCGTCCTTGCCCTTGCCCTTGCCCTTGTCGGTGTCCTTGCCCGCGCGGGCCGCCGGCACCGACGGCTTCGGCTTGGGGCTCGGAGCGGGCTTCGGCTTGGGCGCCGGCGGCTTCGCCTCCTCGGCGGCCTCCCCGGCGGCATCCTCGGCGGCATCCTCGGTTTCGGCCATCCTCCCCGCGGCCTCCTCGGTCCGGGCCTCGGCCGTGGTCCCGGTCTCCGGGGCGGCGGGCTGAGCGCTCGACGAACGAGCATCAGCCGACCCCGATTCCTCACCCTCCGCCTGGGCGTCGGCCTGAGCCTTTGCCTGGGTGTCGGCCTGGGTGTCGGCCTGGGTCTCCGGCTGGGTCTCCGGCTGGGTGTCGCTCTGGGGGGCGGCGGCCCTGGCACCGGTGGCTTCAGCGGCGGTGGGCTCGGTGGTGGTGGGCTCGGCGTCTCCGTTGCCCGGCGTCTCGGTCTCGGCGACCGCCGGCCCCTGGGCATCCGAGGTCGTGGCCTCGGTCGTGCCGGGCGTCTCTGCTTCTGTGGTGCGGGGCGTCTCAGCCTGTGTGGTGCCGGGTGTCTCGGCTTCCGTGGCGCCGGGTGTCTCGGTCTCCGTCACGGCCTTCGCGGCGTCGGAGGGTTTCGCGTCCGAGCCGCCGGGTGCTCCGGCCGGAGTTTCGGCAGGCTCCGCAGCGTCCGCGGCGGCAGTCGCCTTGGCCATGTCCGCCGGGATCGTCGTGTCCGTGGCGGCCGTCGGGTTGGTCGTGTCCGTGGTGGTCCGGGACGTCGTGTCCGCCCCGGATGGTGTCGTTCCGGCAGGTGAAGGAGCCGCCTCTGCGGCGACGGACGGTGCTGTGGCCGTTGCCGCCACGGTGCTCGGCTCCGGCGCGGTGGCCGGACCCGGTGCGGCGGCAGGCGTGATGGTCGGCGGGGTGGTCGGCGGGGATGCCGGTTCGGCGACCTGCTCTGGCGCAGGGGCGGGCGTGACGGCCCCGTCCTGGGCCTCCGCGGGCTGGTCGGCAACCGTCGTCTCGCTGGGCTGGGCAGGAGAGGCCGTCTCCGTCTCCTGAACCGGCGTCGCCGTCTCCGCCGGCTGAACCGCCGCTTCCTGGGTGGGCCGCGGGGCCGCTTCTGGCCGGGCACCCCGCTCCGGGGAGGCCTCGGTCTCGACGGAGGCGACCGTCTCCGCGGAGGGCCGGGCCTCCGTAACGGGCTGTGCGGACGGCTGTGTTTCCCGGGTCGGCTGGGCGGCGGGCTCGTCCTGGGAGACCGCCTGGGCCGTCGCCTCTTCGGTGACCTCCGGGTGCGGGGGCGCCGGTGGTGGCGTGGCAGAGGTGGGCGCGGCGGGTGCGTAGATGGCGTCGGTGTCACGCTCGCCCGCGCGCCCGGGACCGAAGTCGGGCAGCCACGTCGAAGACCCGCCGCGGCGGGACGAGGTGTCGCCGGGGCGGGTGTGGTCGGTCTCGCGAGCGGGAGGCTCGGGACGGAAGGACTCCCGAGACGGAGGCTCCTGGCGGTGGCCGGGGTCCCGCAACGGAGGGTGGCCGGGCTCACGCGACGGCTCCTGCCGAGGGCCCGCCTGCCCGGCCGGGTCGTGGTCGAAGGCGGACTCGCGAGAAGGCGGGGCCTGGCGGTGGCCGGGGTCGTGGGACGGATCGTGGCGATGGGTCGTCCCGCCCGGCGGATCGTGGCGGGAGGTGGAGTCGGGGGTGTCGAAGGACGGCTGCCACGCCGGGGCAGGCTCGTGCGGAGGAGCGGCCCGGTCGAAGGGCATCCCGCGCGAGGGCGCCTCGCGGGACGTGGCGTCGCGCGAGGTCATCTCACGGGACGCGGCATCGCGCGACGGCGTGTCGCGGGACGGCGGCTCCGAAGGCCGCGCGTACGCCGTCTCGGACGACCTCGGCGGCGGGTTGTAACCGACCGCGGGCTCCTCCGGCTCGCGCCGCGACACCGGGGGGAACGGCAGCGCGTCGGAGGACAGTGGCGGCACCGGCTGCAGCTTGGCCACCCGTGGCGCGAACGGCGTCACCGTGGTGTCCTCCACCACGGGAGGCTCGGGGTCGAAGTCGGCGGACGACAGGCGCAGGGCCTCGTCGTCGTGGGGGGTCACGTGGCGCTTGCGCGGGTCGAAGAGCCATTCGGCGTGACGGGTGTGACCGTTCCAGACGTAGCCGAGCTTCACCCGCCACAGGCCGTCGTCGCGTTTGGCGGAATCCCAGTCGATCTCGTCGGTGGGCACGCCGCGCCTGGTCAGGCGCTCGGCGACGAGGTCGCCGAGGGTCGGGCCCGGCGAGGACTCGCCGGGCATGCGTACGGACACCCGCTGCGCCTGCTGGGCGACGTATTCGCGCTCCTGCAGCACCGGCCCCTCGAACCAGCGGACTCGCTCCACCGGGATCCCGGCGGTCGCGGCTATCTCCTCCGCCGTCTCTCCGGCGCGGATGCGGGCCTGGATCTCCTTGGGGCGCAACGGACTCTCCACTTCGATCTCGTACTGGCCGAGACGGGAGAAGTTGCCGCGGACGGCAGCACGGAGCCGGTCGTCCACGGGAAGCGTGAAGCGCGTACCCCGCCCGGCAGTCGCCAGCACGAGATAGGTGCCGTCCTCACTCACCGCGACGAGTCGGAGCTCCTGCATGCGAGTCCTTTCGTCAGCGTCGCCATTCTTCCCCCGGACCCTTGAGTCTCTCGCGTGTGCCGGTTGCCTGCCAGCACCGTACCCGGCATGTCCGAACATCGCCTTCCTGGGATAGTCCCGAGGCGATGTGACGCCGGTCACATTCGTGGAATCCATCCCTCTAGAACCCGCCGTCGCGCATGAGGAGGTTAGAGGCCCTTGAGGGATTCTGGCGAATCTCGCCGCGCGCCGGAGCGCACTTGAGCCAAGAGGCCACAACGGATGGGTGGGCGGCCGGATGGACGTGCAGGTGCCGGGCGGCGGCGCCGGCGATGTACGGAGCGTAGGCAGAGTACGTGACTCCGCCCTTGGTGACCTGACAGGTCCGGGAATGCCCTGTTCCGACGACGAACACACCCGATCGCACCAGAGCGCGTACGGCGGCGCGGAGGGCGGGGGAGTCGGCGCCGTCGATGGACAGGTTCGCGACGGAGGGGCCGCGCGCGTGCCTGCGGATCCAGTCGAGCCCCGCCAGCGCGTCGGCCAGCGTGCCCGAGCCGCCGCAGCCGAGCACGCGTACGGAGGCGATACGGGCCCTGGGGGCGACGGCGTGGACGCGGCCCGTGGTGCGCGTGCCGTTGCCGGCGCAGTCGTGCCCGGTGCCGCCGGTGGCGTCGAAGGCCCGCCAGGTCCGGTCGCCGAACTCGGGCCGTCCGGGGTCGAGGCCGCTGTCCACGACGTACACGGTGGTGCCGGCGCCGGTGGCCGCTCCGATTGCCGGGCCGGCCGGCGGGGGCTCGGCTCTCCTGCTCGTCATGGGATGGATCTGCCGGTCGGCCTCGATCGCGCGCACCCGCGGGTCGGCCCGGAGCTCGGCCAGTTCGGCGGCGGTGAGGAAGGTGGCGAAGCCCGGCAGCGCCGCGGTGTAGTAGCGGCGTACCCGCCATCGCGCCTCGCCGACGAGGTCGCGGGCGGCGCCTCGGCCGCGGGCGGTGACGATGTAGGGGCGGACGGGTTCGGTCACGGCGGGGCGCAGGGCGGTTCCTGAGGCGGGCGTCATGGCCAGCGGGATGGCGGTCGCGGCGGCCGTGGCCACAGCCGCGGCGAGGTAAACGGAGGGCAGGCCGAGTCGTCGGGGCACGAGCTACGAGGTTGCCTGTCGCGCACGTCACAAGAACATCAGGACACGCCGTCGCGTCTATTCCCGGGAAAGTTTTTACCGAACAACAACATGAGGGGACTGATCCGGGGGATGAGCGGCGAGCAGCGGACTTTTGAGCTGACCGTCCCACAGATCATGGGGAGCGCCCTGGCCGCGGTGACCGCGGCCGTGGCCGCTTCCTATCTCGGCGTCGCAGGGACAGTGATCGGCGCCGCGGTCATGAGCGTGGCCAGCACGATCGCGGGCGCCGTCTACACGCACTATCTCGCGCGTACGTCGGACCGGGTCAAGCAGCGCGCACTGGTCGTGCGCAAAGCCGAGCCCGCAGGTGGCGGGCCCGCCGGGGAGGAGCCGGCCGGCAAGGCCGGAGATGAGGGGCCGGCACTCGTCATGCCGGCCGCCGGGCCGGAGTGGCGTCTGCCGTCGTGGACGCGGTCAGGGGCGGCGGCGACCGTGGTGTTCGCGCTGAGCATGGGCGGCATCCTGGTCTATCAGGCGGTGACCCAGCAGACCGTCCACGAGCAGGTCACCGGCAAGCACCCGAAGGGCGCCGACGAACGTCACGCGCCGGTCGGCAAGAAAGAGGAGGAGGATCGGCCCACCCGGAAGCCCGAATACGTCCGCGGCATGGTGACCCGCGATCCCGCCACGCCGGAGCCCACGCCGACGCCCACGAAGACTCCGGTTCGGCGGTCCAAGCCCACGAAGACGGTCACGGTGACGCCGTCCCACACGTCGTCCGCTCCTTCCGCCACCACGCCGCCGGCGGTGGACGACCAGCCGGGCGAGGAGATGCCGGCGGAGGAGCCGCAGCTCACCGGCCCGCCGGCACTCGAGGACCAGCCCGAGCGGCCCGCTCCCGGCGACCAGGTGGACACGCCCTCCGGCTATCCGAGCACGACGTCCAAGTAGGCGTTGCCGAACAGGCGCCGCGGGTCGAGCCGGTCGCGCAGCGCCTGGAAGTCCGCGAAGCGGGGGTAGGCCCCGGCCAGGGAGGCGGCGTCCCTGGTGTGCAGCTTGCCCCAGTGCGGCCGCCCGTCCAGCCGGGTCATGATCTCCTCGACCCCCGCGAAGTACGCCGGGTTGGGCGTCGGCCGGTAGACGTGGCAGGCGACGTACGCCGACGGGCGGCCGTACGCGGTGGACAGCCAGGCGTCGCTGGGCGGCGTGACCCGCACCTCCACCGGGAAGGTGATCTTCCAGTCCATGCGCTCGACGAGGTCCCGCGTCTCGCGCAGGGCCTGGGCCAGGCGCTCGCGGGGCACCGCGTACTCCATCTCGAGGAAGCGCACGTCGCGCCGCGCGGTGAAGATCTTGTACGACGTGTCCACCGACTCCGAGTCGCCCAGGACGGCCGCGCTGACCTCGTTGATCCGCGGGATGAGGCGGGGGACACGGGCCCCGAGCGCGCAGGCCGCGCCGAAGACGGTGTTCTCCAGGAACACGTTGTCCAGCCACCACCTGAGGGCGCCGGGCGGCCGGGCCGGGCCCTGGTCCCTGTTGCCCGTCTTGACCAGGCAGGCGTCGGTGTGCGGCAGCCAGAAGAAGTCGAGGTGCTCGTTCGCCGAGGTGAGCGCGTCGAGCGAGCCGAGGATCTCGCTGAGCGGCAGCTTGCGCCGCCGGTGGCGCAGCAGGAACGCGGGCTCCACCCGGAAGGTCACGGCGGTCAGCACCCCGAGGGCGCCCAGCCCCACCCGGGCGGCGTCGAACAGGTCGTCGCCGGGCGAGACGGTCGCGACCGAGCCGTCGGCGAGCACCAGCTCCAGCTCGGCGGCCTGGTCGGCGAGCCCGCCGCTGTCACGTCCCGTGCCGTGGGTGCCGGTCTGGATGGCGCCCGCGACGGTCTGCTCGGTGATGTCGCCCATGTTCGCCAGGGCGAGTCCGCGTTCGTCGAGCAGTTCGTTCAGCACCCGCAGCGGCGTGCCCGCCAGCACGGTGACGCGGTCGCCCGCGAATGACCTGATCCCGGACAGCGCGCCCGGGCGCAGCATGATGCCGTCGGTGAGGGCCACCCCGGTGAAGGAGTGGCCCGTGCCGACCATGCGGACCCGCCGCCCGGAGGCGGCGGCGTCACGCACCGCGCGTACGACGTCCGAGACGGACGCGGGCGTACGCACTTCCGCGGGGGTGCCCGACTGGTTGCGCGCCCAGTTCACGAAGGTCATGAGCACCCCTTCACCGTCTCGCCCGGTCAGTCGCGGGCGAGGCTCACTTGTTCTCCCAGCCCGCGGGGACGGGGAAGACATCGCCGGGCTCGAGCTTCACGTCCTGGGCCTTGAGCACCTCGGACACCGTCACGAGGTGGTAGCCCTTCTTCTGCAGCGACTTGACGATCGCCGGCATCGAGTCGACGGTCTGCTTCACCCAGTCGTGCATGAGGACGATGCTGCCCGGCTTGGCCACCTCCATCGACTTCTTCTTGATGGCGGTCGCGTTCTTGGAGCTCCAGTCCTCGTTGCCGCCGGTCCACAGGATGATCGGCATGCCGAACTCGACGGCGACGTCGGAGACCGTCAGGTCGACCATGCCGTACGGCGGCCGCAGCAGCTTGGGCTCGACGCCCGCCGCCTTCTTCACCGCCTCCTGGGTCTTCTTGATCTCGGCCCTGACGTCCCATTTCTCGACCTTGCGGAAGTCAGGGTGGGTGTAGCTGTGGTTGCCGAGCTCGTGGCCCTCGGCGACCATGCGCTTGACGTAGGACGGGCGGCTCTTCACGTATTGGCCCTCAAGGAAGAACGTCGCCTTCGCGTCGTACTTCTTGAGCGTGTCGAGCAGCTGGCCCGCGTACTTGCTCGGTCCGTCGTCGAAGGTCAGGGCGACGCACTTGACCTGCGTGCAGTCGACCTCCTTCTTGGGGGCCTGGGCCAGTGCGGGCGTCGGTGCGAGGGTGACGCAGACAACCGCGATAGCTAGCAGTGAACTGATTTGTCGGGACATAACTCGTAGCTTCCAGTGTGATGGGTGTTGCGAGGGATGTCCCGACGTTAGCGGATCAGCTCTTCGCGGGTGAAGGAGCCTCGGGAATTCTCAGCAGACCCGAACCTGCGACTCCCACGACCGCGGCCAGAGCCGCCGCCCCCAGGGCGAAGCCGTAGGCGTTGGACGCGCCGTACGCCTCGGTGAGCCGCCCGCCCGCCCACGCGCCGATCGCCACGCCGAACCCGATGGAGGTCGAGATCCACGCCATGCCCTCGGTGAGCAGCGACGGAGGCACCAGCCGTTCGGTGAGCGAGAAGCCCGTGATGAGCGTCGGCGAGATGGCGAAGCCGGCCAGGAACAGTGCGCCCGCCATGATCCCCACATGGCCGATGAACATGATCGGCAGCAGGCCCACCACCAGCAGCCCGAGCGCGCGTACGAACCGTCCGCGCAGCGAGAGTTTCCAGTGCCGTGACCCGAACCAGAGCGCCGACACCATCGACCCACCCGCGAACGCCCCGACCAGCAGTCCCGCGGCCGCCTTCAGCCCGTACTCCTCGGCGAACGCCACCGTGATCAGGTCGACCGACCCGAACACCGCGCCCAGTCCCAGGTAGACGCAGGACAGCAGGGCGATGCCGGGGATGAGGATGGGCGTGCCCGACGACGACGCGAGCCGCTGCACGGGCGGCTGGGTGCGCCGCTGCGCCGCCAGCGCCAGGCAGCCGAAGAGCATGCAGAGCAGGGCCACGGTCAGCCCGGCGAACGGGTTGACGCCCGTGGCGAGCATCGTGACGAGCACCGGACCCGTCACGAAGGTCACCTCGTCGACGACGGACTCGAACGCGAACGCGGTGTGCAGCCTGCCGGAGCCGCCGTGGATCAACGACCAGCGGGCCCGCACCATTGAGCCGATGGACAGCGAGGTGGCCCCGACCAGCAGGCCCGTGACGTAGAGGGTCCAGTGGGGCAGTCCGTACCCGGCGCACACCATGAGAGCGGTCAGCGCGAGGGCGTTGACGAGGGCGAACGGCGGGATCACCCGGTTCTGGCCGAACCTGTCGACGAGGCGGCCGGACAGAGGGGCCGCGATCGCGAACGACACGTTGGTGGTGGCGGCCACCGCGCCCGCGACGGCGTACGAGCCCGTCAGGGTCTGGACCAGCAGCACGACCCCGATGCCGAGCATCGACATCGGCATCCGCCCGACGAACCCCGCCAGCACGAACCCTGTGGTGCCAGGCCTTTCGAACAATCCCCGGTAAGGCCCGACCACGCCGTTTCCCCCTTACTTCAAGGATCTAACCATTGCGCACCGAGTGTCCGGACGGCAAGTGATATTTCCGGCGGGTGGGTTAACGTGTGCCGAGTGTCCGGTCTTCCCTCGTTCCGCGCGGTCATGCTCATGGTCATCGCCGTGCTCGTGGTCACCGTCGCGGCCGGCGGAGTCGTGGTGATCCTCGGCGACGACCTGGTCAGCACCAGCGGTTCGGCCAGTGAGCCCGTACGTAGCCCGCGCCCGCAGCAGCCCCGCCCCACATCCTCGCCCACGCCCCGCCTCGACCAGATCGTGCCCTCGGCCGAGCCGGTCAAGGACTTCGGCGAAGGCGGCCCGAGCGTCACGCCGACCCCGCCGCGCGTGCTGGCGATCACCCCGGCCGCCGTGCCCAAGCAGACGCGGTTCCGCCTCGGCGAGCTCGCGCACGTGCAGAAGGTGATCGTGGTGGACGCGGGCGCGGTCAAGGTGTCGGGCACCGGGCTGAACCTGCTCGCCGTCGACCCCTCCCACTTCCGCTCGTGGACGCCGAAGGCCGTCGCCGACCAGCCGGGCGTCTGGAGCGCGCTGACCAGGGGAGAGCTGGTGGCCGACGCCGGCACCATGCGCAAGTACGGGATGGTCCTCGGCGCCATGTACCAGGTGGACGGCGGCCCCAGGTTGCGCGTCGCCGCCTCGGCCACGCTCGGGCTCAGGGGCGTGGACGGGCTGGTGAGCGCCGATCTGGGCAGGTCGCTGGGGTTCGCGCCCGGCGTGGCCGTGCTGCTGCACGGCAAGCCGGGCAAGATCAGCGAGTCGGGCGTGCGCAGGCTGCTCGGCAAGGACGCCCAGATCGTCCTGCTGGACGCCGCCGACCGCGCCGCGAAGAAACGTGTCCCGGAGCAGCAGCAGCCGAAGAGCGTCAACGTGGGCAGGCCCGGCAGCTACCTCGAGCTCTACAAGGCCTCCGCCACCCGCTGCCCCGGCCTGTCATGGACGGTGCTGGCCGCGATCGGCCAGGTGGAGAGCGGGCACGGCCGCAACAACGGCCCGTCGAGCGCGGGCGCGCTCGGGCCCATGCAGTTCATGCCCGCCACCTGGAAGCACTACGGCGTCGACGGAGACGGCGACGGCAAGGCCGACATCTGGAGCCCGTACGACGCGGTGCCCGGCGCCGCCAACTACCTGTGCGCCAACGGGGCGGGCAAGGGCGGCGAGAAGTTGCGCAAGGCGATCTGGTTCTACAACCACTCGTGGGACTACGTGAACAAGGTCATGGGCATCGCCGAGGCCTACGCCCGCACCTACGCCTGACCCCGCGCCTGAGGCCTGCGGCGGGGCGGCGGGCAGCAGGTCAGGGGGCAGGGCCGTGGCTCCGGCTCGTCCATCAGCTCGCGCACCATCCGTACGAACCGCGGATGCGTGCCGGCCGTCGCCGCCCGCTCCATCGGCAGGCCCCGCTCGGAGGCCACCTGCCTGGCCTCCGTGTCGAGGTCGTAGACGACCTCCATGTGGTCGGAGACGAACCCGATCGGCACCAGCACCACCGACGGCGCCTCGGTCTCGCGCAGGAAGTCGCAGACGTCCGGCTCCAGCCACGGCACCTGCGGCGGGCCGCTGCGCGACTGCCACACCAGGTCCCACGGCAGGGTGCGGCCGAGCGCCTGGTTGACCAGCTCGGCGCTCCTGCGCAGCTGCGCTTCGTACAGGCCGCCGGACGGGCCGGCGGTCTCGGCCATCGAGACCGGGATGCTGTGGGCGGTGAACACCAGCCTGGCGTCGTCGTGGCCGCGGAGCCCGAGCCGCTCCAGGGCCGCGCGCGTGTGGTCGGCCATCGCGGCCACGAACCCCGGGTGCTCGCCGTAGTGGCGCATCTTGACCAGCTCGGGGCCGCCGTCGACGGAGATCCTGGCGATGTCCTCGTAATATTGGCGGCAGCTCGAATAGCCCGCGAACGCCGACGTGGCGAAGACCGCCGCCTTCTCGACCCCGTCGGCCTTCATCTGCCGCACGACGTCCTCGCCGAACGGATGCCAGTTGCGGTTGCCCCAGTAGACCGGCACGCCGGTGACCGGGCGCAGCGCCTCGACCAGGTCGCGGTTCTGCCGGTTGATCGGGCTGATGCCGCCGAAGCTCTGATAGTGCTCGGCCACCTCGAGCAGCCGCTCGCGTGGCACGCCACGCCCGCGCACCACGTTCTCCAGGAACGGCAGCACGTCGTCAGGACCTTCTGGACCGCCGAACGACAGGACCAGCAGGGCGTCGTAGTCTCCCACGAGACAACCCTATGAGGAGATGCCGCCGGTCCCCTCTTCAGCCCGCGAGGGAGCGCCGTTGCCTGGACTGAGGAGCGGCGGGAGCGCAGCGACCAGAGCGACGAGGGAAGGCAACGGATATCAGCGACCGAGCCGCCTCACGCAGTGAGGCCATAGAAACGGATATCGGCGACCGAGCCGCCTCACGCGATGAGGCCATGGACAGGTAGGTTCGATCGGGTGAGCGCTTTCAACGACATACGTGACTATGTGGCCATCCCTCGGGTTCTCTCGCTGCGGCTCTCGCCCGACGGCTCCAGGCTCATCTCCGCGGTCCAGTCCCTGAACACCGACGGCAAGTCGTACGGCACCGCGCTCTGGGCGATCCCCGTCGACGGCGAGCCGCACCGCCTGACCCGCTCCGCGAAGGGCGAGTCCGGCGCCGTCTTCACCGACGCGGGCGACGTGCTGTTCACCTCGGCCCGCCCCGACCCCACCGTCAAGGACTCCACCGACGAGGTGGCCTCGCTGTGGTTGCTGCCCCGCGCGGGTGGCGAGGCCCGCCAGGTGGCCACCCGGCCCGGCGGCATCGGCGCGGTGCGCACGGCGGGCGACGTCGTCGTGTTCGCCGCCGACGTGCTGGACGGCGAGGCGGCCACCGAGGAGGAGCGGCGCAAGGCCCGCAAGGACGCCGGGATCAGCGCCGTCCTGTTCGAGGGCTACCCGGTTCGCTACTGGGACCACGACCTCGGCCCCGGGCGCACGCGCCTGTTCGCGGCCCGGCTCGGCGACGACCGGCTGGAGGACGTACGCGACCTGACCCCCGACGCGGGCGAGGCGCTGCGCGAGTGCGGCTTCGAGCTGACCCCCGACGGCGCCACCGTGATCTCCACCTGGCGCACCTACCTGCCGAAGGGCGAGTGGCGCACCGACCTCGTGGCCATCGACGTCGCCACGGGTGAGCGGCGGGTGCTGGTCAGCGAGGACCGTCACGACTTCTCGGGCCCGCTGGCGATCTCGCCCGACGGCCGCCGGATCGCCTGCTCCCGCGAGCGGTTCACCGGCCTGGAGGTCTCGGCGCGCATCGAGTTGTGGATCGCCGACCTCGCCACCGGGCAGGGCCGCGCGTACGCGCCCGACCTGTTCCCCGCAGCCGTCGAGTGGGCGCCCGACTCCTCGGCCGTCTACCTCGCCGCCGACCACCAGGGACGCCGGCCGGTCTTCCGCGTCCCCGTGGCCGAGCCCGGTGACGTGGTCAGGCTGACCCAGGACGACGCCTCCTACGCGGGACTCGCCGCCTCCGCCGACGGCCACGCCCTCTACGCGCTGCGCAGCGGCGTCGGCATCGCGCCCGGCCCGGCCAGGATCGACGTGGTCACCGGCGAGATCGCCGACCTGCCCTCGCCCGCCCCCCGCCCCGAGGTGCCCGGCACGCTGACCGAAATCTCCGCCACCGCCGACGACGGCACCACGATCCGCGGCTGGCTCGTGCTGCCGGAGGGCGCCTCGGCCGACGCGCCGGCGCCGTTCCTGCTGTGGATCCACGGCGGCCCGGTCGCCTCGTGGAACGACTGGCAGTGGCGCTGGCAGGCGTGGATCATGGCCGCGCACGGGTACGCCGTCCTCATGCCGGACCCGTGCCTGTCCACCGGCTACGGCCAGGAGATGATCGACCGCGGCTGGGGCAACTGGGGGCCGCGCACCCAGGCCGACCTCGACGCGATCGTCGACGTGGCCCTGGCCAGGGACGACATCGACGCCGAGCGCATCGGCGCGATGGGCGGCTCGTACGGCGGCTACATGGCCAACTGGCTGGCCGGCCACAGCGACCGCTACAAGGCCATCGTCACCCACGCCTCCCTGTGGAACCTCGACCAGTTCGCCGGCACCACCGACGCCGCCATGTACTGGCAGCGCGAGTTCGGCGAGCCCGGCTCCGAGCGTTACTCGCTGCTGTCGCCGCACAACTCGCTCGACAAGATCACCACTCCGCTGCTCGTCATCCACGGCGACAAGGACTACCGCGTGCCCATCGGCGAGGGCCTGCGGCTCTGGTGGGACCTGCGGCGTACGGAGGTGGACGCGAAGTTCCTGTACTTCCCCGACGAGAACCACTGGATCCTCAAGCCGGGCAACGCCGTCGCCTGGTACGAGACGGTGCTCGCCTTCCTGTCGCAACACGTGCTGGGGCAGGAGTGGAAGCGTCCGGACTCGGTGGCCTGATGACCGGCTTCCTGCGGCTGGCCGAGGACATCGCCCGCGAGGCGGGCGACATGCTCCTCGCCAAACGGCCCACCATGTCCGGAGAGATCGAGACCAAGTCCAGCCCCACCGATGTCGTCACCATCCTGGACAAGGCGTCGGAAGAGCTCATCCGCGAGCGCGTCCTGGCCGCCAGGCCCGGCGACCGCATCCTGGGGGAGGAGGGCGGCGAGGCGCCCGGGGAGTCCGACGTGCGCTGGATCGTCGACCCGATCGACGGCACCGTCAACTTCCTGTACGGGCTGCCCGACTGGGCGGTGTCGATCGCCGTCGAGGTGAACGGCCAGGTCGTGGCCGGGGTCGTCAACGCGGCGCAGCGCGGCGAGGTCTACACCGCCGCGCTGGGCGAGGGCGCCTGGCTCGGCGGCGAGCGGCTGCGCTGCACCACCGGGGTGCCGCTCGCGCAGGCGCTGGTGGCGACCGGCTTCGGCTACTCGGTGAGCAGGCGCGCCGTCCAGGGCGAGGTGGTGGCCGCGGTGCTGCCGCGCGTGCGTGACATCAGGCGCGGCGGCTCGTGCGCGATCGACCTGTGCTCGCTGGCCGCCGGCCGCCTCGACGCGTACTACGAGCGCGGCATCAACCACTGGGACTTCGCCGCGGCCGGCCTGGTGGCGACGGAGTCGGGGGCCAGGCTCGGCGGGCTGCACGGGAGGCCGGTGAGCCCGGACTTCGCGCTGTGCGCCGCGCCCGGCCTGTTCGAGGAGCTGCACGATCTGCTCGCGCCGCTCGACCCCGAGCGGGACGCCTGAACCACCCTGAGCGGGACGCCTGAACGACCACGGCGGACGCCTGAACGTCCCCGAGGTCAGGGCGCGTGAACGGCCCTGAACGACCTCGTGCGGAGGGGTGTGACGGGCCCGGGAACGACGAAACGGCCGGAGCGAGGGGCTCCGGCCGTTTCGATCGGGTCAACGGGGCAAGGGAATGCCATGATCGTCGGCCAGCCGGCGCAGATCCTCGATC
Source organism: Nonomuraea sp. B5E05 (assembly GCF_039880665.1). Classification (NCBI taxonomy): domain Bacteria; kingdom Bacillati; phylum Actinomycetota; class Actinomycetes; order Streptosporangiales; family Streptosporangiaceae; genus Nonomuraea; species Nonomuraea sp. B5E05. Next base: position 115,259 of record NZ_JBDPMJ010000004.1, read on the forward strand.
TCGGCGGTGAGCGTGTCGGCGAGGTAGTCGTCGCCGACGCTGCGGGCCTCACGGAGGCCCTTGTAAGCCTGGTCGAGGCGGTGTTCGATCGTGGTCGTGAACTCGCCCATCTCACCTACTCTCTAGGGGTTCGACTCGTGTGGGAGCGACGCACGCCCATTGCCGGTTGATGTCCGGGCGATGGGTGTCCCGCAGGCATACCCCGGGTCATCCTCCCCCGAAACATGAATTTCGCTGTGCTCTGCCTCACCCTGGCGTCACCAACCCCTTGACATGCCTTACCGTGCGCTTATCGACGCTGTGGACAGAATGTGGGACCGGAACCGGAAAGAGGTGTGCCAGGCGTGCGGGTGCTGGTGGTTGAGGACGAGCGCGTGCTCGCCGACGCGATCGCGACAGGGCTCAGGCGCGAGGCCATGGCGGTGGACGTGGCCTATGACGGCGGGGGCGCGCTGGAACGCACCTCGTACGTCGACTACGACGTGATCGTGCTCGACCGTGACCTGCCGGTCGTGCACGGCGACGAGGTGTGCCGGCGGCTGGTGGAGCAGCGGACCGCCTCGCGCATCCTCATGCTGACCGCGTCGGGCGACGTGGACGACAAGGTGGAGGGGCTCGGCCTGGGGGCCGACGACTACCTCGCCAAGCCGTTCGTGTTCGTCGAGCTGGTCGCCAGGGTGCGCGCGCTCGGCCGCCGCTCCGCGCCCGCGCTGCCGCCCGTCCTCGATCGGGCCGGGATCCGGCTCGACCCGGGCAAGCGGCTCGTGCAGCGCGACGGCAAGGAGATCGTGCTGACCAAGAAGGAGTTCGCGGTCCTCGAGGAGCTGATGCGCGCCGAGGGCGCCGTGGTCAGCCAGGAGGACCTGCTGGACAAGGCATGGGACGAGAACATCGACCCGTTCACCAACGTGGTCCGCGTGACCATGATGACCTTGAGGAAGAAGCTGGGCGAGCCTCAGGTGATCGAGACCGTCCCAGGGGTGGGGTACAAGTTGTGACTGAACGGCCAGAGCGACAGGCGGGGCCGACGCATCCCATGATCAGCCCGCATTCCGCCAGGAAGGCGACACGCGTGCAGGAAGCGCCGCCGCCCGCCGGGCCGCGGTCCTGGGACGGCCCGCCCCCGCCGGCGCAGACACCGGTGCAGCGCACGCCGATGGAGCGGATGAAGGACCTGCCGGGCAGGGTCAGCATCCGGTGGCGGCTGACGCTCACCTACGGCGCGCTCGTCTTCGTGGCCGCCGCGGTGCTGCTGATCTCGGTCTACGTGATCGTCGGCACGGCCATCGACTACGCCTGGCCCAAAATCGAATGGAACCTCTCCCCTCTCCAGAACGCCCAGCTCGACGCCGTGTGGCAGGAGTCACAGCGGCAGGCGGTGCAGGAAGCCCGCGACGCCCTGTTCGGCAGCGCCTTCCTCGCGCTGCTCGGCGTCGGTATTCTCGCGCTCATCATCGGCTATTTCGTCGCCGACCGGGCGCTGCGGCCGGTGGCGCAGATGACCGGCACGGCGCGCAAGCTCTCCGAGAGCACCCTGGCCCACCAGCGCATCGCCCTGGAGGGCCCCAACGACGAGCTGAAGGAGCTGGCCGACACCTTCGACGCCATGCTCACCAGGCTCAACATCGCCTTCGACACCCAGCGCAGATTCGTGGCCAACGCCTCCCACGAACTGCGCACCCCCCTCACGATCAATCGCACGGTCCTGGAGATCGCCCTGTCGGATCCCGAGGCGTCGGAGGATCTCAAGGCGCTCGGCCGTACCCTCCTCGAAGTCAACGCGCGTAACGAGAAGCTCATCGAAGGCCTCCTGCTGCTCGCCAGGAGCGAGCGCGAACTCGCGGTGCGCAAACCGCTGGACGTTCAGGAAGTCGCTCAGACGGCCGTGGAACAGGTCGCGCCCTTCGCCCAGGAACACGGGGTCACCGTAACGACCGAACTGGTCAGCGCGCCTACCATAGGCGACCCGGTGCTGCTGGAACGCTCCGTCAGCAACCTGCTCGAGAACGCCGTGAAGTACAACATTCCCGAAAACGGAAAAGTGTGGATCCGGACGGGAATGGCGGACGGTGCCTTGGTTGTTCAGGTGGCCAACACGGGACAGCACGTCCCGGCGTACGAGGTGAACAGCTTGTTCGAGCCGTTCAGGAGGCTCCACTCCGACCGGGTGGATTCGGCCAAGGGATCGGGTCTCGGGCTGTCCATCGTCCGTGCGGTCGTACAGGCCCACGGCGGAAATGTGACCGCCGTGCCGCGTGATGGTGGAGGACTGGTCGTGACCATTCGGCTTCCGAGACGCTGACGCGCGCGTCGCCGCGTCGTGTTCGTGCGCGTGTTGAGGAGCGGGGGGCGTCTCATTGGTGCCGCACATGTGGTTGGATGTGCCGTCGAACACGGTGGTGCATGACGCCAAGGCTGTGGGTTTCGCCATATTTGGCTAACCATTGCCCTCGGCAGCAGGCCCTGACGTGTTGGGAGGTTCGTTGTCCGTTTCCTCGGGGTACCGATGGGAAATCTCTCCGGCGGAACGGGCACAAGACGGGCCTCCCGGACGTTAGAAGACGCGCGACGAGCGCGAAGACATATGGATGAGGGGGATGGAGTAAGCACAATGGCTACCGACTACGACAGCCCGCGCAAGACAGACGACGACCTGGGGGAGGACAGCCTCCAGGAACTCCAGGCGCGGCGCACCGACAAGTCGTCCGGCAGCATCGACATCGACGAGACCGACCTGGCCGAGTCGCTGGAGCTGCCCGGTGCCGACCTGTCGAACGAAGAGCTGTCCCTGAGGGTGATCCCCCGCCAGGCGGACGAGTTCACCTGCTCGCGCTGCTTCCTGGTGCACCACCGAAGCCAGCTGGCCTCCGAGAGGAACGGCCAGCAGGTCTGCCGGGAGTGCGCCGCCTAGTCAGAGGAGGCATCGCGTGGCCGAGACCGAGAGAGAACATCATGAGGGCAACGAGATCGCCGACCCCGATCGCGAGGTCGGCGAGCTCGTAGGCAAGCTCACCGGGCCGGGTGAGCTCGAGCCGGCCGAGCGGCGCAGACTGCTCGGCCGTCTAACCCAGGCCCTGTCCTCCGGGGCGAAGCGGGCACGCGTGACCGGCGCGGGCCGTGGCCGCTGGCTGGCGGACGTCTTCCTCAACATCGCGCCCCGCATCCCGATCAGAGACCTGCACACCCTCTCCGATCACCACCACGGCCTCACCGGCGAAGAGCTCGCCGATGACCTCGTACGCACCGCCCAGAAGGCCACGATGACCGTCGGCGCCATCGGCGGGGCGCTCGCGGCGGCCGAGTTCGCAGCACCACCTCTCCTGCTCTCCGCCCCCGCCCAACTCGTCGCCGAGACCATCGTCGTCGCCGCAGTCGAGGTCAAGCTCCTGGCCGAGCTGCACGAGGTCTACGGCGTTCACGTCCAGGGCACAGGAGCACAGCGCGCGGTCGCCTTCACGGCCGCCTGGGCCAAGCAGCGAGGCATCGACCCCCTCACTCCCGCCTCCGTCTCGATCGCCCTCGGCGCCGCCACGAAGACCGCCCTGCGCAACCGCCTGCTCCGCACGCTCGGCCGTCACCTGACCACGCTGGGCCCGTTCCTCACCGGCGCGGTCGCCGGCGGCACGCTCAACCGGATGGCGACCAAGAAACTCGGCCAGGCCGTACGCGACGACCTGCGCGTCAAGCGGACGTTACCCGCGGGCGAGCAGCCCGAGCTCCGCGAGCCCCGTGAGCTCCGCGAGATCGGCCACAACAAGCACGACGAGCTAGACCCTTAACCCGGTGAACGCCATCGTGAGCAGGGCGTCGGCCACGTCGTCCGACGAGGCGCCGCGCGACGGCTGATACCAGTCGGCGATCGAGTTGACCGTCCCGAACAACAGCCGCGTCACGAGCGCCGGATCCAGGTCCGGCCTGATGCTCCCCTCCGCCGCCGCCTCCTTGACCAGGCGGCTGATGAAGGCGTCGAACTCCCGCCGCCGCTCCAGCGCCACCTGCTCCGTCCGGCTGTTGCCGCGCACCCTCAGCAGCAGCGTCACGTAGGGCAGCCGGTCGACGAGGATGCGCACGCTCTGCCGCACGACCCACTCCAGGCGCTCGATCGCGGGGCCCGAGGTGGCCCGCTCGTCGGCGACCATCTCGGACAGCCCGTCGAGCGCCCGGTCGAGTGCCCGGCCGAGCAGCTGCTCCTTTCCGGGCACGTGGTAATAGATGGCCGACTTGGTGACGCCGAGCGCTCTGGCCAGATCTTCCATGCTCGTTCCGTCGTAGCCGCGCTCGTTGAAGACGCCCACGGCGATGGAGAGCACGGACTCGGGGTCGTGCCCCCGCCGGCGCTGGCGGGTGGGGGTCGGGATGGCCATGGCGTTAATTATCGCTGGTTATCCGCTGGTCGATGACGCGTTTGCGTTTGCCGGCCGACCGCTCCAGCGTCTCCGGGTCCACCACCTCGACCTCCACGCTCACGCCCACGGTCGCCTTGACCAGGTGGCGCAGCGCCGCGCCCGCCTCCGGCCCGCCCGCGAAACCGGGGGCCTCGACCCTGACCGTCATCACGTCGAGCCGCCCGGGGCGGGTCAGGTGGAGCTGGAAGTGCGGTGACAGGCGGGTCGAGCTCGTCCGGGCCGGGGGGATCTCCTCGTCTCACGTCAGCTCCCGGCTCCGGCCGCGGAACTCCGCGACCACCTGACCGTCCGGCCTGCTCATCTGGTCGGTCACGGTCATGCGGCACACCGCGCGTCCCTCGCCCAGCGCCATCAGCTCGATGCCCAGGGCGGCGGAGGCGGTGTCGGCGTCCATCATGCGACGCGCGCTCTCCAACGCAGGTCTTCCTTGTCAACTGACCGAATGTTCGGTAAACACTTCACCGTCCGGACGATCGCTGTCAAGAGGGTGAGCACCATGTTCGAACAGCACCGCGAGACCCTGGAGAAGGCCCTTTCCGCGATCGCCGGACGCGGTTACTGGAGTGCCTACCCCGAATCGCCCAGCCCGCGCGTCTACGGCGAGGGCGCGGCCGAGCGCGGCAAGGAGGCCTTCGAGTCGTACCTCGGCAAACCCTTCCCCCTCGACCAGCCGGGCACCGGGGCCTGGGTCGGCGCGGAGCGCTCGCCGTACGGGATCGACCTCGGCGTCACCTACCCGGAGCCGGTCGCCGGCGATCTGATCGAGGCCGCGAAGGCGGCGCTGCCCGCCTGGCGCGACGCCGGGCCCGAGGCGCGTGCGCTGGCCTGCGTCGAGATCGTCGACCGGATCAACAAGCGCGGGTTCGAGCTGGCCAACGCGGTGCAGCACACCACCGGGCAGGCGTTCGTGATGGCCTTCCAGGCGGGCGGGCCGCACGCGCAGGACCGCGCGCTGGAGGCCGTCGCCTACGCCTACGCCGCCATGACCTCGTCGGCCGCCGCCGCCCGCTGGGAGAAACCGGCCAAGGGCGAGCCGCTGGTGATGGAGAAGCGCTTCACCGTCGTGCCCAGGGGCGTCGCGCTCGTGATCGGCTGCAACACGTTCCCGACGTGGAACGCCTACCCGGGGCTGTTCGCCTCGCTCGCCACCGGCAATCCGGTGATCGTCAAGCCGCATCCGCGCGCCGTGCTGCCGCTCGCGATCACGGTCCAGATCGCCCGCGAGGTGCTGGCCGAGGCCGGGTACGACCCCGCCCTCGTCACGCTGGCCGCCGAGGAGGGCAACGACCTGGCCAGGACGCTGGCGACGCACCCCGACATCCGCATCGTGGACTTCACCGGGTCGACGGAGTTCGGCGACTGGCTGGAGCGGAACGCCACGCAGGCGCTCGTGCACACCGAGAAGGCCGGGGTCAACACGGTGGTCATCGACTCCACCGACTCCTGGAAGGGCATGCTGGGCAACCTGGCGTTCTCGTTGTCGCTCTACAGCGGCCAGATGTGCACGGCGCCGCAGAACATCCTCGTCCCCTCGGGAGGCATCGAGACCGACGAGGGGCACAAGAGCTTCGACGAGGTCGCCGCAGGGCTCGCCGCCGCCGTCGGGAAGCTGCTCGGCGACGACGCCCGCGCGGTCGAGCTGACCGGCGCGCTCGTCAGCCCCGACGTGCTGGCCAGGGTGGAGGCGGCGCCGTCGCTCGGCGAGGTGGTGCTGGAATCGCGAGCGCCCGCGCATCCGGCGTTCCCCGACGCCGTGATCAGAACGCCGGTGATCGTCCGGGTCGATCCCGAGCAGCCGGACGTCTACGGGCGCGAGCACTTCGGCCCTCTCTCGTTCGTCATCCCCACGGGTTCGACGCGGGAGAGCCTCGACGTGCTGCGCCGCACGATCAAGGCCCGCGGCGCGCTCACCGCCTCCGCCTACTCCACCTCCTCCGACGTGCTCGACCAGGCCGAGCGCGCCGCCCTCGACGCCGGCGTCAACCTGTCGTGCAACCTGACCGGCGGCGTCTTCGTCAACCAGTCGGCCGCGTTCAGCGACTACCACGGCAGCGGCGCCAACCCGGCGGCCACGGCCTCGCTCACCGACCCCGGCTACGTCGCGGGCCGCTTCCATGTGGTGCAATCCAGGCGACCGGCATGATTCCCCCGCGCGAGGAGTGACATGACTGAGGTATACCTGGTCGGCGGCGTGCGCACCCCCATGGGCAGGTACGGCGGCGCGCTGGCCGACGTGCGCCCCGACGACCTGGCGGCGCTGGTCGTCGGCGAGGCGGTGCGCCGCAGCGGCGCCGGCCCCGAGGCGTTCGACGAGGTGGTCCTGGGCGCCGCCAACCAGGCGGGCGAGGACAACAGGAACGTCGCCCGCATGGCCACCCTGCTGGCCGGGCTGCCCGCGACGACGCCCGCGTACACCGTCAACCGGCTCTGCGCCAGCGGCCTGACCGCGATCGTCTCGGCCGCGCAGGCCGTGCGCGCGGGCGAGGCGGACCTCGTGGTGGCCGGTGGTGTCGAGTCCATGACCCGGGCTCCCTGGGTGATGGCCAAACCGGGCACCCCATGGGCGAAGCCGGGCGAGGTGGCCGACACCTCGCTCGGGTGGCGCTTCGCCAACCCGCGCTTCGACGCGCGCACCACGATGTCGATGGGCGAGACCGCCGAGGAGGTGGCCGCGCTCGACGGCATCACGAGGGAGGAGTCCGACGCCTGGGCGCTGCGCAGCCACACCCGGGCGGTGGCGGCGGCCAAGGAGGGCCGCTTCGCCGCCGACCTCGTCCCGGTGGGCGAGGTCACCGCCGACGAGGGCCCGCGCCCCGACACCTCGATGGAGCGCCTGGCGAAACTCAGGACGATCTTCCGCGCGGGCGGTGTCGTCACGGCGGGCTCGTCGTCCCCGCTCTCCGACGGCGCGGCGGCCGTGGTGGTCGCCGGCGAGGAGGCCGTACGCCGGCACGGACTGACGCCGCGGGCCAGGATCGTCGCCGGCGCGTCCGCGGGCGTGGAGCCACACCTGATGGGGCTGGGCCCGGTCCCGTCGACGAAGAAGGCCCTGGCCCGCGCCGGCTGGGAGTCCACCGACACCGTCGAGATCAACGAGGCGTTCGCGCCGCAACTGCTCGCCTGCGTCCGCCGGCTCGGCCTGGATCCGGAGACGGTCAACGCCGACGGCGGCGCCATCGCGCTCGGCCATCCGCTGGGCTGCTCGGGCGCCCGCCTGGTCGTCACGCTGCTCGGCCGGATGGAGCGCGAGTCCGGTCGGCGCGGGCTGGCCAGCCTCTGCGTGGGCGTGGGCCAGGGCGTCGCGATGCTGGTGGAGTCCCCATGAACGTGGCCGTGATCGGCGGCGGGCGGATGGGCGCGGGCATCGCGCAGGTCTTCCTGGCCGCGGGCGACCACGTCACCGTACGGGAGCCGCAGGCCGAGGCGGCCAGGCGGCGCATCGCCGAGGGCCTGGCCATCGCCGAGTCCAAGGGTTCGGTGGACAGGGACGAGGCGCTGGCCCGCCTCGTCATGGCCGAGGTGCCCGCGGACGCCGACCTGGTGATCGAGGCGGTGCCCGAGGACGCGGCGCTCAAGGTCCGGGTGCTGGCCGAGGCCGAGGCCAAGGCCGGGGGCGACGCCGTGCTGGCCACCAACACCAGCTCGTTGTCCATCGCCGAGCTGGCCGCCGCCCTCGACCGCCCCGAGCGCCTGATCGGCCTGCACTTCTTCAACCCCGTCCCGGTCCAGCGGCTGGTCGAGATCGTCGTCACCGGGTCCACCCCGGCCGCCGTGCTCGACCGGGCGAGGGGGCACGTCGAGCGCATCGGCAAGACCGGCGTGGTGGTCAACGACTCGCCGGGGTTCGCCACCAGCCGGCTGGGGGTGCTGCTCGGGCTGGAGGCCATCCGCATGGTGGAGGAGGGCGTCGCCTCTGCCGAGGACATCGACACGGCGATGGCGCTCGGCTACGGCCATCCGATGGGGCCGCTCAAGCTGAGCGACCTGGTGGGCCTGGACGTGCGGCTGGCCATCGCCGGCTATCTGCACGCCCGGCTCGGACCCCGCTTCGAGCCGCCCGCGCTGCTGCGGGAGAAGGTGGCCGCCGGTGAGCTGGGCCGCAAGACCGGGAAGGGCTTCTACCAGTGGTGATGTGATCACGGAGAGTCAGGAGGGTGCGCGATGGCCAAGCCGTTCGCCTCGTCGGCGGATCTCGGTGAGAAGCGGCAGTCCCTGGAGACCCTGGCCGAGGGCGTCTACGCGCTCACGGCCGAGGGCGACCCCAACGTGGGCGCCGTCGAGGGAGAGGACTTCCTGGTCTGCTTCGAGGCCCTCGCGACGCCCGTGGTGGCCCGCGCGTGGCTGGCCAGGCTGCGCGAGCACACGGACAAGCCGATCCGCTACCTGGTGCTGTCGCACTACCACGCGGTGAGGGTGCTGGGCGCCTCCGCGTTCGGCGCCGACGTGATCGTGACGCACGAGAAGACCCGCGAGCTGATCGCCGAGCGCGGCGAGCAGGACTGGGCCAGCGAGTACGCCAGGATGCCCCGCCTGTTCAAGGAGCCCGCCTCGATCCTGGGGCTGACCTGGCCGACGGCGACGTTCAGCGACAGGTTCACCATCGACCTGGGCGGCGACCGCGGCGACCTGGTGCTGCACTACTGCGGCCGCGGCCACACCGAGGGCGACCTGGTGGCGTGGCTGCCCCGGCAGCGCATCCTGTTCGCCGGCGACCTGGTCGAGTCGCAGGCGGCCCTCTACACCGGCGACGCCTTCCACCGCGACTGGGCGTCGTCCACCCTCGACCGCGTGGCGTCGTTCGGGGCCGAGACGCTGGTCGGCGGCAGGGGAGCGGTGGCGCGCGGAGCGGGGGAGGTCGAGGCGTCCGTCGGCCAGACGCGCGACTTCCTCGCCGTCATGCTGCGCGAGGTGAGCGCGGCGGGCACGCTGAAGGAGGCGTTCGAGCGTACCCACCGGGCACTGGAGCCTCGCTACGGCTCCTGGCCGATCTTCGAGCACTGCCTGCCGTTCAACGTCTCCAGGCTCTGGGACGAGCTGCACGGCGTCGAGCGCCCGCGCGTGTGGACCGCGGAGCGCGACCGCGAGGTCTGGGACGAGCTTCAGTCATGAACGCCGGAAGGTCGCGGGGACGCGAAGCGTCCCCGCAGGTGGGGAGGTCTCTTCCTTTGTCCGGGGTATGCGGGGTGTCCCCGCAGGTCGGGGTGTCCCCGCAGGTCGAGGCGGCCCCGCAGGTGATCGTCATCGGGGCGGGTCCTGTCGGGCTGAGCACCGCGCTGCTGCTGGCCCGCTGGGGTGTCCGGGTGCTGGTGCTCGACCAGCGCGCGGAGCGGGGGCGGGCCGGATCGAAGTCGATCTGCCAGCAGCGTGACGTGCTGGACATCTGGTGCGCCGCGGGCGCGGGCCAGGTGGCGAAGGAGGGCCTGGCCTGGACCACCGCCCGCACCTACTACCGCGGCCGCGAGCTGTTCTCGTGGTCGTTCGAGCGCGAGGGCCCGCTGCCGGCCTGCGTGAACATCTCCCAGACCCGCACCGAGCAGATCCTCGACGCGGCCGTGGCCGCACAGCCGCTCATCGAGGTGCGCTGGAACCACGAGGTCACCGGCATCACCCAGGACGCCCGCGGCGTCACCGTGCACTGCGGCGGCCGGCTGCTGCGCGCGCCCTACGCGGTGGCCTGCGCGGGCGCCAGGGCCCAGCGGGTACGCGAGGCGCTCGGGGTCACGTTCGACGGGGAGACGTACGACGACCAGTTCCTGATCTGCGACATCAGGGCCGACCTGCCCGGCTGGGAGAACGAGCGCCGCTTCTACTTCGACCCCGTGTGGAACCCGGGCCGGCAGGTGCTGATCCATCCGTGCCCCGGCGGGACGTTCAGGATCGACTGGCAGATCGCGCCCGACTTCATCCCGACGGACGAGGACAGGGCGCGGAACATCAGGAAGGTCGTCGGGGACCGGCCGTACGAGTTGTTGTGGCACAGCACGTACCGCTTCCACTCGCGGCTGGCCTCCCGCATGCGCGCGGGTCGCGTGCTGCTGGCGGGCGACTGCGCCCATCTGGTGGCGCCATTCGGGGCGCGCGGGCTCAACTCGGGCGTCCCAGACGCCGAGAACGCGGCCTGGAAGCTGGCTTTCGTGCTCAACGGCTGGGCGGGGGAGGAGCTGCTCGAGACCTACCACGCCGAACGGCACGCGGCCGCGCTGGAGAACCTGGAGGTGACCGCCGCCACCATGCGGTTCATCGCGCCCAGGACCGTGGAGGAGCGGATGCGCCGGCGGGCCGCGCTGGAGTGCGGGCTGGTCGCGGAGATCGACTCGGGCCGGTTCGCGGAGCCCTTCTGGTACGTGGATTCGCCGCTCACGACGCCGGATCCGGCCCGGCCGTTTCCCGGCAGGCCGCCCAAGGGTTCACGCTGCGTGCCCGCACCAGGGGTGATCCTCCCGGACGTGCCGTTGCCCGGGGGGAGGTTGCGCGAGTTCTGCCGGGACGGTTTCCTGCTCCTGCTGGGTGAAATGTGCGATTCGCGTTTGTTTGCGCAGGTCTTGGGCAAGGTCAAGAGGGCACCGCTCGCCGTACGTGGGTTCGCGGAGATGGACGGGACAGGCTCGCTCGCCGGGAAGCTCGGCGCCGGGCCGGATGAGGCATGGCTCATCAGGCCCGACTCCCACATCGCCGCGATCATCCCCCATGCGGGTCCGGAGTCGGTGGCGGTCGCTCTGAGTCGCGCTCTTGGCGACTTTCCCGACATTTGACCCCTAGAGGAGGACTGCGTGACTGGCCGTAGCTCGTTTCTGATCGTCGCGAACCGGTTGCCGGTGGACCGCACGATCGAGCCTGACGGAACGGCCTCGTGGCGCAGGAGTCCTGGCGGGCTCGTCACCGCGATCGCACCGGTGATGAAGCGCCGCCACGGAGCCTGGGCCGGCTGGCACGGGGCGCCCGACGAGAAGCTGGAGCCGTTCGAGCAGGACGGCATGAACCTCGTCCCGATCCCGCTGTCCGCCAGCGAAGTTGAGCTGTACTACGAGGGCTTCTCCAACGCCACCCTGTGGCCGCTGTACCACGACGTCGTGGCGCCGCCGGTCTACCACCGGGAGATGTGGGAGGCCTACCGCTCGGTCAACGAGCGGTTCGCCGCCGCTGCCGCCGACGCCGCCGAGCAGGGCGCGGTCGTGTGGGTGCAGGACTACCAGTTGCAACTGGTGCCCGCGATGCTCCGCAGATTGCGGCCCGACCTGCGGATCGGGTTCTTCCTGCACATCCCGTTCCCGCCGACCGAGCTGTTCTGGCGGCTGCCCTGGCGCAAGGAACTGGTCGAAGGGCTGCTCGGGGCCGATCTGGTGGGCTTCCAGCTGCCAGGTGGCGCATCCAACTTCCGCAGGTTGTGCCGGCGGCTGCTCGGGCTGCCGTACAAGGGGAACGAGATCTTCCTCGACGACCGCATCGTGACCACGCAGGCGTTCCCGATCTCCGTGGACTTCGCGCACCTCGACTCGCTCGTACGCGAGCCGCACATCGCGGCGCGGGCCAAGGAGATCAGGGTCGAGCTGGGCGACCCCGAGCACGTGCTGCTCGGCGTCGACCGCCTCGACTACACCAAGGGCATCGGCCAGCGCCTGGAAGCGTTCGGCGAGTTGCTCAAGGACGGGCGGCTGCGGCCGAACGAGGCGGTGTTCGTGCAGATCGCCACGCCGAGCAGGGAACGGGTGGAGGAGTATCGGCGCCTGCGCGACGACATCGAACTGCAGGTGGGCCGGATCAACGGCGAGCACGCGCAGCTCGGCTACCAGCCCGTGCAGTATTTCCACCAGTCGTACGACCAGGAGGAGCTGGCCGCGCTCTATCTCGCCGCCGACGTCATGGTCGTCACCCCGCTGCGTGACGGGATGAACCTGGTGGCCAAGGAGTACGTGTCCTGCCACCACGACCTGAACGGCGCGCTGGTGCTCAGCGAGTTCACCGGGGCGGCGGACGAGCTGCGCCAGGCGTACCTGGTCAACCCGTACGACGTGGAGGACGTCAAACGCCAGATGATGGCGGCGATGCGGGCCACGCCGCACGAGCTGGCCCGGCGGATGCGCACCATGCGCCGCCGGGTGGCCACCTACGACGTGGACCGCTGGGCGAACGAGTTTCTCAATGCCCTGGAGTCACCTGCTTCACAGCCTTCCACGCGTCGTAACGCTTCTTGGCGGTCCGGTTGACCACGATCTGAGCCACGGACATGCCGACGCCCATGAGGACGGCGTAGCCGATGGCCTCGCCCAGGCTGACCTCGGGTGAGTCGGTGTCGACAGGAGGCTCCTTGCCGGTCGCCTTCACCCAGACGAACCCGAGGAGCTTCCTGGCCGCCCAGGCCGTCACGAGCCCCACCAAGCCGCCGATGACCCGCCAGGCCACGTCTGGCTTGTCCTCCGCCATACCGATCTCCCTTCCCGTTGGTAACGAACACTAGTCTGTACCGCTTGCCGTGCGCCGAAGCCGTAGCATAAGGAGGCATGACTCAACAGCGACCAGGCCATGCCTCCATGCCGGAAAAGCCGACTCTCGATGGCTTGGAGCAGGTATGGGTAGCTCGTTGGGACGCTGAGGGCACCTACCGCTTCGACAGGTCCGCGCCGCGCGAGCAGGTCTACTCCATCGACACGCCGCCGCCGACCGTGTCGGGCTCGCTGCACATCGGGCACGTCTTCTCCTACACCCACGCCGACATCATGGCCCGCTACCAGCGGATGACCGGAAAATCGGTGTTCTACCCCATCGGCTGGGACGACAACGGCCTGCCCACCGAGCGCCGGGTGCAGAACGTCTACGGCGTGCGCTGCGACCCGTCGCTGCCCTACGACCCTGACTTCGTCCCGCCGGACAAGCCGGGCAAGCGCGAACTCCCCGTCTCGCGGCGCAACTTCGTGGAGCTGTGCCACGAACTGACCGCACTCGACGAGCAGGCGTTCGAGGAGGTGTGGCGGCGGGTCGGCCTGTCGGTCGACTGGTCGCTGCTCTACACCACGATCAGCGACGAGTCCCGGGCGGTCTCCCAGCGGGCGTTCCTGCGCAACCTGAGGCGCGACGAGGCCTACCTCGCCGAGGCGCCCACGCTGTGGGACGTCACCTTCCGCACCGCCGTCGCGCAGGCCGAGCTGGAAGACCGCGAATGGCCCGGCGCCTTTCACAAGATCTCCTTCTACGGCGAGCGGGGTCCGGTCTGGATCGAGACGACCAGGCCCGAGCTGATCCCGGCGTGCGTGGCGCTGGTCGCGCACCCCGACGACGAGCGTTACCAGCCGCTGTTCGGCACGTCGGTGCTGACGCCGCTGTTCGGCGTCGAGGTGCCGGTGCTCGCCCACCGCCTGGCCGAGCCCGACAAGGGCTCCGGCATCGCCATGATCTGCACGTTCGGCGACGTCACCGACGTGACCTGGTGGCGCGAGCTGCGGCTGCCGACCCGGCCGGTCATCGGCTGGGACGGCCGGCTGCTGCCGGAGCCGCCCGAGGGCGTCGAGGCCGAGCCGTACAAAGAGCTGGCGGGCAAGACCGTCCACAGCGCGCGCGAGCGCATCGTGGAGCTGCTGCGCGAGTCCGGCGACCTGGAGGGCGAGCCCCGTCCGGTGCAGCGCACGGTGAAGTTCTACGAGCGCGGCGACAAGCCGCTGGAGATCGTCACCACCCGCCAGTGGTACATCCGCAACGGCGGCCGCGACGAGGAGCTGCGCGAGCGGCTGCTGGAGCGGGGCAGCGAGCTGGCGTGGCACCCGCCGCACATGCGCGTGCGCTACGACACCTGGGTGCAGGGGCTCACCAGCGACTGGCTGATCTCCCGCCAGCGCTTCTTCGGCGTGCCCTTCCCGGTCTGGTATCCGGTCGACGAGTCCGGGCAGCCCGTCCACGACGCGCCGATCCTGCCGGCCGAGGACACCCTGCCGGTCGATCCGTCCTCCGACGTGCCGCCCGGCTACAGCGAGGCCCAGCGCGGCGCGCCCGGCGGGTTCGTGGCCGACCCCGACGTCATGGACACCTGGGCCACCTCGTCGCTGACACCGCAGATCGCCGGCCGCTGGGAGAGCGACGACGACCTGTTCAAGCGGGTCTTCCCGGCCGACCTCAGGCCGCAGGCGCACGAGATCATCCGTACCTGGCTGTTCTCGACCGTGGTCAGGTCGCACTACGAGTTCGGCGGGCTGCCGTGGAGCGACGCGGCGATCTCGGGGTGGATCCTCGACCCCGACCGCAAGAAGATGTCCAAGTCCAAGGGCAACGTCGTCGTCACCCCGCTCGACCTGCTGGAGAAGCACGGCTCCGACGCCGTGCGCTACTGGGCGGCCAACGGTCGTTACGGCGTCGACACCGCCTTCGACGCCGCGCAGCTCAAGATCGGCCGGCGGCTGGCGATCAAGATCCTCAACGCGTCGAAGTTCGTGCTCGGGCTGGCCGGCAGCGAGGGCGACGTCACCGAGCCGCTCGACCTGTCGATGCTGGCGGCCCTGTCCGACGCCGTACGCGAGGCGGGGGAGGGGCTCGGCGCCTACGACCACACCAGGGCGCTGGAGGCCGTCGAGCGCTTCTTCTGGGCGTTCTGCGACGACTACCTCGAGCTGGTCAAGGCCCGCGCCTACGAGTCCGGCCCCGCCGCGGCCTCCGCCCACGCGGCGCTGCGGCAGGCCCTCGACGTGCTGCTGCGGCTGTTCGCGCCGTTCCTCCCCTTCGTGACCGAGGAGGTGTGGTCGTGGTGGCGCGAGGGCTCGGTCCATCACGCGCCGTGGCCCCAGGCCGAACGCGGCGACGGCGACCCGGCGGTGCTGGCCGTGGCCTCAGAGGTGCTCGGGCGGGTGCGCAAGGCCAAGTCGGAGGCCAAGCTGTCGATGCGGGCCGAGGTCAGCAGGCTGACCGTCACGGGGCCTGAGACCGCACTCGTCCGGCAGGCACAGGACGACCTGTGCGCGGCGGGCAACGTCGAGGAGTTCGTCCTGGAGCACGGTGACGCGCTGCACGTCGAGGTCCATCTGGGCTGACGTCCCCGCGCCGGTCACCTCGTCCCTGCGAGGCATGCGGGAGCCGCCCGTGACCGGGAGCCCTGACACCGGACGGCCACGGTGTCAGGGCAGCTCGCGGGCGATCACGCCAAGGGCGATAACCGCGCGCATCCGCCGCCGGGACATGCCAGTCTTGAACCGTGCTTCCCGACCGCCCAACCAATCTCGTGCCGCCCGTCCTGGCCAAGATGGCCGCATGGTGCGGGTGCCTGATCCTCGTCGGCGTGGTCGTCTACTACTTCGTCCAGGTCATCGCCGGCCTCACGTTCGTGGCGCTGCCCGTGGCGATCGCGCTGCTGCTGACCGCGCTGCTGTTCCCGCTGACCAACGCCCTGCGCAATGCCGGCATGCGGCCCATCTACGCCACCTGGCTCACCATGCTGGTGGCGCTGACCGTGCTGGCCGGCACCGGCTGGCTCGTCGGGGCGCGGGCCAGCGAGGAGTTCCCCAACCTCGTCCGGCAGGTCCAGGAGACCGCCAGATCCGTGCAGGAATGGCTGATCACCGGCCCGCTGCAGCTGCAGGAGGCGCAGATCACCGGCTACGTCGACGAGATCGTCGCCATGGCCAACGCGCAGCGCACGGCCATCACCGGCACTGTGCTGTCGGCCGGCGCGGTGGCCTTCGAGGTGCTCGCGTCCATCGTGCTGCTGCTCTTCGTGACGTTCTTCCTGCTCAAAGACGGCGACCGCATCTGGGCGTGGTTCCTCAGGGCGTTCGGCGGCGTGGCCCCGCGCGTCGACCGGGCGGGGCGGGCCGCGTGGACCACGCTCTCCCACTACGTCCAGGGCACCGTGGCCGTGGCCGCCGTGCACGGCCTGATCATGGGGTTCGTGCTGGCCGGCATGGGAGTGCCGCTGTGGGCGCCGCTGGCCGTACTGATCTTCTTCGCCAGCTTCATCCCGATCGTCGGCATCTTCTTCGCGGGCACCGTCGCCACCCTCGTCACGCTGGGCGCCAAAGGCCTGATCTTCGCGCTGATCTTCCTGGGCATCCTCATCATCGAGCAGCAGCTCGAAAATCACGTGCTCCAGCCGCTGATCGTGGGCCGGGCGCTCAACTTCCACCCGCTGGCGATCATCCTGGTGCTGGCCGTCGGGGGCATCCTCGCGGGCATCGCGGGGGCCGCCGTGGCGGTGCCGGTGGCGGCGGTGATCTACCGGGCGCTCCCGGAGCTGCGGCCGAGCCCGCCCGCCCTGCCACCACGGGACCACACCTCCCCCGCCCCTGCCCAACCCGAGCCCCCCGCGCCCGGCGACATCCCCGGCCCTCGTCCGGCCGCCGGCTCGGGTGAGACCGGAGACGTCCCCCGGCCCAGGGACGGCGACGCCGACGAGCACACGGACGCCACGGAGGCGCGCTCCGAGGCCGCCGCTCAACAGGATCGCACCGCCACCAGCCCGCAGGGTGACGCTCCCGAGCAGGGCAGTGACGACGCCGGTCCACGCCCATAGGCCGCTTGACCGCCGAGGAGCTCAGGCACGCCGCCGGGTGGGTGGCGATCGGGCAAGTCGGGTCGGAGCGGCGATGCCGGGCAAGTGGGTCGGGCGGGCTGGTTGGGCGAGTGGTGATCGGGCGGCGGGATGGGGTGGGTGGTCGGCGGGCCGGGAAGATGCGCGGTTGAAGGAGCCGGTGGGTGTGGGAGGGGGAAGACGGACAGCGGGTGCGCGGACACGGAGTAACCTCGTCGCCCGTGACGCGTTCCTCCGTGACCGCCCTCCTCGCCGCGGGCGACTCGCCGCCGGGGTGCCCAGAAGGGCCGCCGGGCACCGCCCGGCGCAGGTGCCGCAACCGCTGCTGCGGCTGCCATCGGCCGAACGGCCCGCGCCTCCCCGTCCCCGTGGGCACGACACTCCACCTGCGTGCCTGGTGCAACGGCAGCGCGAGCCGGAAGGCGTACCTTGAGGCTGAGGGGCGAATCGGCGCCCCCGGCGGCTCGGCCGCCGTCCGCGTGGCAGCCCTGCGCATCGAGGTGAACATGGAACACTTCGCCAAGCACGGCGATCGGTCAGGCATCGCCGCCGAACACGACTACGAGGTGAACCCTTGACCAACGCAGGTGCGGGCCCCGAGGTCCTCATCCAGCGGCTCGACGAAGAGTTGCCGATGCCGTCCTACGCCCACCCCGGTGACGCGGGGGCCGACCTCTACGCGGTCGAGGACGTCGAGCTGATGCCCGGCGAGCGAGCCGTGGTCGGCACGGGAGTGGCGATCGCCCTTCCCGACGGCTACGCCGCGTTCGTGCACCCGAGGTCAGGGCTGGCATCCCGGCACGGTGTCACCCTGGTCAACGCGCCCGGCACGGTCGACGCCGGATACCGCGGCGAGATCAGGGTGACGCTGATCAACACCGACGCCAAGGAGCCGTTCCGCCTCCGGCGGGGCGACCGGATCGCGCAGCTCGTGGTCCAGCGGGTGGAGCGCGCGGCCTTCTACGAGGTCCAGCGCCTGCCGGGTTCGGTGCGCGGCGCCAACGGTTTCGGATCGACAGGACGCTGACCAGCGGGCCGCGCCCGCGGCCCTTCGACATGGCGGGCCGCCAGGCGGCCCGGTGAGCAAGGAGAGTGAGGAACGTGTTCCGACGTCGTCGTCGTGAGCAGCCGGAACAGGCGATCGAGCAGGAGTCTGCCGCGCCCACCCGAGAGTCCGGCCCGTGGGACGCCGACGAGCCCCACCCCGACACCGACAGGATCGACCTCGGCGGCCTGCGCCTGCCGCACAATCCCGACTTCGACGTACGGCTGGCGTCGGTCGGCGACCAGCACGTCGGCGTCGTGGCCCTGTACGAAGACAGCTCGCTGCAGTTGCAGGCCCTGGCCGCGCCACGCAGCTCGGGGTTGTGGGACGAGGTCAAGGCCAAGATCCTGGCCCAGGCCAAGCACCTGGAGGAGCAGGAGGGCCCGTTCGGCAGCGAGCTGAGCGGCGAGATGAAGGCCGACGGCAACAGCAGGCCCGCCCGCTATCTCGGCATCGACGGGCCGCGCTGGTTCCTGCTCGCGGTGATCTCCGGCAAGGCGGCCGTCGACGAGACGGTCGCGACGGCGTACATCGACTTCATCAAGGACGTCGTGGTCGTGCGGGGCGACGAGCCGATGGCGCGCGAGGAGCCGATCCCGCTGCGCCGCCCCAACGAGCCGGGAGCCGAGCAGCAGCAGGAGCAGCAGGGCTTCAACCCGTTCAGGAGAGGGCCGGAGATCAGTGAGATTCGCTGACGGCTGACATCACATAGGCTGGCTCCATCATGAGTACGGCAGAGCCCCAGAAACGCAGGGGATTGCGCGGGTTCCTGAGTCGGCTGGCATCTTCCCAGTCCGAGATCGAGGCCCAGGAGCTGCGGGAAGACGCCGATGAGGTCGGCGCCACCCCTATCGCCTCGTGTGGCGGGCGCCGGCGCTTCTGCGTGGCGGGTACGCTACGTACAGTGACACTGCGCCCGAGGGGTGGTGCTCCCGCGCTTGAGGCCGAGCTCTATGACGGGTCGGACGTGATCGACCTGGTCTGGCTCGGCCGCCGCAAGATTGCGGGCATCGAGCCCGGCCGCACGGTCAAGGCCGAGGGCCTGGTCAGCATGCAGGACGGGCGCAAGGTGATGTTCAATCCGCGTTACGAGCTGCGCCCAGGGAGTTGATCGAGTGAGTGCCGAGGCAGAAGAGGCCGCCCACGACACAGTTGAGGCGGCGGTGCGGGCCCAGCTCGCCAAGGCCTTCGGCGGCGTACGCGGCATCATCGAGGCGGCTGTCCCCACGATCGCCTTCACGGTGTCCTGGATCACCACGGAAGACCTGAAGCTGTCGTTGATCATCAGCGTCGCCCTGTCGGTCGTGCTGCTGCTGGTCAGGATCGTGCAGCGGTCCACACCGCAGTTCGTGATCAACAGCCTGATCGGCATCGCGATCGGCGCGTTCTTCGCCAGCCGCACGGGCGACGCGAAAGACTATTTCCTGCCCGGCATCCTCTGGAACGCCGCCTACATGCTCGCCATGCTGGCGTCGATCGTCACGCGCTGGCCGGTCGTCGGGTTCCTGATCGGCTCGGTCACGGGCGATCCGACGGCCTGGCACAAGGACCCGGGCATCGTGCGGCTCTGCACCCGGCTGACGTGGATGCTCCTGTTGCCGTGCGCGGTGCGGGTGGCCGTGCAGGGGCCGGTCTACCTGTTCGGAGGCGGCGATCAGGCGGTGGCGGCGCTCGGGTTCGCCAAGATCGTGATGGGCTGGCCGCTCCAGGTGGCCGCGTTCGCCGCCATGTTGTGGGTGCTCGGCCGCGGCCGCACCCCCGTCAAGCCGGTCGCGTCGGCCTGACCCGCTCGCCGGCCGACCGGGGCGCCCTGGGTCCGGCCGGCCTGTCGCCGGGGTGTGTGATCGCGCCCCGGCGCACGCTTGCCGGGAGAGTTACGCTGATCCTTGCTCAGGCGAGCCGCTGAGCGGCACGCGACGACTTCTCCCGGGAGGACGTGGTTCCATGGCGGACGCCGCGGTGGGCCCGCGTGTGCGGGCCGCGGCAGGCCCTGATCCGGCTGAGGGCTGTGCGGCATGAACCACCCCTCGATCCGGCAGGTCTCCACCGAGGTCATCTATTCCAACACCTGGATGACGCTGCGCGAGGACGAGATCGAGCGGCCCGACGGGTCGCGCGGCGTCTACGGTTATCTGGAGCGGCCCAACGCCGTGCTGGTGATCCCGCTGGAGGACGACGGTTTCCATCTCGTCGAGGAATACCGTTATCCGATGCGGCGGCGCTCGTGGAGCTTTCCGCAGGGGTTCGCGCCCGCGCCCACGCTCGAGGAGGCGGCACGTCAGGAGCTCGAGCAGGAGACCGGATTACGTCCTGCCGGCCTCACGCTGCTCGGCACCATCGACGTGGCGCACGCCATCAGCACCGAACAATCCAACGTCTACCTCGCGACGGGCCTTGAGCACGGCGACAGCGCCCGCGAGCACAGTGAGCAGGACATGCGCCAGCGCTGGGTGCCGCGGGCCGAATTCGAGCAGATGATCCGGGCGGGCGCGGTCAGGGACGCCGGTTCGCTGGCCGCCTATGCGTTGTTCCTGCTGTCGCGGGCGTGACCCTTGCCCAGGGCCGGCGGCCGATGCCTGTCCACGGGCCCGACCTTGGCTGCTCGTCCTAGTGTTCGATGCTCTCGCGGGCGGCGGCCACGGCGTGAAGGATTTCGAGCTGCCCGTCGCCGGTCGTGGCGAAGGGCGAGATGACGAGGGTCGTGGCCCCGTTCTTCGCATATTCCCGCATCCGGTCGGCTATCCGGGTGACCGGGCCCAGAAGGGAGACGCGGTCGACGAACCCGGCGGGCACGGCCGCCCGCGCCCCCTTGAGGTCGCAAGCGGCGTAGCGCTCGTGGACAGCGGCGGCCTCCTGACCGAAGCCCATCCGCCCGGCCAGCTTGCAGTAGAAGTTCCGCCTGAGATCGCCCATGCCGAGGAAGTGCGCGAAGTAGCCGCGCACCGCGTCCATGGCCTGCTCCGGGTCGTCGTTCACGGACACGGGCAGCCCGGGCAGCACTTCGAAGCCGTCGAGGTCCTTTCCGGCTCTGTTCCGGCCGGCCCGCAGATGGTCCAGGGCCTGCGTGAGCGATTCGGGGGTGCAGAAGACACCGAGCCAGCCGTCGGAGATCTCGCCCGCCAGTTCCAGGTTCCGCGGGCCGACCGCCGCCAGGTAGATGGGGATGCGCCGCCGGACCGGCTGGGTGAGCAGCGTGAAGGGCGTCGCGGTGCTTCCCTGGGGCGGCAGCTGGTAGTGCTCGCCTGCGTGGACGACCTGCTCGCGGTTCAGGGCGCGTCGCACAATGTCCACATATTCGCGGGTGCGTCCCAAAGGTCGGTCGAACGGCACGCCGTACCAGCCCTCGCTGATGTCGGGGTTGGAGACGCCCAGTCCCAGGCGGAAGCGTCCGTCGGACAGAGCGTCCAGCGTCGATGCCGTCAACGCGGTGAGCGCCGGGGTCCGGCCTGGGATCTGGAACACACCGGACGCCAGGTCGATGGTCCGCGTGCGCATCGCCACCGTGCCGAGCACGGTGGCGGCATCGGACCGGTACCCTTCGGGCGCGAGCGCGAGGTCGTAGCCGAGCCGCTCGGCCTCCTGCGCCACCCGTACCGCGCTCTGGTAGGTGAGGTTGACACCGAGCCTCATGGCCATGACTCCTTCCGGGGGCCGACTGGTCGCGGGGACGTCGCACGGCTCAGGCGGGCCTGCCCTCGACGATGCCGTGCGGCGGAGCAGTCGGGTGGATGCCGACCAACTCGAACCCGGAGACCTGCAGCAGCCGGCGCCACTCCTCAGCGGTGCGCTCGGCGCCCTTGTCGTTCACGAGCATGGCGAGGTCCATGAGCTTGCTGTAGTGCCATGCGTTCAACTCGGGCAGCACCCCGTCAATGATCAGCAGCCGCGCCTCCGGCTTGCCGCCGATCGCCTGGCGCACGCGGCGCAGGATGCCTTCGCACTCGGCGTCGCTCCAGTCGTGCATGATCGCCTTGAGGACGTACGCGTCGGCGCCGCTGGGGACGCGCTCGAAGAAGCTGCCCTCCTCACAGTGCACCCGTTCGCCCACACCCTCACGCGAGAGCAACTCGCGGGCGCCCTTGATGGCGGTGGGAATGTCGTACAGGATGCCGCGCACCGCCGGGTGGCGCCGCAGGATCGCCGAGAGCAGTTGCCCCTGCCCGCCACCGATGTCGGCGACTACGGGGAAACGGCCGAAATCGAAGGAGTCGGCGATGCGCGGAGCGCGGGCGTCGTTGAGCGCCGTCATGGACCCGTGGAACACCTCGGCGAATTCCGACGCGTCCTGCTCGAGGTACTGGAACCAGGTCTTACCGCCGCGCAGTTTCGGGCCCACGGCCTCGCCGGTGCGGACCGTGTCCATCACGTGGCCCCAGCAGTTCCACACGGTCGTCTCACCGTAGAAGTAGGCGAGGTTGCGCAGGCTCCCGGGGACGTCGCTGCGCAGGTATTGAGACTTGGGCGTGAGTTCGAAACGGCCGTCGGGCCGCTCGGCGAACACGCCTACGGAGGCCGCCGCGCGCAGGAACCGGTAGAGCGTACGCTCGTGCGCCTCGGTGGCCCCGGCCAGGTCCTCCACGGTGCGCGGTCCGTCGGCCAGCAGGTCGGCGATGCCCAGGCGGGCGACCACGTGCAGCACGCCCGTGATCCACTTGCCCGCCAGCATCAGCAGGACCTGCTCCTGGTCGGGACGGTCGTCGCTGTACGGCGGCGTGCTGAGCGCCATGGGCGAGGGCTCGTTCGTCATGTTCCCTCCATCGGGTGCCGAAGGTCTCCTCGTCGAGGACACCGGAGCTGTTGGGGGACCGGTGCCGTCGTGATGCTGACAGTCACCGCTGGAGATCTGGTGGTTACCGGATAGAGCCGTCCTCACCACCGCTGGGGAAGGAAGGCGTGCCGCGGTCCTGCGGCCAGCACGGCTCGATCGAGCTTGGAGAACGGGTTGCCACACTCGCCCTGGTGACGGCTCGGACCGGGGAGGCGGGAAATGGCTGACCAGGCGCGTTGGCGGCGTGCGTACGACGTGGTGACCAGGTGGTTGACCGAGGGACTGGTGCTGACCGGGTTCGCTTTCCTCGATCCGCCGGCTGCGGACCGGGCGCTGTTCGAAGACCAGCGAGGCTCGAGTGATCCCAGAGGCGGCGGTCCTAACCTCCCAGACACTCCCGGGAGGAGACGTCCAGAACCGGCTGGGGGTCACGGGGTGGATTCACGTTGGAGGGTCAGTGGCAAAGACGATCGATCGTCGTAGGCTCTTGTCGAGGAGCGCGGTCCTCGCGCCCGCTGCGGGACTGGCGGCGCTGCTCAGCGCCGACGTGGCGGACGCGGACATCGAAGGGCGGGCGCACTCCCTCATCGGCACCTGGCACGTGGACATCGTGTTCCCCGGGCCTAACCCGCCGGAGAAGGGGCTCTTCCTGTTCACCAACACGGGGCTGGTGATCTGCACCAACACCCGGATCAGAGATCTCGGACTGGGCAAGTGGACGGCACGCGGCTCGTCCCGCTTCGACTTCACCTTCAGGCACCACATGTTCATACCTGACGGCACCTGGGTGGGCACCCTGGACATCGCTCATTCAGGCACCGTGACACAGAACACCTTCTCGTCGTCGGGAACCGGTACGGTCTACGACACGAGCGGTAACCAGACCGAGACGATCGAGTCCCACACCAGGGCGGTGCGTTACTGATCGCCGCCCCCGGCCGATCCCGGCCCGCTAGGCCGGGATCGGCCGCACCCATGCCCGGAAGCCGGACCCTGGCTCCCGGAGCCGGCCCGGAGCCGAACCCCGGGCCGGCAGGGCGCCTAGTTGCCTCCGGCGACGTGCACCACGCTGCCCGTGACGTTGCCGTTGACCGCGGAGGCGAAGTACAGGACGAGCCCGGCTATGTCATCGGGCGTGGAGATGTGGCCGGCCGGTCTGCCCTTGTTGAGTGCGCGCTTGATCTGCTCCGGTGACTTGCCGGCCAGATCCTTCCTGAACTCCTCCGGGACCCGGGCCAGGAAGCCGCGCGTGACGGTGGGGCCCGGCGCCACGACGTTGACGAGGATCCCCTGCGGCGCGAGCTCGGTCGCCAGCGTTCTGCTCAGCCCGTGCAGAGCCATCTTGCTCGCGACGAACGCCTCGTCGCCGGCGGCCCCGCGCTGGACGATGTTGGCCGAGATGAACACGATGCGCCCCCACCCCTGCTTCTTCATCCAGGGCAGGGCCGCCTGCACGGTGTGGAAGGAGCCCTCGACGTCGGCACGCAGGAACGGCTGCCACTCCTCGACAGGGACGTCCTCGAAGGCGACCGGGTGCACTTTCGTACCCGGGATGGCCGAGGCGTTGACGATGACCACGTCCACGCCACCCCACTCGGCGGCGACGGCGTCAAAGGCGGCGTGCATGGAGCCGCGATCCGTCAGGTCGTACCGGACGGTGGTCGCTTTGCCGCCCAGGGCACGCACGTCCTCCGCCACCCGGTACGCGCCGGACTCGTTGCGGTGGTAGGTGACGGCCACACTGGCGCCTTCTGCGGCGAACGCGCGCGCGAGGTGGCCGCCGATCGAGCCGCTGCCACCCGTGATCAGGACGACTTTGCCGGCGAGGCCGAGATCCATGAACCACTCCCTGACGATCGACGGGGCGAACGAGTTAGATGTCGAGTCACGCTAAGGAGCTTCGCTCGCAGAATGCTCGAATAGCGGTCGATGACGCCGCCCCGGCCGGGCCGCGTCATCGTCCGGCCTTCGAGGGGGAGCTGTCAGGGTTCGGATGACCGGATCCCGACACGACAGGAGGCGTCGGTCCATGCGCGTGCTGTTCACAGGGTGGGCCTGGCCCTCGCACCTGTATCCCATGGTCCCTCTGGCCTGGGCCTGCCTGGCGGCGGGGCACGAGGTACGCGTGGCCGTCCCGCCGGACGTCCAGGACGTGATCCTCCGAGCGGGCCTCACCCCCGTCAGCGTCGGTCGGGCGGTGGACGTGACGGGTGTCATACGCGGCTTCGTCAAAGGGCCGAAGACCGGCAACGGACGGCCGTCACGCCCGGTGGCGCGCGACCCGTCTGCGCGGACGCCGCGTGCGCTGAGCATGTTCGTCGACCTGGCCGTGGCGATGGCCGATGACCTGGCGGCCTTCGCCCGCGACTGGAAGCCCGGCCTGGTCGTGTACGACCCCACCGCCTGGGCCGGCCCGCTGGCGGCGGCGGTGGCCGGCGTGCCGGCGGTCCGTCAGCTGTACGGGACGGACCTGCTCGTCCCGGCCAGGGACGCGATCATCAGGGCGCTGGAGCCCCTCGGTGACAAGCTCGGCGTCGGCCCGGTGGATCCCATGGGCGCGCTGACCATCGACCCCTGCCCTGTCACGCTCCAGGGCCAGGTGCCAGGAAACAGGTGGCGGATGCGCTATCTGCCCTACCAGGGTGTGCACGACCGCGTCCCCGCCGAGCCGCCGCAACGACGGGACCGCCCCGTCGTCTGCGTGACCTGGGGGACGACGATGGCCAGGCTCGGCCATGAGTATTTCCTCGCTGGGCACGTGGCCCGCGCCCTGGCCGGCCTGGACGTGGAGATCGTCCTGGCGATCGCCTCCGGGCAGCGCGCCCTGCTCGGACCGCTGCCACCTGGCGTACGGGTGGTGGAGTCGGTCCCGCTCCGCCTGCTCACGCGCGGCGCCGACCTGCTGGTGCACCACGGGGGTGCGGGCTCGATGCTCACCGGCCTGGTGAACGGGCTGCCACAGCTCGCGCTGCCGCAACTCCCCGACCACATCGGACACGCCAGGCGGCTGGCGGCCACCGGCGCGGGGGCCGCCATGGAGCCGGCTGACGGTTTCGGCATGGCGGAGATCCGCGACACGGTCGCGGGCCTGCTCGCCTCAGCCGATCACGAACGTGCGGCCAGGCGCCTCGGCGTGGAGATGGCCGCGCACCCGGCCCCGGCGACGCTGGTCGCCGAACTGGAGCAGCTGGCCGGGACCCGTGACGGTGGCAGGGCGGCGGTATGAGCGCACCGGCATCAGGAAAGGCCCCCGCGCCATCGTGCTGGACTGAAAGGAGACGCACATGCGCCGTACCTTGATCGTCGCCAGGATGGAGCCTGCCGACGCCGACTCGGTGGCGGACATCTTCGCCGACTCCGACGCCACGGAACTGCCAGGGCTGGTCGGCGTCACCCGTCGCACGCTTTTTCACTTCCACGACCTGTACTTCCATCTGGCCGAGGCGGAGACCGACGTTCCCTCGCGCGTGGACGAGGTACGGCAGCACCGCCTGTTCCGGGACGTCAGCGACCGGCTGGCTCCGTACGTACTGCCCTACGACCCCAGTTGGCGTGGCCCGCGCGACGCGATGGCCACCCCGTTCTACGAATGGGAGAAAGGACAAGGTGGTCGGCGTGTCTGACACCGGTGTCGCGCCTTCCGAGGCGAGCCCGACGACGGACGAAGGACCTCTCAGCAAGGTCGGCTTGGCCGAGACCGTGGTGAACAGGCGCCGGGGTGGCGAGATCCGCGTGCTGCTGAGCCCCAAGACCACGCGGACCAGCTCCGGTTTCATGGGGGTGCTCACGCTCCAGCCCGGCGAGTACGTCTCCGAGCACTACCACCCGTACTCGGAGGAGTTCCTCTATGTGTCCCGCGGGACGATGGTGGTGCGGATCGACGGCGATCAGGAGCTGGAACTCGCCGAGGGCGAGGGCATGGTGATCCCCAAGAACGCCCGGCACCGTGTGATGAACCGCGGCGACGGAGAGGCGTTCGCGATCTTCATGATGTGCCCGCTCGCTCCAAGGCCGGACCTGGGCCATGTCGACACCGAGCCGTACCCGGAAGAGGCCGGCGAGGTGGAGCCGTGACGGGCGGACGGCGGGTGGTCATCACCGGCATCGGCACGGCGACCCCAGGGGGCATCGGGACCAAGGCCTTCTGGGAGCTGCTCATGGCGGGGCGGACGGCGACCCGGACGATCTCGCTCTTCGACCCCACGGGTTTCCGTTCCCGGGTGGCCGCCGAGTGTGACTTCGACCCGCGCGCGGAGGGGCTGTCGCCGCAGGAGGCCCGGAGGATGGACCGCGCCGCGCAGCTCGCGGTGATCTCCGCGAGGGAGGCGTGGCAGGACAGCGGGCTGGACGGGGAGAGTGTGCCGCCCGAGCGTCTCGCGGTCAGCGTGGGCAGCGCGGTCGGCAACACGATCAGTCTCGAGCAGGAGTACGTCGTGGCCAGCGACGGAGGCAGCCGATGGCAGGTCGACCACGCGTACGCGGTCCCGCACCTGTACGACTACCTGGTCCCCAGCACCCTGGCCGTCGAGGTGGCATGGGCGTGCGGGGCGGAAGGACCCGTCTCGCTGACCTCGACCGGGTGCACGTCGGGGCTGGACGCCGTCGGACACGGTTACCACCTCATCCGGGAGCATGCCGCCGACGTCGCCGTGGTGGGCGCCACCGACGCCCCCATATCGCCGATCACCGTGGCGTGTTTCGACGCGATCAGGGCCACCACTCCCAGGAACGACGATCCCGAGCATGCGGCCCGCCCCTTCGACGCCAGCCGCAACGGCTTCGTGCTAGGGGAGGGCGCGGCGGTGATGGTGCTCGAAGACCGGGAGCTGGCGATCCGCCGCGGCGCCCACATCTACTGCGAGGTGGTGGGCTTCGCCGCCCGCAGCAACGCCTTCCACATGACCGGGCTCAAACCCGACGGCAGGGAGATGGCCGAGGCGATCAGGGCCGCGATGGACGAGGCCCGTTTCGTTCCCGAGGACATCGACTACGTCAACGCGCACGGCTCGGGCACCAAGCAGAACGACCGCCACGAGACCGCCGCGTTCAAGCGCAGCCTCGGCCCGCGTGCCCACGAGGTGCCCGTGAGCTCGATCAAGTCGATGGTCGGTCATTCGCTGGGCGCCATCGGCTCCATCGAGGTCGCCGCGTGCGCGCTGGCGATCGAGCATCAGGCCGTCCCTCCCACGGCCAACCTGCGCAACCCCGACCCGGAGTGCGATCTGGACTACGTGCCGCTGACCGCCCGGGAGCAGGTCGTGGAGGGCGTCCTGACCGTGGGCAGCGGGTTCGGCGGCTTCCAGACCGCGATGGTGCTCGCGCACCCCGGGAGGTGACCGCGTGACCACAAGGTACGTCGTCACCGGCATCGGCACGACCGCTCCCAACGGGCTCGGCACCGAGGAGTTCTGGTCCGCCACGCTCGCGGGCCGCAGCGGGATCGGCCGCATCACCCGGTTCGACCCTGAGCCGTATCCGGTGACCCTGGCCGGGCAGGTTCGCGGGTTCGCCGCGGACGAGCACCTGCCCGCGAAGATCACGGTGCAAACCGACCTCATGACCCATCTCGCGCTGGTGGCCTCCGAGATGGCTCTCGCCGACGCCGGGATCGACCCGGCGCGGCAGCCCGAGTACGAGATGGCCGTGATGACGGCCAACTCCTCGGGAGGCAACGAGTTCGGGCAGCGAGAGATCCAGGCACTGTGGAGCAACGGCCCGCGCCACGTGGGCGCGTACCAGTCCATCGCCTGGTTCTACGCCGCCTCTACCGGCCAGATCTCCATCCGGCACGGCATGCGCGGCCCCTGCGGGGTGATCGCCACGGAGCAGGCCGGCGGCCTGGACGCCCTGTCGCAGGCGCGGCGGGCGTTGCGCCAGGGGGCCGGGATGGTGCTGACCGGCGGGACCGACGCCTCGCTGAGTCCGTACGGCCTGGTCACCCAGCTTCCCACCGGGATGCTGAGCCGGTCCGCCGACCCCGCCCGCGCCTACCTGCCCTTCGACGCCGAGGCCTGTGGCTACGTGCCGGGGGAGGGCGGCGCGATCCTCGTCATGGAGGAGGAGAGGGCCGCCAGGGCACGCGGCGCCGCACGGATCTACGGCGAGATCGCAGGGTACGCGGCGACCTTCGACCCGGCGCCGGGCTCCGGCCGGCCGCCGGGACTGCTCAGGGCCGTCAAGGGGGCGCTCGCGGACGCCGGAATCACACCCGGCGACGTGGACGTGGTCTTCGCCGACGCGAAGGGCGTCCCGGAGGCGGATCTTCAGGAGGCCGGGGTGCTGGCCGAGATCTTCGGGCCCGGCGGTGTGCCGGTGACGGCGCCCAAGACCATGACGGGCCGGCTCTACGCCGGCGGTGCGGCACTCGACGTGGCCGCGGCGCTGCTGGCCGTGCACCACTCCGTCATCCCCCCGACCACCAACGTCACCCGGCCGGCGCCGGGCTGCGACATCGACCTCGTCCTGGACGTGCCCAGGGCGGCCAGGGTCAGGACCGCGCTGGTCGTGGCCCGTGGCCACGGCGGATTCAACTCCGCCGTGGTGGTCCGCGCGGCAGGCGGCTGAGGCCGCACATCACCACAGAAGGAGGAAGACGTGGACAAGACAGAACTCCGGCTGGACGAGCTGAAGCGGATCATGCGCGAATGCGGCGGACCGGCCGACCTCGACGCCGACATCCTCGACGTGTCGTTCAAGGAGCTCGGCCTGGACTCGCTGGCGGTTCTGGAGATGGGGGCCCGCGTCGAGCGCGACTACGGCATCGAGGTGCCCGACGACGCCATGGAGGAGCTCAAGACGCCCCGCCAGACGCTCGACTTCGTCAACCACCGCCTGTCGGCTGCTTAGGAGTGACGTCATGGCAGGTCACACGGACAACGAGATCGTCATCGCGGCACCCTTCGACCTGGTCTGGGAGATGACCAACGACGTGGAGTCGTGGCCGGAACTGTTCAGCGAGTACGCCTCGGCGGAGATTCTGCACCGCGAGGGGGACACGGTGCGCTTCCGGCTGACGATGCACCCCGACGAGAACGGCAAGGTCTGGAGCTGGGTCTCAGAACGCGTGATCGACCGGCAGGCCGGCACCGCCCGCGCGCAGCGGGTCGAGACCGGGCCGTTCGAGTACATGAAGATCCGGTGGGACTACACCGCCACCCAGGACGGGGTGCGGATGCGCTGGATCCAGGACTTCCACATGAAGCCCGAAGCCCCCGTCGACGACGCGGCCATGACCGATCGCATCAACCACAACACGGTCGTGCAGATGCGCCGCATCAAGGAACGAGTCGAGAGCGCCGCGCGCGCGGCGTCGACTCCGGCATGACGTGGTCGTCCAGGTATTGGTGCCGCTGGCGTTGGTCGGCAACGGTCTCGCGGCCGGCGTCATGCTCTCGACCGTCATCGGGGTCGTGCCGTGGATGCTGGTGCAGCCGTACGACAGGTACGTCGTGGCGACCCGCTTCCTGTGGTCGCGGTACGACCCGTTCATGCCGATCGTCAACGCGCTCACGTGCGTGCTGGATGTCGTGCTGATCTTCGTGGTGCCGGCGGCCGTACCCCGGACCCTGTTCGCGGCCGCGGCCGGGCTGCTGCTCGTCGTGATGACGATCTCCATCGTCAAGAACGTGCCGATCAACCGGTACGTGACCTCGCTCGACCCCGCCGCCCGCCCGCCCGACTGGGAGCGGCGGGATCCGCGGATGCGCTGGCGCGGCTGGAACCTCACCCGCACGGTCCTGGCCCTGGTGGCGTTCGGCGTGAACGCCTGGGCCGCGACCGCCCTCATCTCAATGTGAAGGGACGACCATGGAACTGCGACTCGCCGGGAAGAAGGCGATCGTCACCGGCGGCACCAGGGGCATCGGACGGGCCATCGTGCTCGGGCTGGCCCGGGCGGGCGCCGACGTCATCACGTGTTACCGGCAGGAGGGCGAGGCGGCCGAGCAACTCGCCAGGCAGCTGAAGGAACTCGGTGACGACCACCACGTGATCAAGGCGGACGTCGGCCGGCCGGAGGAGGTCGAGCGGCTCGTCGAGGAGTGCCGGTCCCGGTACGGCGCGCTCGACGTCATCGTCAACAACGCGGGCGCGATCAGCCACATCCCGTTCGCGGAGCTGACGGCCGAGGAGTGGCGGCGCGTCGTCGACACCAACCTCACGGGTGCCGCCTTCGTCGTCGGCAAGGCGCTGCCGCTGCTGGGACAGGGCGCTTCCATCGTCAACGTGGGCTCCCGGGTGGCCACCGTGGGAGTGCCGCTGCGCGCCCACTACACCGCGGCCAAGAGCGGCCTCATCGGGCTGACCCGGTCGCTGGCCAAGGAGCTCGGTCCCCAGGGGATCCGCGTCAACGTCGTCGCGCCCGGACCGGTGGACACCGGGATGGACATCCCCGCCCCGGTGCGCGAACGCTACAGGAACCTGATCGCACTCGGCCGGCTCGGCGCCTCCGAGGAGATCGCCAACGTGGTGCTCTTCCTGGCCAGCGACCTGTCGAGCTTCGTGAGCGGCGAGACGATCAACGTGGACGGGGGCATCTGACATGACCGCTGGAACCTTCCGGGTGATGTTGCGCATGCAGATCAAGCCCGGCATGGACGAAGAGTTCGAACAGACGTGGTACGGGGTCGGCGACGCGGTCACGCAGCACCCGGCCAACCGCGGCCAGTGGCTGTCCAAGAGCGCGGAAGAAGCAGGCGTCTACTACATCATCAGCGACTGGGTCGACGAGCCGCGCTTCAGGGAGTTCGAGCGCAGCGAGCGCCACCTGGAGCACCGTACGAAGCTGCATCCGTACCGGTCGGGCGGCTCGATGACCACCATGAACGTGGTCTACGACATGTCGCGCGAGACGGTACGGCGGCCATGAGCGGCCGGGTGCGCGTCCTCGTCTTCGTCACAGCGGCCGGCGCCGGGACGCAGGCCGTGGAGGACGCCTACCACCGGATCAGCCGCAGTCTGGCGGGAACGCCCGGACTGCTCGGCAACGAACTCCTCCGCTCCGAGCACGACCGCGACGGGTTCGTGGTGCTGAGCGAGTGGCGTGACCTCGACGCCTTCCGCGCCTGGGAGGAGGGGGAGTCGCACCGCTCGACCACCGCGCCGCTGCGTCCCCTGCAGGACCGCTCGCGGGGCGCGTCGTTCGGCGTCTACACGGTCCAGGCCGAGTACAGCGGCAGGAGCACGGCGTACGCCGAGGGGAGGTGAGGCGCGCATGCGGGAGCTGTTAGGCGCCGTGGCGGTGCTGGGCAGTGGCCTGACCGCGGGAGTGCTCTTCTGCGTCGCGCTCAGTGTCGTGCCGGCGCTGCGTGCCCTGCCTCCCGACCGCTACGTTCAGACCCACGAGCTGCTCGGCCGCAACTACGACCCCACGATGCCGCTGATGGTGCTGACCACGGCGCTGGTGGACGTGCTGCTCGCCATCATGACGCCGGCGGGCGGGCCGCGGTCGCTCTTCGCGGTCGCCGCCGTGATGACGGTAGGGGTGTCGCTGGTGTCGCACTTGTGCAACGTGCCCATCAACCGGCGCGTCAAGGTGCTCGACCCCGCGGCGATCCCGGCGGACTGGACGGACCCGCGCCCGGTGTGGCGCAGGTGGCACCTGCTGCGGACCGTACTCGCCGTGATGGCACTGGCCGTCAACGCGGCCGCCGTCGCGGTGGCATGACCCGGATCGCAAACGAACGGAGGAATGATGGACCTGGCGATATCCGGCAAGCGCGTCCTCGTCACGGGCGGGACACGGGGTCTGGGAAGGGCGAGCGCGCTCGCCCTCGCCCGTGGCGGCGCCAAGGTGGTGGCCTGCCACGGCAGAGCCGGCGCGGCGGCCGACGACCTGGCCCGGGAGCTCAAGGAGCTCGGCGACCACCACCACGTCGTCCGCGCGGACGTCACCAGCGAGGACGACGTGAACCGGCTGGCAGGTGCCTGCGCGGACGCGTACGGCGGGCTCGACGTTGTGATCAACAACGTCGGCGTGGCCGGCGAGGCGCCCGTGGGCGAGCTGACGGGCGAGGAGTGGGACCGCGTGATGGACGCGAACCTCACCGCCCCCTTCCTGGTCACCCAGGCGACGCTGCCGCTGCTGTCCGAGGGCGGATCCGTGATCTACGTGGGCGCCTCCGCCGCACTGCGCGGACGCCCGGCGACCGCCCACTACACGGCTTCCAAGGCCGCGCTGATCGGACTGACCAGATCCCTGGCCAAAGAGCTGGGCCCCCGCGGCATCCGGCTCAACACCGTAGCCCCTGGCGTGATCGACAAGGGGGAGGGCCTGGGCCCGCCGCCCCCGCTGCGGGAGCGGCTGGCCGGGATGACCGCCCTGGGGCGGCTGGGCACGACCGACGACGTGGTCGGCGCCGTGCTGTTCTTCGCCAGCGACCTGTCCCGGTACGTCACCGGGACCACTCTGAACGTCGATGGAGGAATCTGATGCCGTACGCAGCCATCACGTACCCGGTCAAGCCCGGCCACGAGGACGAGATCGCGGAGATCTTCGCCGCCTTCCAGCGTGTCCCCACGCCGGTGCTGGTCGACGACGAGGGCAAGGAGGCGGGCCGCCTGGTGGGCACGGCGGTGTTCATCAAGGGCGAGGTGATGATCCGGGTCATCCATTACGAGGGCGACCTGGTGCACGTGGCCAGGAACATGGCCAGGCACAAGGGCGTGCACGAGCTGGAAGCGAAACTGGCGCCCTATCTCGCCGAGACCCGTGACACCGGCACGCCCGAGGCGTTCGGCCGGTATTTCAGCAACGCGACCATGCGCTGCATCTCGCAGCTGTCCGCGGACACCCTGCCGGCCGGGGCTCGGACGCCATGAGCCTGCCACACGTCGCACTCGTCGGGAGCGGCGCGATGGGTGCGGGCATGGGACACCGGCTGCTCGAAGCCGGCCATCCTCTTTCCGTCTACAACCGCAGTCCCGCCAAGGCCGCCTCGCTCGTGGAGGCGGGCGCGCGGGCGGCCACCAGCCCGCAGGCCGCGGCGGACACGCCGATCGTGCTGCTCAGCCTGAGCGACGAGTCGGCCGTCGAGCAGGTGCTGTTCGAGGCCATGCTGCCGGAGCTGAGGAGGGGCACCGTGGTGGTGGACACCACCACCACCTCGCCGCTGTACGCCCGCATGGCGGCCACGCGGCTGTCCGCCGCGGGGATCGCCCGGGTCGAGGCGTGCGTCCTGGGCAACCCGGCGATGGCGCGCAGCGGCGGTCTGCGCATCTTCACCGCGGGCGAGCACGACGAGGTGGAGGCCGCCGGCGGGCTGCTCGGAGC
Organism: Nonomuraea sp. B5E05; assembly: GCF_039880665.1. Lineage (NCBI taxonomy): Bacteria > Bacillati > Actinomycetota > Actinomycetes > Streptosporangiales > Streptosporangiaceae > Nonomuraea > Nonomuraea sp. B5E05. The sequence goes on from NZ_JBDPMJ010000004.1 coordinate 149,249, forward strand.
CCTCGGGCAGGACATCCGCTACCTGGGGTCGGCGGGCGCGGCCGCCACGATGAAGCTGGCCTTCAACCTTCTGCTCGGCGTGCAGACGGTGGGCTTCACCGAGGCGATCTCGTACGGCGTCAGCGCCGGGCTCGACCGTGACCTGCTCATCGACGTCATCGCCAACAGTGGATTCAGCTCCCCGGTTCTGGCCTTCCGCGCCGCGTTCATGCGCGAGCGCTGCTACGAGCCCGCGGCCTTCAAGGCGCGGCTGATGGAGAAGGACCTCCGGCTGGCCGCCAACGACGCCATGGCCAGAGGGATCTACCTTCCGCTGACGGAGGGCGCGGGCGACCTCATGGCCGACGCGGTCGCCGCCGGCCTGGGCGACCAGGACGCCGCGGTGATCAGTGAGCTGCCCAAGCGCCGGCTCGGAGAGAGCCTGCCACCGAAGAACGGAGCCACACGATGACCACGCAGCCACCGCAGATCACCAGCCCCGCCGAGCTGATCCAGCTGGGCAAGACCGCCTTCTGCACGGCCAAGGTGCTGCTCAGCGCCCTTGAGCTGAGGGTGTTCGCCGTGCTCGACGAGCAGCCGCTCACCGGGCCGCAGCTCGAGGAGCGGCTCGGACTGCATCCCCGGGCCTCCAGGGACTTCTTCGACACCCTGGTGGCCCTCGGGCTGCTGGTGCGCGCGGAGGGGCGCTACTCCAACGCCCTCGCCGCGAAAGAGCACCTCGTGCCGGGTAAGGCGGCCTACGTGGGCGGCTTCCTCGAACGTTCCGATCGGGTTCTGTACCCCGCCTGGGGCGACCTGACCGGGGCCCTGCGCACCGGCAAGCCTCGCGTGACGAACGCCTTCCGCGAGATGCTCGACGACCCCGACCGGCGGATCAGCTACCTCGGCATGATGGACGCGCTCAGCACCATGCTGGCACCGCTGATCGCGCAAGCCTTCGACTGGGACACCGTGAAGTCCTATGCCGACATCGGCGGTGCCAGGGGCAACCTCGCGGGCCGGGTCGCGCAGGCGCACCCGCATCTGTCCGTGCACGTCTTCGACCTGCCTCCGATGGAGCAGCCGTTCCACGAGCACGTGGAGCGACTCGGGGTGGCCGAGCGCGCCACGTTCCACGCGGGCGACTTCTTCGCCGACCCGCTGCCGGAGGCCGACGTGCTGACCATCGGCCACGTCCTGCACAACTGGGCCCCGGCCGAGCGACGTACGTTGATCAGGAAGGCGTTCCAGGCGGTCAACCCCGGTGGCGCGTTGATCATCTACGACCGGATGCTGGCCGACGAGCCGGTCGACGCCGAGAACCTGGTGATCAGCCTGGACATGCTGCTCACGACGGACGGTGGGTCGGAGTACCTCGCAGGGGAATGCCGCGAATGGCTCCAGGAGGCGGGATTCACCGTCGAGCCGGCCCGGCCGCTGGGCGAGCACGACACGCTCATCGTGGCGAGAAAGGGGAGCTGATCCGTGGACGTCGGAGTCGGCCTGCCGACGACGGTGCGCGGAGTGGACGGCGCCACCCTCCTCGAGTGGGCACGGCGCGCCGACTCCCGTGGCCTGTCCTCGCTCGGGGTGCTCGACCGGTTGGTGGCCGGCAACCACGAACCCGTCGTCACGCTCGCGGCCGCCGCCGCCGTGACCCGGCGGATCAGGCTCGCCACGACGATCCTGATCGCCGCGTACCGCGGCGGGGCCGCGGTCCTGGCCAAGCAGCTGGCCACCGTGGACGAACTGTCGGGAGGCCGGCTGGCGGTCGGGGTGGCCGCGGGAGGGCGCGCCGACGACTTCGAGGCCGCGGGGCAGCCGTACCGACGACGGGGCAGGCGGCTTGACGCCCTGATCACGGAGCTGCGCGAGGCCTGGGCGCCGGGCTCCGGGATCGGCCCGGAGCCCGCCGCCGGCGGGCCGCCCATCTGGGTGGGCGGGCACACGGACGCGGCCCTGCGGCGGGCCGCCCGCCTGGGACAGGGCTGGATCGCCGGCGGCTCGTCGTCGGTCCCGTACGCGGAACTGGCGGCGCGCGCCCGCGCCGCCTGGTCGGCCGAGGGCAGGACGGATCGGCCGCGCATGGTGGCGCTGGCGTACTTCTCGTTCGGCGCGGACGGCGCCGAGCGGGCCGTCGCGCACATGCGCCGCCACTACGAGCAGGCGGGCCCGTACGCCGACCGCGCGGCCGCCCAGACCGTGACGACCGAGAGCGAGCTCCAGCGCACCATCAAGGAGTACGAGTCCGCAGGGTGCGACGAGCTCGTCTTCTTCCCCTGCTCCGGCGACCCGGATCAGGTGGACCTGCTGGCGGAGGCCGCCCGGACATGAAGGGGATCATCCTGGCGGGCGGGCGGGGAACCCGCCTGCACCCCATCACCCTCGCGGTGTCCAAGCAGCTGCTGCCGGTGAACGACAAGCCGCTGATCTACTATCCGCTGTCGGCCCTGATGCTGGCGGGCATCCGCGACATTCTCATCATCTCCACGCCGGTGGACCTGCCGCAGATCCAGCGGCTGCTCGGCGACGGCGCACAGCTGGGACTGAGCCTGCGCTACGCCAGACAGCAGGAGCCGCGCGGGCTGGCCGACGCGTTCATCGTCGGCGCCGACCACGTCGGTGACGATCCGGTGGCTCTGGTGCTCGGCGACAACATCTTCCACGGGCACAGGTTCGACGACATCCTGCAGGAGCAGGCCCGGGACATCGACGGGTGCGTGCTCTTCGGCTACCCGGTGACCGATCCAGAAAGGTACGGAGTCGGCGAGACCGACGCCGCGGGCAAGCTGGTCTCGATCGAGGAGAAGCCTGCCAGGCCGCGGTCCAACCGCGCGATCGTCGGCCTCTACCTCTATGACAACCAGGTGCTCGACATCGCCAAGAACCTGTCGCCGTCGGCCCGTGGCGAGCTGGAGATCACCGACGTCAACCGCGACTATCTGGAACGTGGCAAGGCCCGGCTGGTGGATCTGGGGCGTGGATGCGCGTGGCTGGACGCGGGCACCCCGGCCTCGCTGTTGCAGGCCGCGCAGTACGTCAGCGCGCTGGAGAGCAGGCAGGGCGTACGGATCGCGTGCATCGAGGAGGTCGCACTGCGGATGGGCTTCATCCGGGCCGAGGAGTGCCGCGAACTCGGCGAGAGGCTGGCGCCGTCCGACTACGGGCGGTACGTGTGCGCCGTCGCGGAGGAGTTCGCCGCCCATTCCGCGGCCCCGCGTCCATGACGCACCTGTACGTCTCGTGACAACGCCCGGAGCACCCTTTCGGTGCTCCGGGCGTTGTCACGTTGCCCGCCGGGCGATTGAAGACCCTGCGCTGGTGCTCGGGTGAAAAAATTTTCATGGAAAAAAATTTCAGTGCTCTGCGTTCGGGGCAGGGTTTCGCCCCCACGGCGGGTCAGTTGTTCCAGCGCAGATCACGGCGTACGAGCCGGCCCGGGGCGGCGGGACGGCCTGAGCCGGCGGGCGCCTCGATCGCGGTCGTCTCCCCGGCGTCCAGGCTCACCTCGGCAGGCGTGCCTCGCTCGGCCAGCTCGTTCTCCAGCTTCTTCTCCGCGTACAGGTGGGCCAGCTCGTTGATGGCGTACACGACGTCATCCCGTGCGCCGTTGTAGCCGACGATGCGGAGAAAGTGGGCCGAGACCAGCCGGGTGAGGATCGTCTCGCTCGTGTCGATGTCGCAGCCGACCGTCTCCGCGGCGCTCTTGAGGTTGAAGCGCGTGCTGCGTCGCAGGTAGAGCAGCCACAGGGCGCTGCGCTCGCGGGGATCGAGCTCCTGGTAGTTGAGGTCGAAGCTGTGGTAGATGTCGAAGTCGGTGGAGTTCAGCTCTTTGAGGCGCAACTCCGGATCGGCCAGGCGGGCGGCCAGGGTCCGCAGCGGCAGGGTCGGCGACGCGGTCAGCCGGGCGCCTGCGGCGCGCACCGCCAGCGGCAGGCCCTCGCAGAAGCGCACCACGCTCTGCGCGTCGCCCTTCTCGCGCTCGACGCGCTGCCTGCCCGCGACCGCGCCCAGCAGGCGTACGCCTTCCTCCAGAGTGAGCGGCGCCAGGTCGAGGCGCTTCCTGCAGGGGAACCCGTATAAGCCGGACCTGCTGGTGATGATCGTCGTGCAGTGCTCACTGCCGGGCAGCAGCGGCGAGATCTGCGCGGCCGAGGCGGCGTTGTCGAGGACGATCAGCACACGATGCGCCGAGCACCAGCTTCTGAACATCTTCGAGCGTTCCTCGGTGCTGCTCGGCAGCTTCTTCGTGTACATGTCGGTCGCAATCAGCCAGTTGTAGAGCACCTGGCCGGGGTCGGCGGGCTCGCCGTCGCTCCCGCGCAGTGTGCAGTAGAACTGGCCGTCGGGGAAATCCCGCTTGATCAGGTGCGCCAGGTGCACCGCGAGGGCCGTCTTGCCGACGCCCGGCATTCCCGCGATCAGCACGGTCGGCGGCGTGGTGGCCGCGGGCTCCGTCATGGTGGCGGCGGCGACCAGGTCGTTGATGCTGGACTGGCGGCCGGTGAAGTCCCAGATGTCCGGTGGCAGCTGGGCCGGCAGGAGCGTTCTCACAGCGTTCCTCGGCCTTTCGATCACGGCCGTGCTCCTGCGGCCCTGGCCGGCCGGCGGCTCCAGCTTGGCGGGGCGTGCGGTGGTCTCCTCCGACAGGAGCGACTGGTGCAGCCGTTGTGTGTCCGCGGACGGCTCGATGCCCACCTCTTCCACCAGGGTCGCCCGCAGCCGCTGGTACACCTCCAGCGCCTCCCAGCGCCGGCCTGAGCGATGCAGGGCGTTCATCAGCTGCGCGTAGAAGGCCTCATGGAGGGGATGCACCGAGATCAGGTGCTTGAGCTCGCCCACGACCTCGCGATGCCGGCCGAGCCGCAGATCGCTCTCGATGCGCAGCTCGAGCGCGCGCAGCCGGCTCTCCTCGAGGGAGGCCACGTAGGCCGACAGCAGGTTGCCCGCGGCCACATCGGCCAGTGCCAGGCCGCGCCACAGCGAGAGTGCCTCGGCCAGGCACTTGGCGGCCATCTCGGTCTCATTCCGCTTCAGCGCCGCCACACCTTCGGCGAGCAGCCGTTCGAACTGGTTCAGGTCGAGCTGGTCGTGCTCGATGGTCAGCATGTATCCCCACGACTGCGTCTGCAAAATCTCCTCGAACGAGTCGACCTCATCGTGGGAGAGGATCTTTCGCAGCTTGTAGATGTAGGTCTGCAGAGTGGAGAGCGCGCTGCTGGGTGGATTTTCTCCCCACAGTTCGTCGATGAGCTCGGTGGTCTGTACGATGTTGTTGCGCCGGAGGAGAAGAAAAGTGAGCACCTGCCGGAGTTTTGGGGCGGAAGGAGTCACCTCCCGGCTGCCGTCGAGCACTCTCAGAGTTCCCAGGACACAGAATCTCATCTTGATCCCCAAGCGTGAAGGCAATCGACCTTTCTATGGCAGGCGAGGTCAGAATGCGCGATGCTTGCGCGGCTGCATCCGACCTCGCTAGAATCTCCTAACCATCGTCGGAAAGAGTTGCTTCGATCCACTGGTTCGGTGGGTTCCGTCGGCGTTCACCAAGCAAGAAGCGCAGGTCCAGGAGCGACGTCTGCGTGCGCGGAGGCAGGCGGGAGTTTCGCGGAAAGGTGGCTCGGCCGCCGCTGGGAGCTCCTCGTCGAATTGTTGCGCGATGGGGTTTCGCCGGGCGATTCGCCTGATTTCCAGCAGGTAACACAAACGCGAACTGTCCGCGGCATTGAATCAACCCCCGTTGGTGTGCCGTCTGCTGTGACTGGTGACCGGCGGGCGCTTATTCCTTGTTGAAATCTGCGCCTTTATTTCCTTGATCGGGACACCAGAGACGATCCTCGAGTATCAAGCTTGATTATTACTAGAGAAACGCTCGAAGTCGAGACCGGAAGTGATCGTGGCAGGCGCCGACTTCCTCCCGGTCTGTCCCCCTGCGGTGTCGTGAACGAATGCGTGGCGGCAACGACCGGCCGAGCGGTCACATCAGGGCCAGTTCCTCCTCGGCCGTGGGCGCCTTCGCGGGGTCCGGCCGCTTGGCGGCGAAGCTGAGCAGGCAGGCGACGACCACCACTGCGGCGCAGGTCAGGAGGGTGAAGCGCAGGGCGCCGACGAAGGCCTGGTCGAAGACCGACTGGGCGATCTCTCGCATCTGCTGGGCGAGCTGACCGCTCGCGCCGGCGGGCAACTGCACGTCGCCGGCTCCCGCATCGATGCTGCCGCCCGCCGAGGTGACGGCGTCGACGAAGCCCTCCCTGAACTCACCGGGCAGCTGTGTCGCCTGGCGCTCCGCCTCGCCGTGCAGCTCACTGGTCAAGCGGCTCTGCAGCACCGCGCCCATCGCGGCGACGGCGATCAGGAAGCCCAGCTGGCGGATCGCGTTGAAGGCGCCCGAGGCGGCCCCCGCGAACTCCGTCCGCACGTCCTGCATGGCCATCGTGACGGTCGGGGCGAAGGCGGCCGCCTGGCTGATGCCCGCCAGGATCAGCGGCCCAAGGAGCGACCACTGGCCGGAGTCGGTCTGCGCCATGTTGCCGATGAGCGCGAGGCTGACCGGGTAGAGGGCCAGGCCGCAGATGAGCACGTACTTCCCGCCGATCTTGTCGATCAGGAACCCGACGACGGGGAACGAGAACATCATGGCCAGCGCGGTCGGCGCGAGCGTGAGGCCGGCCTGGAGCGCGCTGAGCCCGAGAACCTGCTGCAAGTAGATCGTGAGGGTCAGCGACAGCCCCATCATGCCGAAGGAGACGGCGACGATCACGAAGCTCATCAGTGAGAAGCCGCGGTCCCTGAAGATCCCCAGAGGCATCAGGGGGTCGTTCACACGCGCCTGCGTCGCCAGGAACACCACGAGCAGCACGAGGCCGGCCGCGATGACCACGGGAATGCTGAGGAAGGAGGTGATCGTGCCCCATCCGTAGCGGTCGCCCTCGAGCAGCCCGTAGGTGATCGCCCCGAGCGCGGCGCTGGCCAGGACCACTCCGGTGATGTCGAGCCGGAGGCGCTTGTCCGGGCGGACGTCGGGGATGAGGGCGAAGGCCATGGCGATGGTGATCAGCCCGAGCGGCACGTTGACGTAGAAGACCCAGCGCCAGTTGCCCTCGGCGACGAGCAGCCCGCCGAGCGTCGGGCCGGCCAGTCCGGCCACGCCTGCCGTGATGCCCCAGATGGCGCTGGGCAGGCCGCGCTTCTCGGGCGGGAAGACCCCGGTCAGGATGGTGAGGGTCTGCGGTGTGATCAACGCGGCGCCGATGCCCTGCAGGGCCCGGGCCGCGATGAGCTGCCAGGGCTCCATGGCGGCTCCGCAGAGCGCGGAGGCGACCGTGAAAAGGATCATGCCGGCGATGAAGACCTTGCGGGGTCCGACGATGTCGCCCAGGCGGCCGGCCGTGATCACGAGTACGGCGACCACGAGGATGTAGGCGCTCATCACCCACAGCACTTCGCTGATCGTGGCGTCCAGGTCTTCGAGGATGTCGGGGATCGCGATGTTGACGATCGTGGTGTCCAGGATGGTCATGAAGAACCCGATGCAGAGCGTCACCATGACGATCCATGGGTTCCCGCGGCGCTGGCTCATCCGCACACCTCCTTGGAGGGATTGGTCCCGGTGCGTCCTGCGGAGGTCGTCGCCCCGCAACAGGCTGTACTCCCAGGAAGATAGATGTATACTTTGACGATCAATAAGTCTAATCCATGGATATTTCAAATGTCAAAGGATGTCTGGAAGTCGCTCGTCGACGAGGTCCAGGTCGCCGTCATGCAGTTGCAGAACGTCTCGGACGCGGTGGACGAGGCAGCGGCGGCGCGTTTAGGTGTCAACCGGACAGACATGCGCTGCATGGGCTGCGTCTTCGCGCTCGGCCCGATGACGGCCGGCGAGCTGGCCGGCGAGCTGGCCGGCGCGGCCCGCCTGTCCCCGAGCGCGGCCACCATTGCGATCGACCGGCTGGAGCGGGCCGGCTACGCCCGGCGGGTCCGCGACGTCAACGACCGGCGCCGGGTGACCGTCGTGCCGACCCAGCAGGCCGAATACGTCGCGCAGGCCGTGTGGGGACAGCTGAGCGAGGAGGACGAGGCCGGGCTCGCCGGGCACACCGTGGAAGAACTCATCCTCATCCGAGACTTCCTGCGGGCCACGGTCAGCCGGCACGCGCGCCAGGCCGACCGCATCAGGCAGGGGGAGACGCTCGCGGAGGGCAATGGTGTGCCGCCGGTTCGTGACGCCGAGACCCCGCAGCCGTAGGCCGCCGAACTCGCCGGCGGACCGTGGTCAGACGGTGACGCTCATCCGCTCGGCCAGCGACGGGAGCAGGCGCAGCGCGTTGTCGCGCTCGATCGCGCGGTGCAACTCCGGCCCGATCAGCGGGTCGCCGGCCAGCCCGTCCGTCACGTATCGGGTGGCTTCGGCCGTCCGCATGCTGTAGTCGGTCCCGTAGAGGATGCGCGAGTGGTCGGCGGCCGCGAGCAGTGTCGGCGTCGCGTACGGAGAGGTGGGCATGGCGGTGTCGTAGTAGAAGCGCCGTACGTAGGAGCGCAGGGTCGCCGGGTCCACGCCTTCCTCGTCATGCGAGCGGGAGTCGATCCGCGCTGCCATGTACGGCAGGAAGCCGCCTCCGTGCGACAGGATGACCGACAGGTTCCTGTGCCGCTCCAGGGTGCCCCCGATCATCAGGCTCAGTGCCGCCCTGGTCGTGTCGAGCAGGAAGTCCCCCATGAAGTCGGGGATTCCTGGCGGCGTGCCGCCTGGCAGGAACTGCGGGTGCACGAAGAGCACCGCGCGCCGCCGGTCGAGTTCGGCGAAGAGCGGCTCGAACGACGGGTCGCCGAGATAGGTGCCGTTCACGTGCGTCAACAGGAGCACGCCCTCGGCTCCGAGGGTGCCGAGGGCGTAGTCGGCCTCGGCCAGTGCGGCCTCGACGTCGGTCAGCGGCAGATAGGCGAAGAAGCCGAACCGCTGCGGCTGCTCCCTGACGAGGTCGGCCAGCGACTCGTTGATGACCCTGGCGCCGGTCGCGACCTGGGCGGCGTCCTTGAAGACCTCGAACGGCGCGGGCGAGGAGGTCACCGCGGCTGCGATGTCGTTCTCCTCCATGACCTGCTCGGTGGCGGCCTGGCTCCAGCGCGCCCAGGTCGGCCACTTCGACTGGTCGGGCGGCAGGATGCCGGCCTGCACAGCCCACCGCTGCATCTTCGGTGGTACGGCGTGATTGTGGGTGTCGATACGCCATGGGCCGGTCACGCTGCCTGCCTTTCTGTGTGCGTTCACTGACGGGTCATGAGGAAGCCGGCGAAGTACGAGGACGGCGGAGGCGAGGGCAGCCGCTCGATCTTGAAGACGTCGCCGAAGAGATCGTCCTCCTCGCCCGGCACCAGCTTCGGGTTGAGCCGCAGCAGGATGCCCTTGAGGGTGAACGGCAGATCGCCGTCGTGGTGCACGCACCACAGGAAGTACAGGCTGCCGGGGCCCGACAGCCGCTTGACCGTGGCGGCCATCGCCTCCCGGGCCCGTCCCTGCAGGTCGTCGAGCGTTCCCAGGTCGATCACGAGGTCGAAGGGCCCCTCCACGCCGGGGATGTGCGCTGCGGTCAGATCGCCCTTGACGAACCGGCAGCGGTCCGCGACTCCCTCCCTGGCCGCGGCCGCCCTGGCCTCGCTCAGCGCGACGGAGGAGAAGTCCACTCCCACGACCTGGAAACCGTGCTTGGCGAGGAAGACGGCGGCCTCGCCGCGCCCGCAGCCGAGGTCCACGACCCGTGGATGCGTCTCAGGGGATATCCGGCCCGACGTCACCAGGTCCCGCAGTTCGAGTCCCAGGCGCCCGGCCCAGCGGGCCATCCCGGTCTTGTACTGGAAGCTGTACGACCATGACTTAGGCATGAGACGTCCCTTTTACCGCGATCGCATTTTCGGAATGCCGGACGGCTGACTCCGCTGTCCGGCGCCGTTTCTGGGAACGGTGCACGGCGTTATCCTGGTGACTTCCGCTAGAAATGGAATCTCTTCTCGCTGGTGCCGCGCTCGACTATCGGCAGAGCCACGTACGGGGATTGCCCGCGCTCATCGACGCTGGCATATTCACTGTTGTCGGATGGCGATCAGGTGAGAAAGGCGCGAAATGCAAATCGACCCACTCGGAATCGACGGTGCTTTCCTGATCAAGCCGGAGATTTTCCCGGACGCCAGGGGTGAGTTTCTGGAGGTTTTCAGCGAGCCGGCCTTTCGCGAGGCCGTCGGCCACCCGCTGAGGGTGGCGCAGGTGAACTGCTCGCGATCGCGGCGCGGCACGATCAGGGGCATTCACGCCTTCTCGCTGCCGCCCGGGCAGTCGCGCTACATCACCTGCCCTCATGGCGAGATCCTGGACATCGTCGTCGACATCCGGGTCGGCTCGCCCACGTTCGGCGAGTGGGAGGCGGTCCGGCTGGGCGACGGCAACAGGCACGGGTTGTACCTCGCGGAGGGGCACGCTCATGCCTTCGCGCCGCTGACTGACGAGGCCACCGTGGTCTACCTGGTTTCCAGCACGTACGCTCCCCACAAGGAGATCCTGGTCGACCCGCTCGACCCCGAGCTTGCGCTGCCATGGCCGCCGGAGTGCGGGCGGCTCCTGTCCGCCAAGGACCGCGGCGCTCCCAGCCTGCGTGAGGCGATGGAACGCGGTGTGCTGCCTCGCTACGCCGACTGCCGAGCACGCCATGAGGAGCTGTGCAGGCAAGCCGACGCGCTCGCGGGGAGGCCCGCGTGATCCCCTTGATGAGGGTGGAGATGTCGCAGGAGGCGGGCGCCGCCGTGTCCCGTGTGCTCGCCGGCGGGATGATCGGCCAGGGGCCGGTGGTCGACGAGTTCGAGCAGGCGCTGCGCGAGCGCATCGGCAACCCGTACGTCGCCACGGTCAACAGCGGCACCTCGGGCCTCCACCTCGCCCTGCGACTGGTGACCGACCCTTCGGGAACCGGCACGGGCACGGACGGAGGTGAGGTCCTCACCACGCCGCTGACCATGGTCGCGGCCAACTGGGCGATCCTCGCCAACGGCCTGCGTCCCAAGTGGGTGGACGTGGACCCCATGACGCTCAACGTGGACCTCGACGACCTGGCCAGGAAGATCACCCCGGCCACCCGGGCGATCGTCATCGTGCACTTCGCCGGCTACCCGGTCGACCTCGCCCGCCTCAGCGGCATCCTGGACGAGGCGGAGGCCGCGTACGGTTTCCGCCCGCCGGTGATCGAGGACTGCGCGCACGCGTGGGGCGCCACCTACCGCGGCACGCCGCTGGGCAACCACGGCAACGTCGCGGTCTACAGCTTCCAGTCGGTCAAGCACTTCACCACCGGCGACGGAGGGCTGATGGTGCTGCCCAGCGTGCAGCTCGCCGAGCGGGCCAGGCGGCTCAGGTGGTTCGGCATCGACCGTTCGGCGCCCGGACGCGGCCTGGTCCGCGCCGACATCCCGGAGTGGGGCTACAAGTTCCACATGAACGACATCAACGCGGCCATCGGTCTGGCGAACCTGGCGGAGACCGACGAGGTGATCCGCCGCTACCGCGACAACGCCGCCTTCTACGACCGCGAGCTGGCCACGGCCGACGGGGTGCGTGTCACCGAGCGAGCGGCCGACAGGCAGTCCTCCTTCTGGGTCTACCCGCTGCTGGTGCAGGGCAAGGACGCGTTCATCAAGCACATGACCGAGGCCGGCGTCATGGTGAGCCAGGTGCACGAGCGCAACGACCGTCACACGGCGCTGCGCCGGTACGCGTCCCTGCTGCCCGGGCTCGACCGGGCCGTCGAGCAGCTGGTGTGCCTGCCGGTCGGGAGATGGGTGTCCGACGAGGACCGCCGGCACATCGTGGACGCGATCAAGGCCGGATGGTGATCAGCCGGTGGGCCCGTGCAGCCACCAGGGATTCTGCCGGGCCCACTCGATCGTCCTGGAGATGCCCTCCCGCAGCGGGACGGCGCACTGCCAGCCGAGCATCGCGCGCGCCTTGGCCGTGTCGGGGACCCGGCGCTCGATGTCCTGGTAGGCGGCCCCGAAAGCGGCCCCTGTGTCCAGGTGGTCGTTGCGGCCGGTGAACCCCGCCGCCTCCCCGACCAGCTCGATCACCTCGCGAATGGTGGTCTCCTGGTGGGAGCCGATGTTGAGGCACTCGCCCACCGCGTCCGGGCTCGACGCGGCCCGGACGGTGCCCTCGATCGCGTCGTCGACGTAGGTGAAGCAGCGGGTCTGGCCGCCGCCGTCGTACATCTCCGGCGCCCGGCCGGTGAGGACGTGCTGGATGCTCCGGCTCACCACGTACGCCGGCCTCTGGCGCGGGCCGTACACGTTGAAGTAACGCACCACCGTGGCGCGGAGACCCTGCTCGCGGACGAGGGCGAACGTCATGTGCTCGGCCAGCGCCTTGCTCGTGGAGTAGGTCCACCGATCGGCCGACGTGACGCCCAGCACGCGGTCGGACTCCTCGGACCATGGCACCTGGGGGTTCTTGCCGTAGATCTCGCTGGTGCTGGCCACCACCACCCTGACGCCGGCCTCCAGCGCTCTGCGCAGGACGTTGCGGGTGCCGAGCACGTTGACGTCGATGACGTCGAGCGGCTGCCGGAGGTAGCGGTCCACCCCGACGACGGCCGACAGGTGGTACACCAGGTCGACGTCGGAGCTGATCACGTTCGCCAGCGACGACTCGTGGGTGATGTCGTCCTTGACGTAGCGGACGCTGTTGAGATTGTGCAGCGGGGTGTCGGGCGGCGGCGGCGACGTGTCGTAGGCGATCACCTCGTGCCCCTCTGCGGCCAGCCGTTCGACGAGATGGCTGCCGATGAACCCGCATCCTCCGGTGACCACGATCCTGGACATGCCCTCACCGTCCGATTCCGCGGTAGCCGAAGCCGAGCCGCCGCACGTGCTCGATGGTTTCCTGGGGGTAGTAGGCCCGCCCGTCGAAGATCAGGCATGGCATCGAGACCCGTTCGCGCAACGCGGCGAAGTCGAGCTGCTGGAATGGCTCGTGGCCGGCGAGCACGGCCAGGCAGTGGGCGCCGGTCACGGCCTCCTCCAGGGACGCTGACGGCTCGACGCCCGTCAGCGCGCGGAGCTCCGCCGCATCGGCGAGCGGGTCGTGGAGCGACACCGTGACGCCGGCGGCGAGCAGGCCGTCGACGACCGGTTTGACCGGCGTGCTGCGCAGATCGCCGGTGTTGTTCTTGAACGCGGCGCCGAGCACCGCGACCTTCGCGCCGTCCGGGTGCCGTCCGGCCCGCGCCAGCTCGGCGCGGATCGTCTCGTGGGTGTAGCCGGGCATCGCGTCGTTGACCGCGCGCACCGTCTCGACGGTTCTGAGGCGTACCCCGTGCTGGCGGGCCGCGTTCCAGGTGATCCACGGATCCTTGGTCAGGCAGTAGCCGCCCACCCCGACGCTGGGCAGCAGGATGTTGACGTGACCGCCGCCTTTGGGCAGCGAGTTGGCGCCCCCGATCACCTCCAGGACGTCGACCTGGAAGGCGTCGCAGAGCCGGGCCAGATCATTGGCCAGGGCGATGTTGTGGTCGATCCACCAGTTGTCGGCCAGCTTGACGATCTCGGCCACCTCCGGGGAGGTGTACTCCCACGCCGGTACGTCAAGTGCCCGCTTCCAGAACTCGGTCGCCGAGTGCGTGCTCTCCGGGTCGCAGCCGCCCACGATGATGGGCAGCGCCCGCAACTCGGACAGGGCGTTGCCCTCCGACAGCCGTTCCGGGCAGAAGACCAGGCCGAAATCGTCGCCCTGGACCAGCCCGCCGGCCTCCAGCAGCGGCCGGACGAGACCACGGGTGGTGCCAGGAGCGACGGTGCTCTTCAGCACCACCAGGTGGCCGCGGCGCAGCCGGGGCGCCAGCTCGGCGCAGACCTCCTCCAGCTGCCGCGTGACGAGTGAGCGGTCCTCGCCGATCGGGGTGCCGACCGCGATGACGATGACGTCGGCGCTCTCGATCGCGTCGTAGCCGGTGCTGAAGGTGAGCCGCGAGGTGCCCCGCAGCCCCGTGAGCGCCTCGGCCAGCCCGGGCTCGGAGATGTGGCACCGCCCCTCCTCCAGCTGGGCGATCAGCCGCGCATCGCGGTCGATGCCCGTCACGTGCAGGCCCTGTCCGGCCAGTGTCACGCCGAGGCAGCAGCCGACGTAGCCGAAACCCACGATCGCCACCGTCGGCTCGCGCGAGTCGGGAAGAAAACGCATAGGGAACTCCCTGCGGTTCGATGTACGGGGCCCGTCGCCGCGGCACGTCGTCGTGCGGACGCATGACGTGCGATCCCACCGAAGTTCCGACGGACACAGGGCGGAGTGTCGAAGGTCGCGCTCCACGGTCGCTCGAGGACTCGTGGAGCGACGGCCGCCGCCGGGCGCGGCCCCTACAGCCGTTGACCAGTGGTCGTTGAGAGGCCCGGATCAAGCTGCTGGGCGTGGGAGTGCATACGGAGACCTCCGAGGCGGCACAGTGGATCAGTTGTCCCGAGTGCCGCGAACTCGTCTATGTCAAGCGACACCAGCGCGATCTGGGCGTCTGCCCGGGCTGCGGGGCGCATTCCCGGCTGCACGCGTCGGAACGGATGGCGCACCTGCTGGACGACCGTTCGATCGTGCCCTTCGAGTCCCCCGCGACCGTCGAGGACCCGATCGGGTTCACCGATTCCCTGCCCTATCCCGACCGGCTCAGGCAGGCCCGCGAGCGTACCGGCGCGGGTGAGGCGGTCACCTGCGTCACCGCCTCGGTGATGAACCACCCGGTGATCGCCGCTGTCATGGACTTCCGGTTTCTCGGCGGCAGTCTCGGCGCGGGCGTCGGTGAGCGCATCGTCCGGGCCTGCGAGACGGCGCTGCGCACGCGCACGCCGCTGCTCCTGGTCACCGCCTCCGGCGGCGCTCGTATGCAGGAGGGCGCCTACGCCCTGATGCAGATGGCGAAGACGGCACAGGCACTGGCCGAGCTGGACGAAGCGGGGATCTTGACCGTCTCGCTCGTCACCAACCCGACCTACGGCGGCGTGGCGGCGTCCTTCGCGACCTTGACCGACGTCATTCTGGCCGAGTCGGGGGCGCGCATCGGCTTCGCCGGGCCCCGGGTGATCCAGCAGACGATCCAGCAGGAGTTGCCGGAGGGCTTCCAGAGCGCCGAGTTCATGCAGGCGCGGGGCTTCCTCGACGCCGTCGTGCCGCGGTCGGCCCTTCGGCCCGTGCTCGGGGCGCTGCTCGGCATGGTGCGCCAGGACGCGCCGCACGCCCGCGGGCCCAGGACCGCGCGGCTGGTCCGTGACCCCGGCGAGTTGCCGGAGCGCGAGCCCTGGCACGTGGTGCGCCTGGCCAGGCACGAGGGCCGCCCCACCACGCTCGACTACGTCTACCAGCTGCTCGACGACTTCCAGGAGTTGAAGGGCGACCGGCTCTCCGGCGACTGTCCCGCGATCGTAGGCGGCCTCGGCCGCCTCGACGGCCGGCCGATCGTCCTGGTCGGACACCAGAAGGGCCACGACACCACCCAGCGGGTCAGCCGCAACTTCGGCATGGCCCTGCCCGAGGGCTACCGCAAGGCGGCCCGGCTGATGCGGCTGGCGGAGAAGCTGGGCCTGCCGGTCGTCACGCTCGTGGACACGCCAGGGGCGCATCCCGGCGTCGAGGCGGAGGAGCGCGGTCAGGCCTGGGCGATCGCGGAGAACCTGCGGCTGATGTCGGGGCTCAAGGTGCCCGTCGTGTCCGTGATCACGGGCGAGGGCGGCAGCGGCGGCGCGCTGGCGCTGGCGGTCGCGGACCGGGTGCTCGCCTTCTCCAACGCGGTGTACTCGGTCATCAGCCCTGAGGGCTGCGCGGCGATCCTGTGGAAGGACAGGGGCGAGGCACCCCGCGCCGCGGCGGCACTGCGGCTCGACGCCCGCGACCTGCTCCGGCAGGGCATCGTCGACGCGGTCCTGCCTGAGCCCGCGGGCGGGGCGCACGAGGACCCGGTGGCCGCGGCCGAGACCCTGCGCGCCGCCCTGGGCGCGATGTTGTCCGAGCTGACCCGGTTGACCCCCCGCGAACTGGTGGAACGCCGCAGGCGCCGCTTCCGCCGCTACGGCATCGAGGACGCGAGGAACACATGACCGACGAGCACACCAGCATCGGCGAGCTGTGCAGGCACGCCGGCGAAATCCTCAACACGGCCCCCGGCCCGCTGAAACGTGTACGCGTGCAGGCGGGCGACATGAGCGTCGAGCTTGAATGGCCCGGCACGGTCGCGGTCCAGGCCGGCGACCCCGGCGCACCACAGGCCGACGGCGCGGCGGCGGGGACCGTGGCGGCCGAATCGCGCGACTCGCCCGACGCCATCGTGATCGAGGCGCCCCTGGTCGGCACGTTCTACCGCGCGATCTCCCCGGAGAGCAGCGCGTTCGTCGAGGTCGGAGACACGGTCGAGGCCGGACAGCAGGTGGCGATCATCGAGGCGATGAAGCTGATGAACGCCGTCCACGCCGACAGGCCAGGTCGTGTGGTCGAGGTGCTCGTGAAGAACGGCGACCCGGTGGAGTACGGCGAGTCCCTGTTCGTGCTCGAACCCCACGACCCGGACAGCGGCCACTGAACGAGAGGAACGCATGTTCTCGACGGTTCTCATCGCCAACCGCGGCGAGATCGCGCTGCGCATCGCCCGTACCTGCCGTGAGCTCGGCATCCGCACCGTCGCCGTGTGCTCCGACAGCGACCGGGACTCCATGGTGGCCCGCTTCGCCGACGAGACGGTCTGCATCGGGCCGTCGGAGGCGCGGCGCAGCTACCTCAACCCGGCCGCGCTCGTCACGGCGGCCCTGCAGGCAGGGGCCGACGCGGTGCATCCCGGCTACGGCTTCCTGTCGGAGGACCCGGACTTCGCCGAGATCTGCCAGGACGCGGGGCTGACCTTCATCGGCCCAGCCCCTTCCGTGCTGGCCAGGCTCGGCGACAAGGCGGAGGCGCGCAACATCGCCAGGGCGGCCGGGCTGCCGGTGCTGCCGGGCAGCTCCAAGCCGCTGGCGACGCTGGCGCAGGCACGCTCGCTGGCCGCCGAGATCGGCTATCCCGTGATCCTCAAGGCCGTCGCCGGCGGCGGGGGCCGGGGCATGCGCGTCGTACGGGATCCCCGCGACATGGCCCGCGAGTACGCCCAGGCCAGGGCCGGTGCCCAGACGGCGTTCGGCGACTCCCGGGTGTACCTGGAGAAATACCTGGACAACGCCCGGCACATCGAGGTGCAGATCCTCGGCGACGGCCACGGCAACGTGATCCACCTCGGCGAGCGCGACTGCTCCGTGCAGCGCCGGCGCCAGAAGCTGGTCGAAGAGACCCCGGCGCCCGGGTTGTCGCGCGAGCTGGCCGACCGCATCTGCGCCGCCACCGTACGGGCCGCCCAGGCCGTGGGGTACGCCGGCGCGGGGACGTACGAGTTCCTCGTCGACGACGAGGACGGGTTCCACGCGATGGAGGTCAACTGCCGCATCCAGGTGGAGCACCCGGTGACGGAGATGGTGACCGGCATCGACCTCGTGCGCGAGCAGTTGCAGGTGGCCGCCGGATACGGGCTGGCCCATCGGCAGGAGGACATCGTGCCCCGGGGGGTGGCCATCGAGTGCCGGGTCAACGCGGAGGACCCGCGTCGGGGCTTCCTGCCCACGCCGGGAACCGTGCGGCGGTTCGTGCCCCCGGCGGGGCCGTTCGTCCGGGTGGACACCCACGGGGAGCCTGGCATGCGGGTGACGCCGGACTACGACCCGCTGCTCGCCAAGGTCGCCGTCTGGGCTCCCGACCGGCGCCAGGCCATCGCCCGGGCGGAGCGCGCGCTGGAGGAGTTCCACGTCGAGGGCCCGGGAATGTGCACGACCCGCGATTTCCTCCGTGAGGTGCTCGGCCATCCGGTGTACCGGGCGGCCAAGCACACCACGGCGCTGATAGACGAAATGAGAGTGATCCAGCCGGGCGACGTCGCATTCGACCGTCGCGCCAACCCGGCTCCAGTTATTCGCGAGCGGTCCGTCGTTTATTGACGGGACTGTTCGGAATTTAGTAGATCGCGATGGGAGATCTACATGCAAGCCGATGGCCGGATCGTCGTCAACATTCTTCAGCAAGGCGTCTGGGACATGCCGTACGAGTCCATGCCGCTGGCCGCTGGATATCTCAAGTCCACGGCGTTGTCCGAGCCCCGGATAGCGGCTGGGGCAGATATCAGAATCTGCAACTACCGAGGTGCGGTGACGCTGCCCGTCATGGCCGCCGACCTGTTCAGGGGAGAGATGCCGGATATTCTCGCCTGCTCGGTCCTGGGCTGGAACTACCGGGCCTTCGGCACGCTCGCGGAGACCTTCAAACAGCTGAACCCCGACGGCTGGATCATCTTCGGCGGGACGCACGTGGCCAACCAGGCCGACCGCGTCTTCGGCATGTTCCCGGACGTCGACGTCATCGTCAACGGCGAGGGCGAGCTCGTCTTCCGCGACCTGCTCGGCGCCTGCCTGGACGGCCGCTCCCGGCACGACCTCCACGAGATCTCCGGGGTTTCCTTTCGCGACGTGTCCGGTGCCACGGTGACGACGGCGGAACGGGAACGGATCAGCGACCTCGACATCATCCCTTCGCCGATCCTCACCGGGGCCATCGAACTGACCGGCGACGATGGCAGGTTCCGCTACGACGTGGCACTGATGGAGACCAACCGCGGCTGCCCGTACAAGTGCTCGTTCTGTTACTGGGGCGGCGCGACCGGGCAACGCGTGCGGGCGTTCTCCAGGGAGCGGTTGCGGGAGGAACTGGAGCTCCTCGCCAAGCTCAACGTGCACACGATCGCGTTGTGCGACGCCAACTTCGGGCTGCTGCCCATCGACGAGGAGTTCGTCGACGACCTGATCGAGATCCGCGAGCGGTACGGCTATCCGAAGGCCCTGGAGAGCTCGTGGGCGAAGAACAAGTCCAGAGTCTTCTACTCCATCGTGCGGAAGATGAAGCAGGCCGGGCTGCGCAGCTCCTTCACCCTGGCCCTGCAGACGCTGAATGACACCGCTCTGCGCGAGATGAACCGGAAGAACATGAAGGTCAACGCGTGGGAGGACCTCGTCGCCTGGTTGAGCGAAGAGGGCCTCGAATGCTACGCCGAGCTGCTGTGGGGAGCACCGGGCGAGACGATCGAGTCCTTCTTCGAGGGTTACGACCGGCTGGCCCGCAAGGTCTCGCGCATCGCCGTCTATCCGCTCCTGATGTTGCCCAACACCGAGTACTCGGAGAAGAAGGCGCAATACGGCATCGTCTCCGTCCGCGGTGACACGGACGACTTCGAGTACGTTCTCAGCCACAACACGATGACGTTCGAAGAGAACGAGCGCATGCAGCGCTTCCTGTACTGGGCGCGGATCATGGCGGAGTACATGGTGCTGCGCAACATCTGGGTTCCGGCGCTGAGGCTGGCCGGCCTGACCCAGTCCCAGATCCTGCGCGACTTCGAGTCGTGGGTGGAGAAGAGCGACGACCCGCGGGCGGCGCCGCTGTTGACGGCGCAGGCGCTGGCCGCCGCCGACCAGCAGGCGTATGGTCCCGCCCTCGGCTACCTCTACGGCAGCGAGGACGCCCGCGACCTGCTGGGTCGGTGGTGGGCCGAGTCGATGAGCCCGATGCTGCCCGACGGCAGCGCCGCCCTGCTCGACGAGATCTTCAGGTACGACCTGCTCACCCTGCCGGTCTACCACAAGGAGGGCGAGCGCCGTACGGCTCCCCTGCCGCCCCTGGTCGAGGTGGAGGGCGAGCGATACCACCTGCGCAGGGGCGTCGAACTGGGCTTCCCGGTGCCGGAGATCGTCGCCGAGTTGCGCGCGGGCCGTGACCCGGATCTGTCACCGCTTCCGACGCGGGTGGATCTCTACTACAAGACGGGGTTCGAGAGCTTCGCTGAGACGACGAACCACGAGGAGATCGTCTACTTCATGGGCATGACCCTGGACCAGGTGACGGCTGTCAAGATCGCGGCCGTGGCCGCCGAGGACGCCGGACCGGACCTCCTCCCCACCGAGCCGAACCGGCTCCTGCCCATCCTGCGGGAGCACGGCGGCTGCTCGTGAGCCGCTGAACAGGGGTCGTCAGACCCGCTTCAAGACCATGAGGAGCATGCTCCTCGGATGCCGCCTGGAGCGCGACATGAGTGGAAGATCAGCTTTCGGCTACCCGCGATGGTTCACCACCATCTTCCTCACCGACATCTGGGAGCGTTTCAGCTTCTACGGGATGATGGCCATCCTCACGTTGTACGCCGCCTCCGGCAGGGACGAGGGCGGGCTCGGACTGTCCATGGGCGAGGCCTCGGCGTTGTTCGGCGCCTACATCGGCCTGGTCTTCGTGCTGTCCCTGCCTGGCGGATGGCTCGGCGACCGGGTCTTCGGCGCCTGGCGGGCGGTGTTGTGGGGCGGCGTTCTCATCGCTCTCGGTCACTACAGCATGGCCGTCCCAGGAGACGTCGGCTCCTACGCGGGCCTGGTCCTGATCGCGCTGGGCACCGGCCTGCTCAAGCCCAACATGTTCGCGCTGATCAGCGGGTTCTTCGGGACCGGCGAGAGGGCGAGGCGCGAGGCCTCCTTCTCCATCCTCTACGTCAGCATCCAGATCAGCGCGCTGATCGCGCCCCTGGTGGTCGGCTTCCTCGGGGAGACACTCGGCTGGCACTGGGGTTTCGCCGCCGCGGGCGTCGGGATGACGTTCGGTGTGGCGCAGTTCGCGATGGGCTCGCGCCACTTCGGCGAGGTCGGGCAGCACGCGCCGCATCCGGCCGGCGAGGAGGAACGCGCGAAGATGTTGCGCCGGGCGGTCACGGCCGTCGTCGTGCTCGCCGCCCTGATCACGGCGGACGTGGTCGCCGGCACCTTTGCCCCCATGCACCTCATCGGCCTGTTCGGCCTGGTCGCGCTGACCGTGCCGTTCCTCTACTTCCGGCTTCTCTCGCGCAACCCCGAGCTGGACGGCGGCGGCCGGCAGCGTCTTCGCGCGTTCTTCTGGTTGCTGCTGTCGTTCTCGCTGTTCTGGATGCTGGCGGGACAGGCGGGATCGATGCTCAACCTCTTCGCCAAGCACTCCACCGAGCGCGAGCTGTTCGGCTTCGTTCTCCCGGGAAGCTGGTTCCAGTCCGCGATCCCGTTCTTCATCCTGGTCTCCGCGCCGATGTTCGCCTGGTTGTGGGTGCGTTTCGACGCCAAGATCAGCTCCGCCATGAAGTTCGGCGCGGCCCTGATCCTGGCGGGCACCGGCTTCGTCATCATGTGCGGCGCCGCCGCGTCCGCCGAAGGCGGGAACACCGTGTCGCCCCTCTGGCTGTTGTCGGTGTTCTTCTTGATGGCCTGCGGTGAGGTCATCATCGGCCCGGTGGGGATCGCCGCCGCCGCCGAGGTCACCTCCTCGACGTTCATCGGGCGCACGATCGGTCTCGTCTGGCTCTTCAGCGCCCTGGGCGCGGGGCTGAGCAGCCAGATCGTCCACATCGCCGAGGTGGTACCCGACCAGTACTACTACCTGGGCGTCGGCGCGCTCGCGATCTGCGTCGGTTTCCTGGTGGCCGGCTTCGGACGCCGTCTGCGCTTCACCGCGGAGGGCGAGGCGAGGCAACCGGTCGCCGACAAGGCCGGATCGGCGTGAGCACGCCGGCAACCCGCAGGACCGCACTGGTGACGGGGGCCGGTCGCGGCCTCGGAAGGGCGGTCTGCGAGGCGCTCGCCGGGCTCGGGCACCAGGTGATCGTGGCCGGACGGGACGAGCGCGGCGTCCAGCGCGTCGCGGCCGCGTGCGGCGGCGACGCACTGGCGGTGGAGCTCGACGTCACCGACGGCGCGAGCGTGCGCCGCTGCTTCGAGCAGGTCAAGGCGGTGGACATCCTGGTCAACAACGCCGGCGTGCTGCTCGACGGCGGCACGTCGCCGGCGTCGGTGCCGCTCGAGCTGGTGGAGCGGCACCTCCAGGTCAACACTCTGGGCGCCTGGCGGATGAGCCAGGCGTTCCTGCCCGGCATGCTGGCGCAGGGCTGGGGCCGGATCGTCATGGTGTCGAGCGGCGCGGGCGCGTTCAGCAACGGCCTGTTCGCGGGCGCCCCCGCCTACGCGGTGTCGAAGGTCGCGCTCAACGCCGTCACGGTGCTGCTCGCCGCGGAGGCCCGGGACCGCGGCGTCCTGGTGAACGCCGTCAACCCCGGTAGGGTGCGCACCCGGATGTACCCGGACGCGGAGCAGACGCCGCAGGAGGCCGCCACGGACGTCGTCTGGGCGGCGACCCTCCCCGATGACGGGCTCACGGGCGTGTTCCTCCGGAGCCGGCGGCAGATCCCCTGGTGACATCGGGAACATGAAAGGGCGGGCGGCCGCGTGTGCCGCCCGCCCTGTGACCTGCGGACTCAGCCCACCACTTCGCCCTCCGCGAGGAACAGCACGCTGTCGGTGGGCGTCACACCGCGGAAGCGCAACCCGGCCCGCTCGAACACGGCCCTGTAGCCGCTCTCCGTGCGTTCACGCCCGCCCATGACCAGCAGCATGTGCAGGTCCATGCTCGGCGCGAACGGATGCTGCGGGGGATCGGTCAGCAGCGGGTCGGCGATGACGACCCGTGCACCCGGCGCCGCGGCCGCCGCGCAGTTGCGCAGCGCCCTGGCGACCTTCTCGTCGTCGTACATGTGCAGGGTCAGCTTGAACAGATAAAGGTCGGCCGCGTGTTCCACCTTCTCGAAGAAGTCCCCGGAGGCCAGCCGGCAGCGACTGGCCAGCTCACCGGTCCTGAGGTCGTCCATGACCACGCGCAACGTGCGCTCGTCCTCGTACAGCAGCCCTTCGACGTGCGGGTGGCGCTGGAGCAAGAGCCGGAGCAGGGCGCCCTTCCCGCCCCCCATGTCGGCGAACGTGCGCACCCCTGTGAGGTCGAGGGCGTCCACGATGCTCGGCAGCATCTGGTCGGACCAGGCGGTCACCCCGTTGTAGATCATGTCCTGGGCGTCCGGGTCGGCATCGAGATAGGCGAAGAAGTCGGTGCCGTACTCCTTGTCGAAGGCGCACTCCCCGGTCCGGATCGCCTCAGGGAGCCTGCCCCACATCGTCCAGCCCCAGTCGCCGCCGGTCATCAGCCTGTCGTGCAGCCGCTCCGGGTGGTCCGTACGCATGGCGAGCGACATCTCGGTGTGCACGTACGTGGTGGGGTCCACCTGACGGAAGATGCCGAATGCGGCCAGCGCGCGCAACATCCGGGTCAGGGCGTCCTCGTCGGCGCCGAGTCTTGCCGCGATGTCGCTCACGGACCGGGGCCCGTCGCCGACCGCGTCCGCGATCCGGAGGCGGGCCGCGGCCAGCACGATGGCTGCGACGGACATGCCGTTGGACAGTCGGAAGACCGCCTCCGCGGGAGAGACGGGCTGCTGGGTTGATTCGATCACGGGCTGGCACCTTCCTATCGGCGTGACGGGCTTCGGGACGTTCAGTCCCGGACGAAGGCTTCGAGCTCCTTGACGGTCTCGGTGGGCGAGGGCTGCCGCCTGATCTCCTCGCGCAGCCTGCCTGCGGCCTCGCGGTAGGAGGGCACGGTGACCAGCTCGGCGGCGCGCTCGGCGATCGTGTCGAGCCCGGCCTCCGGGGCCACCGCGATGCCGGCCCCGGCGGCGATGAGCGGTCGCGACTCCATGAGTTCGTCGGGCATCTGTGGCAGCACGAGTTGCGGCACGCCGTAGCTCAGCGCCGTCAGCATCGTGCTGATGCCGCTCTGGTGCAGCATCGCGTCGCACGACGGCATCAGCAGGTGCAGCGGCAGCGACTCCACCACCCGCGCGTTGCCCGGCAGTTCGCCCTCCGGCAGGTTCTTGCGGTCGGCGGCGGACAGGGTCACGACAACCTCGACGTCGAACTCGGACAGTGCCTTGACCAGCTCGGGCACCAGGAACCCGCGACCGCGGTCCGAGGCGCACAGGCCCCAGCTGACCCCCACCCGGCGCCGGGGCGACGGCTCGAGCAGCCAGTCCGGCATCGCCCCCGAGCCGTTGTACGGTACGAAACGTGTTCTGATCCGGTTCACCTGCGACGGCAGCTGCATGGCCGGTGGGCAGTTGTCGATCGTGGCCAGGCCGAGGATGTCCACGTCGCCGACGCCGAGCCGGTCCGCGAGCGGACGCAGCACGGGCGGCACGATGTTACGCGCCATGTAGATGACGTCCACACCCAGCACATGGCGGACCGCGGGAATCCCCATGGCCGCGCCGACCAGGGGCGCGACGAAGCTGGTCGGCTCGTACACGATCAGGTCGGGCCGCAACGCCCGGGTCTGCCGCAGCACGTCGTCGGCGAGTTCCCCGGCGAGCGCGGCGAACATCGGGAAAGCCCGCTGGGAGACGGCGCGCCAGCTGCCGTCCCACTCCTCCTGGGACACGCCCTCAGGGGCGATGTCCGGCCAGTCGGGCGGATCGGCCAGCACCCGCTTCATCAGCTCGTCCTGGTCGACGTCCCGGCTGGTCGGAACGGCGGTCGCCCCTGAACGCACGATCGTCTCGGCGAAGGACGGCTCGCAGCTCACGTACACCTCGTGGCCGGTGGCGCGCATCGCCCAGACGAGCGGGACGAGATGGTAGTAGTGCGAACCCCAATTCGTGGTGACGAACAAGACACGCATGGGCCACCTTCCCTCGACGACGACTGCGTGATCGCGCTCACCATCTCAGGGCCTGTTAGAAAATGGCTGGAGGCGGCGGCCGGCACCTCCAGCGCTTCTCGGCCCGCCCTCAAGCGGCTCCCACCACGATGGGGATCACGGTGATCCGTTGTTGATGGGGGAGACGATCCATGCAGCCCTTGCCGCTGAGGTTTCCGTTCGCCTGGCCGCGCGCCGCCGAGCCGCCCGTGGAGCTGGCCACGCTGCGCGAGGAGCCGGTCGTCCGGGTGACCCTGCCGAGCGGTGACGAGGCGTTCCTGGTCACGCGGTACGAGGACATCCGCCGGGTGCTCTCCGACCCCCGCGTGAGCCGTAACCGGGACCGTCCGGGGGCTCCGCGCATGACCGAGCAGAAGACGAAGGTGTTCCAGAACCCGCGGATCGATCGCGATCCGCCCGAGCACACCCGCATGCGGCGGCTGATGGCCAAGGCGTTCACCGCCACCCGTGTGGAGGCCCTGCGCCCGCATGTGCGGCAGGTCGCCGAGGAACTGGTCACGGACCTGCTCAAGCAGAGCCCGCCGGTCGACCTGCACGAGGCGTTCGCCGTGCCGCTCACCCTGCAGGTCATCTGCGGCCTGCTCGGCGTCCCGCCGGAGGACCAGGCACGTTTCCGCGGTTCGCTGGGAGAGGCCTGGCAGTACATGGGCGAACTGATCGAGGGCAAGCGCCGCGATCCCGGCGACGACCTGATCAGCGCTCTGATCGGGGTGCACGACGAGGACGACGGCAGGCTGAGCGCCCACGAACTGCACGTCTGGTGCGTGATCCTGCTGCTGGCGGGGTTCGAGACGACGGCGACGCAGCTCGGCAGCGGCACCGTCCTGCTGCTCACCCACCCGGACCAGCTGGAACGGTTGCGTGAGGACCCAGGGCTGATTCCCGACGCGGTCGAGGAGCTGCTGCGCTGTCAGATCGCCGGCCACTCGCTGTCGATGCTCCGCTACGTGACCGACGACATCGAGGTCGGCGGCGTGACGATCCCCCGGGGCTCCGGACTGATCCCGATCCTGGAGTCCGCCAACTTCGACGAGTCGGTCTTCCCGGACCCGATGCGGCTGGACATCACCAGGAAGAACAACCAGCACCTCGTCTTCAGTGCCGGGCCCCACTTCTGCATGGGGGCGGCGCTGGCCCGGCTGGAGCTGCAGGTGGCGCTGGAAGCCCTGATCCGCAAGGTGCCGACCCTGCGCCTGGCCGTGCCGCCGAGCGTGCTGCGCCACCATGACAGCCCGCTGGACCTGGGCCTGCGCGAGGTCCCCGTCGCGTGGTGAACGATTCAAGAGAGGCAGGCAGCCGTGAGCGCCAATCCCATCCCGTACCCGTTCAGCCGCCCTGGACCGCTCGCCGTCCCCAAGGAGCTGGGCACGATCCGGGAGGCGCCCGTACAGCGGGTGATCCTCCCCAGCGGCGACGAAGCTTACCTGGTCACGCGGTACGACGACGTGAGGAGCGTGCTGACGGACCCGAGGGTCAGCCGTAACCTGAACCGGCCGGACGCCCCGAGGGTGTCCAAGAACAACATGATGTTCCAGGACTCGAAGATGGATCCCGATCCACCGGAACACACCCGTGTGCGGCGGCTGGTGATGAAGGCGTTCACGGCGACGCGGGTGGAGCGGCTCCGGCCGCGGGTCCAGGAGATCACGGACGAGCTGCTCGAGGCGATGGCGGCCAAGTCCCCGCCCGTGAACGTGTCGGAGGAACTGGCGTTCCCGCTGAGCATCCGCGTCATCTGCGACCTGCTGGGCGTCCCACCGGAGGAGCAGGGCCGCTTCCGCCGGTGGACGGACCACTTCCTGTCCACCGGCAAGTACACCAGGGAGGAGATCCACGGGGCGCTGGGCGAGCTGAACGCGTACATGGGCGCGTTGATCGAGGAGAAGCGCGAACGCCCGGCCGACGACCTCGTCAGCGCGTTGATCCAGGTTCACGACGAGGACGACACCCGGCTGAGCGAGTACGAGCTGCACTGGTGGTGCCGGTTGCTCCTGCTCGTCGGGTACGAGACCACCGCCAGCCAGCTCGGACTGACCGTGGCCAAGCTGCTCGCCGAGCCCGGCCAGGTGCAGGCGCTGCGCGCCGACGAGTCGCTGCTGCCGGGCGCGGTGGAGGAGCTGTTGCGCTGGAAGCTCATGAGCGGCTCGTTGTCCATGCTGCGCTACGTGACCGAGGACATCGAGGTCGGCGGCGTGACGATCCCCAAGGGGTCCGGCGTCATTCCGGCGGTGGAGTCGGCGAACTGGGACGAGAAGGTGTTCCACCGGCCCGACGACCTCGACATCACCCGCGCGGACAACCCCCATCTCACCTTCAGCGTCGGACCGCACTTCTGCGTAGGCGCCGCGCTGGCCCGGGTGGAGCTGGAGACCGCGTTGGGAACACTGCTGCGCAGGTTTCCGACCCTGCGCCTCGCGATCCCGCCTGAGGAACTGCGTCGCACGGAGGGGACCCTCATCGAGAGCCTGGTCGAGATTCCGATCACCTGGTGAGCGACATGCACGTCACCGTTGATCCGGAGAAATGCTGCAGCAGCGGGCTGTGCGCGCTGACCGTGCCCGGGGTGTTCGGGCTGGACGAGGAGGAGTGCGTCGTCATGGTGCTCCTTCCCGAGCCGCCGGCCGCGCTGCACGAGCGGGTGCGGGTGGCCGCCCGGCGCTGCCCCACGGGCACGATCGAGGTGCGGGGCTGAGGTCCGTCACGACCAGGTGGAGGAGTCGCGCACGCGCTCGGCGTTGCGCCGTTGCTGCGCCACCTGGCCCTTGAGGAACTCGGTGAGCAGGACGAGCTGCTCGTCGGTGTAGGCGGCGAACTGGGCCTCGGCCTCCTTGACCGCCTGCCCCCATGAGTCGCGGGCCAGCGCGCGGGCCTTTTCCGTGGGACGGATGAGCACCCGCCGCCGGTCGGCCTGGTCGCGGACGCGCTCGGCGAAACCGGCCTTCTCCAGCCGGTCGACGGCGACCGTCAGGGCGCCGGGGGTGAGGCCCGCCAGCTCCGCCAGCTCGCCGGAGGCCATCGGGCCTCGCGTGATCAGATAGGCCACGCACCGGGAGTCGGTGCGGTTGAGGCCGAGCCGCTCCGAGACGGCCGCGTCGGCCATCTCGGAGGCGTTCTGCAGGTCCGTCAGAGCCAGCATGAGCTCGTCGATGAGGTGCTGGCGCATGGACAGAGCTTAGCGGAACTCGGGCTCATGCTCAGCAACCCATTCGCGGAAGGTGAGCGGCCGCCGGCCGGTGACGTTCTGGACGGTGGTGGTCACGGTCGGCGGCTTGCCCACGGTCTCGGCGAGCCGGCCGAGCAGGGCGTCCACGATCTCCGGCGGCGCGTAGGCCACCATCTTCTCGCGTACGGCGGCGGCGGGGATCTCCTCGAACGCCAGCGGCCGCCCGAGCACCGCCGAGATGTGGCCGACCTGGTCGCGATGGGTCATCGCCTCGGGGCCGGTGAGCACCAGTCTGGCGCCGTGGAGGTGGTCGTCGACCAGGGCGCGCACCGCCACGGCGGCGACGTCGCGCTCGTGGATCGGCGCCGACCAGGCGTCACCGTACGGCGCGCGGACCACGTCGCCTTCCTGGATCTGGGAGGCCCACTGCAGGGCGTTGCCCGCGAACTCGTTCGGCCGCAGGAACGTCCAGAACATCCCGGACCGCTCGAGCGCGTCCTCGAACGCGGCGTGCCGGGCCGCTATGGCGCCGGGCTGCTCGTCGGTGTCGTCCAGCACTTCGCTGGTCGAGAGCAGGACGACCGTGGTGACGCCGGCGTCCGCCAGCACCTGCGCCGTCCTGTGCGGGCGGTCGCCCATGGCGACCAGGTAGACCGTCCTGACGCCGTCGAGCGGGAGCGCCTCGGGGGTCTCGAGGTCGCCGGCGACGACTTCGACCGATGGGGGCAGCTTGGCGCCGTCGGGGTTCCTGGTGATCGCGCGGACGAACTGGCCCTCCTCGAGAAGTCCGTCGACGACGTGGCGGCCGACACTGCCGGTGGCTCCAGTGACGAGGATCATGGTTGTCTCCTTGTTGACTGAGAGTCGTGCGGCGAGTCAGCAACAGGCACAGCAATGTCCCCCCGGGTGGGGATCGGTGCGGGTACTGCTGGAAAGCCTGCGCTGTGACGCCGGATTGCCTTGACAATCAAAAACTCTAATCAATGGAAGGTTTGATTGTCAAAGCAATCTGCTGGACTTCCGCTGGAGCATCGGTGGCGTGGCCGGTCAGCGGTCGTCGTGGTCCGGGTCGAAGGCGGTGGGCTCGGCGGGAAGGGTGTAGCGCCTGCCGATGAGGTCGGCCACCCGCTGCCTGCTCTCCGTGGGCTGCGGCTCGTCCGCCCGCTCCAGCTCCGCGACCTCGTCGGCCAGGCCGGCGTCCCCGAGGCAGTCGCGGATCCACTGCGAGTAGTCGCCCCTGCGCAGGTGGTGCAGCCAGGTGTCGTCGTCCACGCCCTCGGCCAGCTCGACGAAGGTGTGCAGGTTACGCGCCCGCAACCGCAGCCGCTCGCCGGGCCCGGTGAAGTAGAAGCTCTTGTCCTTGGCCATGGTGCCCGCCGCGTACTTGCGGCGGTGCCGGGTGCGTTCGACGGTCGCGGGCGTCAGGGTGAGGTGCCGGGCCGCCTCGTCCCCGCGCTGCCACAGCGCGATGTCGCCATCGGCGACCGGGTCGAGTGAGGGCGCCTCCTGGCCGAGGGCGCCGGCGAACGCGGCGAGCGTGCTTTCGGGCTCCTTGCCCACCGCGATCGTGGTCGTCACCAGGCGCAGCGCCTCGGCGCTCACCGCCTCGGGATGCACGGTGATCATCAGCAACGATCCGAGGTCGGCGGCCTCGCCCAGCGGCACGCGCCGTACCTCGGCGGGCAGCAGGTGGTGGACCTCGTCGACGACCACCCAGTGCGGGTGGCCGAGCTTGGCGCGCACGCCGGTCAGCCGGGGCAGCAGCTCGGCGAAGTAGGCGGGGCGGTCGCGCAGTTGCAGGCCGATCAGGTTGACCACGACGCTCTGCCGCGGCTGCTCCAGCACGTGCGCGACCTCCTCCACGCCGGGCACCCGGTCCGGGTCGCCGAGCACGGTGATGCCCGGATAGTCGGCGTAGTCGCCTTCAGGGTCCACGATCACGCACTGATAGCCGTCGCCGACGAGCCGCTCCAGCAGCGCCGTCGTCACCGTGGACTTGCCGCTGCCCGAGGGGCCCGCCACCAGGAGCCCGGAGCCGTACGGCCGCAGCCGCACCTCCTCGCCGTCGCGATGGCCGAGCAGGACGTGGCGGCGCGGCACGTCCACCGCGTCCAGGTCGCCCGAGAGCATCATCCCGGCCAGCTCGGCCACCCCGTCGCCGGCCTCACCCGCCAGGCGCAGGTCGCACGAGTCCCTGAGCGCGGGCAGCGCGTCGGCGACGGCGGCGCCGCACTCGGCGGCGGTCAGGAACGCGTGGTCGTTCTCCCCGTCGCCGACCGCGACCGTGCTGTGCGCCGACAGCGACAGCCGGTCGAGGGCGGCGGCCAGGCCGCTCGCCTTGTTCACGCCCGGCGGCAGCACCATGACGGCGCCCTTGTTGTAGATCACCTGCAGCTCCAGCCCGAGGTCCCGGATGGCCGCCAGGACGCGTACGTCGTGCGGCTCGCGCGTGGCGACCACCACCTGCCCCACGCCCAGCGGGTTGACCCCTTCGCGGCGCAGCCGGTCGGCCAGCGCGGCGGGCGGAGGCGTGGCCAGGGTGTCGCGGGTGCGCTGCCCCGGGTCGTACAGCAGGCCGCCGTTCTCGGCGACGATCAGGTCGAACAGGCCGGGGTGCGGGAACACGGAGAGCAGGTCGTCAAGCTCGCGTCCGGTGGCCAGTACGAGCTTGATGCCGGCGCGGGAGAGCCGCTCCAGGGCTTCGATCGTCGTCTCGGCCACGCGGCCCCCGACGGCCAGGGTCCCGTCATAGTCACAAGCCAGCACGTTGTGGCGCATGGGTTCCCCCTACCCGCCGATCGCGGGACATCCGGCCGGGGCGCGGAAAGTCGCAGACGGTAAAGACCTCGGGAAGCAACCCTTAAGTACATGATTCGCTACGGAGGGTAAGAATCGCGGCAGAACTGCCCTCTCACCCGTACGGAGCCATCATGCTCAGAAGCGTTGCCGCCGCCCTTGCCCTGACCGCCGCGGCCCTGCTGCTCGCGGCCGTGCCCGCCATCGCCGATGACGACACCGACCCGCAGAACCTGACGTGCGGCAAGAACATCAGCAGCGAGACATACGTCGACATTCCCTACCAGTCGCCGCGTAGCCACAGATTCTGCGCCGACAAGGACGACCCCAACCGGTTCAACGAGTTCGTCTGGGAGTCCTGAAGGCGGCGCGACCCCCTCGTGCGCCGCTCGCGAGGGGGCCTTCCGTCAGTGCTGCGACAGCAGGTGGGCCAGCTCCTGCTCGACCTCCTGGTTGGCCACGAAGAGCAACTCGTCGCCCGCCTCCAGCGGATCGTCCGCCGTGGGGACGAGCACCCGCCCCTCGCGCAGGATCGCCACCAGGGCGGCGTCGACGGGCCACGGCACCGAGCCGGCCCGATGCCCCACCACAGGGGCGTCGTCGGCGAGGGTGAGCTCGACCAGGTTGGCCTGCCCCTGGCGGAACGTCATCAGGCGCACCAGGTCACCGACGCTCACCGCCTCCTCCACCAGCGCGCTCAGCAGGCGCGGGGTCGAGACGGCCACGTCGACGCCCCACGACTCGTTGAACAGCCACTCGTTGTTGGGGTGGTTGATGCGGGCGACCACGCGCGGCACGCCGTATTCGGTCTTGGCCAGCAGCGACACCACCAGGTTGACCTTGTCGTCGCCGGTGGAGGCCACCACGACGTGGCAGTTGTTGAGCCCGGCCTCGTCGAGGGAGGCGATCTCGCAGGCGTCGGCGAGCAACCACTCCGCGCGCGGCACGCTGTCGATCTTGATGGCGCCGGGGTCGACGTCGATGAGCAGCACGTCGTGGCCGTTCTCCAGGAGCTCGGCCGCGATGGAGCGGCCCACGGCACCCGCTCCGGCGATGGCGACGCGCATCAGTCTTCCTCTTCCGGTGCCGCGGCGAGCACCTTGTTGATCCGGTCCATGTCGCTCTCGGCGGCGATGACGTGCAGCACGTCGCCCTCCTGCACCACCGTGTCGGGCCCGATCGTCACGGCCTCGCCCATGCGGGCGATGAAGGCGACGCGTGCCCGTGCCCGCTCCTCGAGCTCGACGACGCGCGTGCCGATCCAGGCCGGGTTCGCGGCCGCCTCGGCCAGGACGACGGTGCCGGTGGGGTCGCGCCAGAGCGGCTCGGCGCCCTCGGGGAGGATGCGGCGCATGATCTGGTCGGCGGTCCAGCGCACGGTCGCCACCGTCGGGATGCCCAGCCGCTGGTAGACCTCGGCCCGGCGGGGGTCGTAGATGCGGGCCACCACGTTGTCGACACCGAACGTCTCACGCGCCACGCGGGCGGAGATGATGTTGGAGTTGTCGCCGCTGGAGACCGCCACGAACGCGGCCGCGGACTCGACGCCCGCCTCGGTGAGCACGTCGCGATCGAAGCCCACACCCGTCACCCGCCGCCCGCGGAACCCGGCCCGCAGCCGCCGGAACGCCTGCGGGTCGCGGTCGATGATGGCGACGGAATGACCGCCGTCTTCGAGGATGTGCGCGAGGGTCGAACCCACCCGGCCACATCCCATGATCACAATATGCATTTCCCCCCGCATGTTCGCGGTCGGCAGGTTGCTCGACACCAGTATGGCCCGATGGGGGCTGCCGCGTTCGATCCCCCTGGCACAGGACTAGCATCTCGTTACGTGTCGAAGGTGACGGATCTCGTCAAACGCGTGCTCGTGGGACGTGCCTTGCGTAGCGGGCAACTCCACGAGCAACTCCTGCGAAAACGCATCGCCCTGCCCGTCTTCGCGAGTGACGCCCTCTCGTCCGTGGCGTACGCGCCCCAGGAGATCCTCGTCATCCTCTCGCTCGCGGGCGCCTCCTTCTACGCCTACAGCCCGTGGGTGGCGCTCGCCGTCGTGGTCGTGATGCTCACGGTCGTGGCGTCGTACCGGCAGAACGTGCACGCCTACCCCAGCGGCGGCGGCGACTACGAGATCGCGACCACCAATCTCGGCGGCAACGCCGGGCTCACCGTGGCCAGCGCTCTCATGGTCGACTACGTGCTGACCGTCGCGGTGTCCGTCGCCAACGGCGTCGACTACGTCGGCGCCACGATCCCGTTCGTGGGCCAGCACAAGACCGCCGTCGCCATCGTCATCGTCGTCCTGCTGACGGTGGTCAACCTGCGCGGCATCCGCGAGTCGGGTGCCGCGTTCGCCGTCCCGACGTACGCGTTCATGGTCGCCGTCCTGGGGCTGATCGCCTGGGGCGGGTTCCGGCTGCTGATCCTGGGCGAGCAGATCGAGGCGCCCAGCGCCCACTTCACCATCAAACCCGAGCAGACCGACCTCACCGCCTTCGCCGCGGCGTTCCTGATCCTGCGCGCGTTCTCCTCCGGCTGCGCGGCCCTGACCGGCGTCGAGGCCATCAGCAACGGCGTGCCCGCGTTCAGGAAGCCCAAGAGCAAGAACGCCGCCACCACGCTGCTGATGATGGGGCTGGTGGCGATCAGCATGTTCAGCGGCATCATCGCCCTCGGCCTGGCGTCAGGGGTGAAGGTGGCCGAGCCGTCGGTGGTCGCCGAGGACCTGCTCAGGCCGGACGGCACGCCCGTGGGCCCAGAGTACTACCAGCAGCCGATCATCTCCCAGGTGGCCGACGCGGTGTTCGGGGGCGGGTCGATGCCGTTCATCGTCATCTCGGCGGTGACGGCGCTGATCCTCTTCCTGGCCGCCAACACGGCCTTCAACGGCTTCCCCGTGCTCGGCTCGATCCTGGCGCAGGACCGTTACCTGCCGCGCCAGCTGCACACCCGCGGCGACCGGCTGGCCTTCTCCAACGGCATCGTCATTCTGGCGCTCGGCGCGTGCCTGCTCCTCTGGGGGTTCGACGCGGACGTCAGCCGCCTGCTCAACCTCTACATCGTCGGGGTCTTCGTCTCGTTCACGCTGAGCCAGACCGGCATGGTCATCCACTGGACCCGTCATCTGAAGACCGAGACCGAGCCCAGGATCCGGCACCAGATGTTCCGCTCCCGCGCGATCAACTTCTTCGGGGCGATCATGACGGGGCTGGTGCTCATCGTCGTGCTGCTGACGAAGTTCCTGGTCGGGGCGTGGATCGTGGTGATCGTGATGCCGATCCTGTTCCTCATGATGAAAGGCATCAGGCGTCACTACGACAACGTGGCGGCCGAGCTGGAGATCACCGAGGACGACGAACCGGCCATACTGCCCGCGCGCAACCACGCGATCGTGCTGGTCTCCAAGATCCACAAGCCGACCATGCGCGCCCTCGCGTACGCCCGCGTCACCCGGCCGTCCACGCTGGAGGCCATCACCGTGGGCGTCGAGGGGGAGGAGGCGCGCAGGCTGCAGGAGGAGTGGGAGCGCCTGGGCATCCCGGTGCCGCTCAAGATGCTCGACTCGCCCTACCGCGAGATCACCCAGCCCGTCCTCGACTACGTCAAGACGCTGCGCAGGCGCTCACCGCGCGACGTGGTGACCGTGTTCATCCCGGAGTACGTGGTCGGCCACTGGTGGGAGCACCTGCTGCACAACCAGAGCGCGCTCCGGCTGAAGGCGCGCCTGCTGTTCAAGCCGGGGGTCATGGTGACCAGCGTGCCCTGGCAGCTGCACTCCTCCGACCGGCTCAAGGGCAGGCCCGAGCCGTTCGCGCCCGGCGCGGTGCGGCGTCCCGCGCAGCAGAGCGACGACGGGGGGCGTCTCAGTTCCCGCTGATCAGCGCGCGCAGACTGCCGGTGTCGTCCGCGCTCCAACCCGGCGGCGGGGCCACGGCGGCCCACCCGTCCACGATGTCGGAGTTGTAGCGGTGCCCGTGCCCGGGCGGCACCGACAGCGCGGCCGTCATGTCCACCAGCACCTGCCAGAACGTCACCAGCGGGAACCAGTTCATCTGCGGGTTCATGCCCGGCGCCCGCGGCTCCTCCAGCCAGGCCGGCCTGCGGTAGATCAGCTCCGGCGTCCACCACACCACCGGGTCGGAGGCGTTCTGCAGGTAGACCACGCGAGGGTGCGGCCACGGGCCGGGCGGGCGGCTCAGGTCGGCGGTGCGCTGGGCGAACCTGGCCGTCCTGCCGTCGTCGTAGACCGGCCGCCACACCGGGCTGCCGGGCTCGCGGTCCTCGGTGAGCCGCCGCCATATCGGGTCGGCGTTCGGCGGCCCGACGAACAACGCACCGTCCGTCCTGGCCACCATCTCGTCCAGGTCGCTGAACGCCCGCTCCAGCTCGTACGAGCCCAGGCTCTCCCCCGACACCACCAGCCGCGGCCGGTCATCGGGCGGCAGCAGGGCCAGCCGGGCGTGCACCGCCTCGAACAACGCCTTGCCCGCGGCCGCCGCCCTGCCCCTGTCGACCAGGAACGACACCCAGCTCGGCAGGTAGGAGTACTGCACCGCGACCATGGCGGAGCGGCCGTTGTACATGTATTCGAGCGCGTCGGCGATGTGCTCGTCCACCCAGCCGGTGCCGGTGGTGCCGAGCACGGCGATGATCGGCCGGTCGAACGCGCCGGTGCGCTCCAGCTCGCGCACGGCCAGCGCCGCCTGCGCCTCGGGGGTGGCCGCGGCTTCGAGGCCGACGTACACCCTGATGGGCTCGGCGGCCGGACGGCCGGAGAAGGCGGTCAGCAGGGCGGGGGTGACGGCGCTGCCGGCGAAACTACGGCCCTCCCTGCCCAGCGACTCCCAGCTCACCAGCGAGCCCGGGCCGCCCGACAGGGAACGCGACCCGGGCGGGCGCACGCCCGGGTTGGTGCCCTTGTTGGCGACCGACGAGACGTCGCTCACCCTGGCCACGAACCCGGAGAACAGCACGTCGTTCGCCAGCACCCCCACCAGGACGGCGATGACGAGCACCCCGATGGCGTGCCCCGCGTACGACGGCAGGAACCGGTCCAGCCAGCCGATCAGCCTGCGGCCACCCAGGCGTACCAGCCTGCACAGGAACAGGATCACGGCGAACAGGACGAGGGCCACGGCGAGGATCACCGGCGGGAACCAGGTGATCCGCGTGTCCATGCCCATGAGCGCCCGCAGGTCGCGCTGCCAGTCGTAGCTGTACCAGAGCGTGATCGCGGCCACCGCGGCGCAGCCCGCGATCAGGACCTGCCAGGCGATCCACCGTGCCCGCTCGGACGGACGGTAGCGGATCACCGAACGCGCCAGCGCGCCCAGCGCCGCGCCCGCCGCATAGCCGATGATCCCGGTGACGGCGCCCATGACCCCCTGCAGGAGCCACGTGCGGGGCAGCAACGACGGCGTCAGGGAGGCGCAGGCGAACAGCACGGCCAGCAGCGTCCCCCCGAATCCGAGCCGCCGTCGCACCACCCGCCCCTCGTCCACGATCACCTAGGGTAACGGCCCGCCCGTGGCGGACGTCGCCGCCCCCGCCCGTGACAGCCCGCCGCGCCCGCGCACATAGGGTGTCGGTGTGGAACAGGCATCTCTCGAGTTGACGGTAGGTCCGGTCGCCCACGGCGGCTGGTGCGTGGCACGGCACGAAGGGCGCGTGGTCTTCGTCCGCCACGCCCTGCCCGGCGAGCGGGTGATCGCCGACGTCACCGAGGAGACCACCCGGTTCCTGCGGGCCGACGCCGTGGAGATCCTCGAGCCGTCGCCCGATCGTGTCGTCCCGCCCTGCCCCTACGCCGGGCCCGGGCGCTGCGGCGGCTGCGACTGGCAGCACGCCACGCCCGAGGCGCAGCGGCGGCTCAAGGCGCAGGTCGTGACCGAGCAGCTGCAGCGGCTGGCGGGCATTGAGCGCGAGGTCGTGGTCGAGGAGGTGCCGGGGGCCAAGGACGGCCTCGGCTGGCGCACGCGGGTGCAGTTCGCCGCGCTGCCCTCCGGCGAGCTGGGCTTCCGCCGCCACCGCTCCCACGACATCGAGGTCGTCGACGCCTGCCTGATCGCCCACCCCGAGGTCGAGGCGGTCGCCGCCGAGGAGCACACCTGGCCTGGCGCGTCGAGCATCGAGGTCATCGCCTCGTCCGGCGGCGACCGGGCCGTGGTCGTCAAGCCCAGGCCCCGGCGCAGCGTCACGGTGCCCGACCTCGAAGCGCCCGCCTCCGTCCTGCTCGACCAGGGCAAGGGCCGCACGGTGCCGCGGCGCGGCTCAGGCGTGCTGCACGAGCAGGTGGGCGATCGCCGGTTCCGGGTGGCGGGCAGCGGCTTCTGGCAGGTGCACCCCGGAGCCGCCGAGACGCTGCTGGACGCGGTGCTGGCGTACGCCGCCCCCGAACCGGGGGAGTGGGCGCTCGACCTCTACTGCGGCGTCGGCCTGTTCGCGGCCGGCCTGGCGGAGGCCGTGGGCCCCGAGGGCGCGGTGTTCGGAGTGGAGTCGGAGGAGTCCGCGGTCCGTGACGCCCGCGCCAACCTCCGCGACCTGCCGCAGGCGCGGGTGGAGCGCGGGCGCGTCGAGGACGCACTCGACCGGTTCCAGATCGAGCGGGCCGACCTCGTCGTGGTCGACCCGCCGAGGGCGGGGCTGGGGCGCGAGGTGGTGACGCGCATCGCGTCGCTGGACGCCCTGCGGATCGTGTACGTGTCGTGCGACCCGGCCACCCTCGCCCGCGACCTGGCCTGGCTGGCGGAGCGCGGCTACACCCTGTCGGAGCTGCGGGCGTTCGACGCGTTCCCGATGACCCATCACGTGGAGTGCGTCGCGCTGCTCGTCCGGGCATAGACCAGGCGGCCCTGCGCGGACCGGGTGGTCGTGCGCGGGCGGGTGGTGCCGTGGCGGGCGGACCTCAGAGCCAGCCCATGCGCTGCGCCGTGCGGATGGCCTCCAGGCGGTTCTGCGCGTTGAGCTTGGTCATGGCGCTGGACAGATAGTTGCGTACGGTGCCCTCGGTCAGGTGCAGCTCTCCGGCGATCCTGGAGATCGTGGCCCCGTCGCCGGCCAGGCGGAGCGCGTCGCGCTCGCGCTCGGTCAGCGGGCTGTCGCCGGCGGCCATCGCCGCGGCGGCCAGCTCGGCGTCGAGGTAGCGCCCGCCCGCCTGGACCTTGCGGATGGCCATCGCCAGCTCCTCCGCGGAGGCGTCCTTGCCGAGGAAGCCGCTCACGCCCGCCGCCATGGCCCGGCGCAGGTAGCCGGGACGGCCCAGGCTGGTCAGGATGACGATCTTGCACTGGGAGCTGATCCGCTCGGCGGCGCTCAGGCCGTCCATGCCCGGCATCTCGATGTCGAGGACGGCCACGTCGGGCCGGTGCTCGGCCACCGCGGTCACGACCTCGTCGCCCCTGCCCACCTGGGCCACGACCTCGATGCCGTCCTCCAGGTCGAGCAGGGCCGCGATGGCGCCCCTGACGAGGTGCTCGTCGTCGGCGAGCAGCACACGTGTGGTCATGCGGGTGTCCTCCTCGTGCACGGCACGTGCGTGGTCATGGGGGTGTGCTCCTCGTACGCGCCACGTGCGCGGTCATGCGGGCACCGCCGCGCGCAGGAGGTAGCGGCCCTCGCGGGTCGGCTCGGCCACCAGGGTGCCGCCCGCCGCGCGCACGCGCTGGGCCAGCCCCGCCAGGCCGTTCGGCGCGTGCTCGCCCACCGGCCCGTTCACCCCGTCGTTGGACATCTCCAGCACTCCGTCCTGGATCGTGATCGTGCAGCGTTCGGCCTTGCTGTGCTTGAGCACGTTCGTCGCGCCCTCGCGCACGACCGTGGCCAGCAGCGTGCGCGTCTCGGGCGACAGCGAGGCGGTCTCCGCGCGCACGGTGCAGCGTACGTTCGCCGCCTCCAGCACCGCCCGGACGCTGGCGAGGACCTCGTCGAGATCGATCGCCCGGTAGTTCTGGACGACGTTGCGCACCTCGCGCAGCGACTGCCTGGCCAGGTCGCGCACCTCGAACATCCCGGCCGCGGCAGCCTCCTGCCCGGAACGCAGAGTCTGCTCGGCGCAGGCGGTCCTGGCCGCGATGTCGGTGAGGCTCTGCCCGAGCAGGTCGTTGAGGTCGCGGGCGAAGCGCAGCCGCTCCTCCGACACCGCCAGCCTGGACAGCGCCTCCTGCCCTTCGTGCGCCTCCTTGGTCAGGTGCCAGAGCCGCATGTTGGCCCACATCGCGCCGACGGCGATGATGGTCATCACCGTCTGTACGAGCACCAGTTGGGGAGAGAAGGCGTTGGCCAGCGTCACGTACAGGTTGATGACCACGATCGACGCGACCGACAGGGCGATGACGGTCGTTCTGCGGGCGAACGCCGTGATCAGCCCCAGCCACGCCGGGATCACCCAGATGAGCGGGAGGACAGACAGAAGGAGGACGATCACCCCGGTGACCGCGATGATCGCCGTGGGCCGTTTCCCGCCCCTGACGGCGATCCTGAACGGCCGCGTGCTCAACACGGTGAAGACCAGCAGCAACACCGCGGCGGCCGCGACCACCGGCCAGGGCAGGCCCAGCTGCCAGCGGAGGTACAGGTCGAAGAATCCGATGCCGGACAGCAGCAGGAGAAGGTCCGCGGACCAGACGATCAGCCAGCGGGCCTTGTCGAACTTCGTCGCGTTCCGTACGCGGGAGATCACCTTCACGGCGGCACCGCCGCGCGCAGCAGGAACTCGCCCGACCTGGTCGGCGCCGCGGAGAACGAGCCGCCCGCCGCGACCAGCCGCTCCGACAGCCCGCGCAGGCCGTTGCCGGGCGTGCCCGGCTGACCGTTCACGCCGTCGTTGACCATTTCGAGCACGCCCCCGTCGATGGTGATGGCGCAATGGGTGGCCCTGCTGTGCTTGAGCACGTTGGTGCCGCCCTCGCGCACCGCCCACGCCAGCAGCGTCCGCGACTCCGGCGGCAGCCCGTCGGCCCTGGCCTCGATCACGCAGCGGGCGCCCGTGGCCTCCAGCGCGACGCGTACGCCGTCGAGCTCCTCGTCCAGGTCGAGCATCTGGTAGCCGTGCACGGCCTGCTGCACCTCGGCCAGCGACTCGCCGGCCAGCTCGCGTACGGCGGCCATCTCGGCGGCCGCCCTCGCGGTGTCCTTGGTGGCCAGCTTGGCGGCCAGCTCGCTCTTCAGCGTGATCACCGCGAGGCTGTGGCCGAGCAGGTCGTGCAGGTCACGGGCGAAGCGCAGCCGCTCCTCCGCGACGGCCAGGCTGGCCTTCGCCTCCCGGCTCTTGTGCGCGTCCCTGATCATCCACCAGAGCCAGCGCCACAGCAGCATGGCTCCGATCATGACGGTGGCCGCGGCCGACTCGCTGAGCAGGACGCTCGGCCACGTCTGGCCGCTCACATGGACGACGAATGCGGTGGACAGGGCGATCGCGACCGCGGACAGGCAGGCCGTCGCCCGCAGCGGCAGGAAGAGGGCGGCGGCCGACAACCACAGAGTGACGCTCTCCCAGCGCAGGCCGGCGATGTTGCCGCTGTGCGGCATGAGCAGCAGCACGCCCGCCGCGAAGACCGCCGCGATCGCGAGTTTCGGCGTGGGCCTCGGCCGGTGGTCGAAGGCCTGCCTGAGGAGGAGGGGATAGAGCCCGAAGAAGCCGAGCAGGCACACGAGGACGGCCACCGTGCGAGGGACGGAGATCGTGCCGACCGCCATCTCCGCGACGGTGAACCCGGCGAACATCAGGGCCATCAGGACCGTCGCGGCGTCCATCCAGTAGATGAGGAGCTTTCTGGCCGTGTCGGGACGTGCCGCCATCACGCCCTCCCCATGCTGACAGAAACCTCACCGCTTCCCGGAATCCTATATTCAGGACAGCGCCCGCCAGAGAATCCGCGAGACGCCCTGCGGCGGCTCCGCTCCACGCAGCGACAGCCAGGCCAGCCGGTGGCGGGTGGCGTAGGCGGCCAGCGTGCGCGCGTCCGACGCACGCAGATCGGAGCCGCCGGCCAGCACCGGGGTCAGCGCGATGCGCTCCCACGCCTCGCCGGGATCGTCCAGGCCCTGCGCCCGCGCGACCTGGGCGCGGGCCGCCCGCACGGCCGTCGCCACCCTGCCCAGCCGGCTGCGGTGCGCCGTGCGCGGCCCGAGAGCGGCCAGCAGGTTGACGGTCCCGATGTCCGCGCCCGCCCGGCGGGTGGTCCGCAACATCGCCGCGTCGGCCGAGCTCAGCCCGCCGGGTTTCAGCGGCAGGGTGAAGCTCACGCGCAGGTCGCGCTCCTGCTGCAGGGCGTTGATGGCGCGCGCCCTGCGCAGCACGGCGGCCTTGTCGGCGCTGTCGCGGACCTCGAAGTCGATGGCGGTGGCGCCGTAGGCTCCGACGATTTCGCGGTAGGCCGTGGCGAGCGCGCCGGACCGGGTGCAGGTCGCGGCCAGCTCGCGCTCACCCTCCCCGCCGAACACGAGCACGGCGTCACCGCCCAGCGCCCTGAGCCGGCCGATCGGCTTGCCGGGAGCGGGGGAGCCCGTCCAGGTCGGGACGCAGCCGTCGCCGCCCGTGACGAGGTGGGCGAGCGCGTACCGGCGGACGCCGGTGCGGTGGTACCGGGCGGGGAGGTCGAACTCGGGCTC
The DNA here is from genome assembly GCF_039880665.1 of Nonomuraea sp. B5E05. Classification (NCBI taxonomy): domain Bacteria; kingdom Bacillati; phylum Actinomycetota; class Actinomycetes; order Streptosporangiales; family Streptosporangiaceae; genus Nonomuraea; species Nonomuraea sp. B5E05. Next base: position 190,474 of record NZ_JBDPMJ010000004.1, read on the forward strand.
GCGGGCGGAGTCGACGAACGTCACGTACGTCGTCGGCGGGGGCTCCTCGGAGACCACGGGCGAGAGCGAGGGCGACGGCCGCGCGACCGGTGGGGACGCCGCCGGCGGAGGCCGGCCGTCCGCCGGGAGCAGGCGGATCGCCGTGCCGGTGCCCGCGACGAGCGCGAGCGCGCCCAGGATCGCCAGAGGACGCGGGAGCAGGCCGGGCTCCCTGGTGTGCCGCGGCATAGGCCACCCCGTGTGGTCGGTCGGCTACGTACAGCGCTGGCGGGTGCACGCTACCAACCGCGGGCGGCACGGCGCGGCCCTTTGCAGGTTCGCGTCCGTTGTGTGCGGATAATGTGGGCATGAAGCTGCGGATCTTCACTGAGCCCCAGCAGGGCGCGACATATGACGACCTGCTCTCCGTCGCACAGGCTGCCGAACGCCTGGGTTTCGACGCTTTTTTCCGGTCTGACCACTACCAGCGCATCGGCGCCGGCGACCCGGGCCCCGGCTCGACCGACGCCTGGATCACGCTTGCCGGCCTGGCCAGGGAGACCTCAAGGATCCGGCTGGGCACGCTGGTGAGCCCGGCCACCTTCCGGCTGCCGGGGCCGCTGGCGATCAGCGTGGCCCAGGTCGACCAGATGAGCGGGGGCCGGGCCGAGCTGGGCTTCGGCACCGGCTGGTACGACGGCGAGCACGCCGCGTACGGCATCCCCTTCCCGCCGACGGGCGAGCGTTTCGCGCGCTTCGAGGAGCAGCTCGAGATCATCACGGGCCTGTGGACGGCGGAGAAGGGCTACTCCTTCGAGGGCAGCTACTACCGGCTCGCCGACTCGCCCGCCCTGCCCAAGCCCGTCCAGCGGCCCAGGCCGCCGGTCATCATCGGCGGGTTCGGCGCCAAGCGCACGCCCCGGCTGGCGGCGACGTACGCGGACGAGTACAACGTGCCGTTCCGCACCCTGCCGGAGATCAAGGAGGCCTTCGACCGGGTGCGCGCGGCGTGCGAGAGCACCGGGCGCACCGTGCTGCTGTCGACGGCGCACACCACGGTCGTGGGAGCCGGCCAGGCGGAGGTCGAGCGGCGTGCGGCGGCCATCGGCGAGAACCCGGACACCCTGCGCGAGCGCGGCCTGGCCGGCACCCCCGCCGAGGTGGCAGAGAAGCTCGCCAAGCTCGCCGAGCTCGGCGCGGAGCATGTCTACCTGCAGATCCTCGACCTGGCCGACCTGGAGCACCTGGAGCTGATCGCCGCCGAGGTGCTTCCGCACGTGGCGTAATCGATTGGCGGCGCTTCGCGTGGTTACGGCACACTTGTGCGGGTGCTGTTGACGATCACGACCACCGCGAGGCCCGCCACCGATCTCGGCTTCCTCCTGCACAAGCATCCCGAGCGCGTGCAGGAGTTCGGCCAGTCGTTCGGCACGGCCACGGTGTTCTACCCCGAGGCCGGCGACGAGCGCTGCACGGCGGCGCTCGTGCTCGAGGTCGACCCGATCGCGCTGGTCAGGTCGCGCGGCAAGGGCTCGCCCGACTTCAGCCTGTCGCAGTACGTCAACGACCGCCCCTACGCCGCCTCCTCGCTGCTGGCCGTGGCGCTGGCCGACGTGTTCCGCACCGCGCGGGCCGGCCGGTGCCGGGCCAGGCCCGAGCTGCCGGGCACGCCGCTGCCGCTGGAGCTGCGGCTGCCCGCGCTGCCCTGCCGGGGCGGGCCCGGCCTGGCGCGGCGGCTGTTCGAGCCGCTCGGCTGGGAGGTGGCCGCTCAGCCGATCGTGCTCGACGACGGCTTCCCGGAGTGGGGGGAGTCCCGCTACGTCCGGCTCACCCTGAGCGGGTCCGCCCGCCTGGCCGACGCCCTCAACCACCTGTACGTCCTGCTGCCGGTGCTCGATGACGGCAAGCACTACTGGATCGCGCCCGACGAGGTCGACAAGCTCATCAGGGCGGGGGAGGGATGGCTGCACGGCCACCCGGAGCGCGGCCTGATCACCCGGCGTTACCTGGGGCGGCGCTCGAAGCTGGCCCGCACCGCGCTGGCGCGCCTGGCGGAGCTGGGCGACGAGACCGAGGAGCAACTGGAGCCCGCGGTCGAGGAGGACGCGCCCGCCGACGAGCCCGACGCGCAGGAGGTCGCGGTGCGGGACGCCGAGGCGCGCGAGGGTGCGGGCGGTGGCGCGCCCAAGGGCAGGTCGCTCAGCGTGCGGCGGCGCGAGGCCGTGCTCGCCAAGCTGGAACAGCTCGGCGCGGCCAGCGTGATCGACCTCGGGTGCGGTCAGGGCGAGCTGGTCGGCGCGCTGCTGGCCAGGCCCCGGTTCGCCAGGGTCGGCGGCATGGACGTCTCGTCGATGGCCCTCACCATCGCCGCCCGCAAGCTGCGCCTCGACCGCATGCCGGACAACAGGCGGGCCCGGCTCACCCTGTTCCAGGGCGCGCTCACCTACACGGACAAGCGGCTGTCCGGCTACGACGCCGCCGTCCTCATGGAGGTGATCGAGCACGTCGACCCGCCCCGGCTGGCCGCGCTCGAACGCGTCGTGTTCGCCCATGCCAGACCCGGGCACGTGCTCGTCACCACGCCCAACATCGAGCACAACGTCCGCTACGAGTTCCTGACCGGGCTGCGCCACCCCGACCACCGTTTCGAGTGGACCCGCGCCGAGTTCGCCGCCTGGGCCACCCGGGTGGCCGGGCAGTACGGCTACCAGGTGGCCTTCGAACCGGTCGGCGACGACGACCCCGAGGTCGGCCCGCCCACCCAGATGGGAGTGTTCACCCGTGATCAGCGTTCCTGAGCTCTCCCTCGTGGTGCTCGTCGGCGTCTCCGGCAGCGGCAAGTCCACGTTCGCGGCCCGGCACTTCGGGCCCACGCAGGTCATCTCCTCCGACTTCTGCCGGGGCCTGGTCTCGGACGACGAGAACGACCAGTCGGCCACGCCCGCGGCGTTCGACCTGCTGCACCACATCGTCGGCGTGCGCCTGGCCAGAGGGCTGCTCACCGTCGTCGACGCCACCAACGTCCAGTACGCCGCCCGCAAGAGCCTCATCGAGCTGGCCAGGAAACACGACGTGCTGGCCGACGCGATCGTGCTCGACGTGCCGGAGGAGGTGGCGATCGAGCGCAACGCCGCCCGCCCCGACCGCGACTTCGGCCCCGGCGTGGTGATCAGGCAGCGCAAGGACCTGCGCCGATCGCTCGGCAAGATCTCGCGCGACGGCTTCAGGAAGGTCCACGTGCTGCGGGGCCTCGACGAGATCGACGCCGCCACGGTCGGCTACGAGAAGGCGTGGTCGGACAAGACGGAGCTGACCGGGCCGTTCGACATCATCGGCGACGTCCACGGCTGCCGTTCGGAGCTGGAGACCCTGCTCGGGAAGCTCGGCTGGCAGCGCGGCCCGCAGGGGCTCACGCACCCGGAGGGCCGCACCGCGGTGTTCGTCGGCGACCTGGTGGACCGCGGGCCCGACACGCCGGGCGTGCTGCGCCTGGTCATGGACATGGTCGAGGCCGGCACCGCGATCTGCGTGATGGGCAACCACGAGCAGAAGCTGGTGCGCGCGCTCAACGGACGCAAGGTCAAGGTCGCGCACGGCCTGCAGGAGTCGCTCGACCAGCTCGCCGCACAGCCGCCCGGCTTCGCCGAGCGGGCCAGGACGTTCATGGACGGCCTGCTCAGCCACTACCGCCTCGACGGCGGCCGGCTGGTCGTCGCGCACGCGGGGCTGAAGGAGGCCTACCACGGCCGCGCCTCGGGCCGGGTGCGCGCGTTCGCCCTGTACGGCGACACGACCGGCGAGACCGACGAGTACGGCCTGCCGGTCCGCTACCCGTGGGCCGACGAATACCGGGGCCGGGCCACGGTCGTCTACGGCCACACGCCCACGGTCGCCCCCGAGTGGGTGAACAACACGATCTGCCTCGACAAGGGCTGCGTGTTCGGCGGCCACCTGACCGCGCTGCGCTATCCGGAGCGAGAGCTCGTCCAGGTTCCCGCCGAGAAGGTGTGGTACGAGCCGGCGAAGCCGCTCGGCGCCGCCCAGGTGCGCGATCCCGGCATGCTCGACATCAACGACGTGATCGGCACCCGGCACGTCGAGACCAGGTTCGGCGCCCGGGTCAAGATCATGGAGGAGAACGCGGCCGCCGCGCTGGAAATCATGAGCCGGTTCGCGGTCGACCCGCACTGGCTGGTCTACCTGCCGCCCACCATGGCGCCGCCGGAGACCTCCACTCTCGATGGCTACCTGGAGCACCCGCACGAGGCGTTCGAGGAGTTCGCCGCCGCCGGGGTGAGCGAGGTCGTGTGCGAGGAGAAGCACATGGGCTCGCGGGCCGTCGCCGTGCTGGCCAGGACGCCGGAGGTGGCCGCCGCCCGGTTCGGCGTGAGCGACGGCAGCGCGGGCGCGGTGTTCACGCGCACCGGGCGGCCGTTCTTCGCCGACACCGCGCCCCTGGTGGCACGGTTGCGCGAGGCCTGCGAGCCGCTCTGGGCTGAGCTGGGCTCCGACTGGGTGGTGCTCGACTGCGAGCTGCTGCCCTGGTCGGCGAAGGCGGGCGAGCTGATCAGGTCGCAGTACGCCTCCGTCGGGGCGGCCGCCCGCGCCGCGCTGCCCGAGGCGATCGCGGCCCTGGAGGCGGCGGCCGGTCGCGGACTTGAGGTCGGTGATCTGCTCGGCCGCACCCGGCGCCGCTCCGGCAACGCCGCCCTGTTCCGCGACGCGTACGCGCGGTACTGCTGGCCCGTCGACGGGCTGGAGGGGATCCGGGTGGCGCCGTTCCAGATCCTGGCCTGCGAGGGGAGGGCCACGGCGCTGGAGCCGCACGCCTGGCACCTGTCCACGCTGGGGCTGCTCGAGTCCCCGCTGATCGCGAGGACCGAGCACGTCTTCGTGACGCTCGGCTCGCCCGAGTCCAGGGCCGCGGCCACCGCCTGGTGGGAGTCGATGACGGCGGCGGGCGGCGAGGGCATGGTGGTCAAGCCGGCCGCCTACGCGCCGGGCCGCGTGCAGCCGGGGGTCAAGGTGCGGGGGCGCGAATACCTGCGGATCATCTACGGCCCCGACTACACCGAGTCGCTCGACGTGCTGCGCAGGCGCTTCCTCGGCAAGAAGCGCTCGCTGGCGCTGCGCGAGTACGCGCTGGGGCTGGAGGCGCTGTCCCGGCTGGCCGACGGCGAGCCGGGATGGCGCGTCCACGAGCCGGTCTTCGCGGTGCTGGCCCTGGAGTCGGAGCCGGTCGACCCCCGCCTGTGACGGGCATACGTGGGTGATCCGCGGGTAGTTCCCCGGCCTGGGGGAAGGACCTGCATGGCTACTCAGCACACCCATCAAGAGCACTTGAGCCACGTCGTTTTCATCACGGCGGCGGCGGCTGTCGGCGGGTTCCTGTTCGGCTACGACAGCTCCGTCATCAACGGCGCGGTCGTCGGGATCCAGAACCACTTCCGCGTGGGGCCGGTCGTGATCGGATTCGTGGTGGCGATCGCGCTGCTCGGGTCCGCCCTGGGCGCCTGGATGGGCGGCCGGATGGCCGACCGGCTGGGGCGCACCCGGTCCATGCAGGTGGCGGCGGCGCTGTTCGCGGTCAGCTCGATCGGGCAGATGTTGCCGTTCGCCGTCTGGGATCTGGGGTTCTGGCGGGTGGTCGCGGGTTTCGCCATCGGCATGGCGTCGGTGCTCGGGCCCGCCTACATCGCAGAGGTGGCCCCGCCCGCCTACCGGGGGCGGCTGGGCTCGTTCCAGCAGCTGGCCATCGTGCTCGGCATCGCCGTCTCACAGCTCGTCAACTACGTGATCGCCAGCATCGCCGGCGGCAACGTCAACAACCACCTGGGGCCGCTGCAGGCCTGGCAGTGGATGCTCGGGGCGTGCGTCGTGCCCGCCCTGCTCTACCTGCTGTTCGCCTCGGTCATCCCGGAGTCCCCGCGTTACCTGATCATGTCGGGGCGGAGCAGGAAGGCGCGCGAGGTGCTGGCCGAGGTCGAGGGCAAGGACATCGACCTCGACGCAAGGGTGGCGGAGATCCAGCACGTGCTGCGCACCGAGAAGGTGCCGGGGCTGAAGGACCTGCGCGGCCCCGCGCTCGGGTTGCTGCCGATCGTCTGGATCGGCATCGTCTTGTCGGCCTTCCAGCAACTCGTCGGCATCAACGTGATCTTCTACTACTCGTCCGTGTTGTGGCAGTCGGTCGGCATCAACCAGGCCGACTCGTTGCTGATCAGCTTCTCCAGCTCGATCATCAACATCATCGGCACGTTCATCGCCATCTCGCTGGTCGACAAGATCGGCCGGCGGCCGCTGCTCATGATCGGGTCGGCCGGGATGGCGATCTCGCTGGCCACCGCGGCGTGGGCGTTCAGCGCGGCGCGGATGGTGGAGGGGACGGTGTCCCTGCCCAACCCGCAAGGGGCGATCGCGCTCGTGGCGGCGAACGTGTTCGTGCTGTTCTTCGCGCTGTCCTGGGGTGTGGTGGTCTGGGTGCTGCTCGGCGAGATGTTCCCCAACCGCATCCGCGCCGCCGCCCTGGGCGTCGCCGCGGGGGCACAGTGGATCGCCAACTGGCTGATCACGGTGTCGTTCCCGGCGCTGTCGGAGTGGAACCTGTCGCTCACGTACGCCGCGTACTCGGTCTTCGCCGTCCTTTCCTTCCTGTTCGTCGCCAAGTGGGTCAGGGAGACCAAGGGGCGCAAGCTTGAGGAGATGGGCTGAGACGGCCGGGGTGGCCGGGGCACACGCCCACGGCCACCGTCGCCCGTGCGTTCCGTTGGGGGATCACTTCGTGACGAAGTCCTGGGTCCAGTAGATCCGGCCCTGGCCGTCCTTCTTCGCGCCGACACCGATGAGGTTGTAGCGGCAGTTCATGATGTTGGCCCGGTGGCCGGAGCTGTTCATCCAGGCCCGCACCACGGAGGCCGCGGAGGGCTGGCCCCAGGCGACGTTCTCTCCCCATGCCCGGAACCCGGTGAGGCCCGCCGCCTTGATGCGCTGCCCGAGGTCGGGTCGGCCGGGGAGTTTGTGCGCCATCTTGTTCTGCTCCGCCATGTCGGAGGAGTGGCCGACGGCGGCGGCGCGGAGCTTCCGGTCGTGCTTGAGCGGCCCGCAGCCGCCCTTGGCGCGTTCGGCGTTGGTCAGCTTGACGACCTCGTTCTCCACGGCCGTACCCACCCCGCCCGAGGAGGGGGGAGGAGTGGCGTCGTCGCCCGGGGCGCACGTCAGCTTGGCGGCCTTGGACTTGACGGTGTGGCCGCGGTAGTCGGTGGCGAACGCGTAATAGGTGCCCGGCCGGCAGTCGGTCTTCAGGGTGATGCGGCCGTTCCTGGTCGCGCCGCTCTTGACGACAGGGTCCCGTCCCTCCACGGCGCGCTTGATGCGGATGCGGAGGAGCGCGGGGCCGAAGCACCCGCGGCGGACGGCGAATGACGTGATCTTCTGTGCCTCGTCGTTGAGCCGGGGCTTGGCCACGTTCACCCGGCACGCGGCCTCGGATGCGGTGGCGGCCTGCGCCGTGCCGAGCGGCGCGCCCAGCGCCGCCACGGTCACGAGTCCGGCGAGAACCCCAAGGGGTCTACGCATAAGGGTGTGCCTCCAGTTGCGATAGATGCTGGATGGGACCGCATTCTGTCGGGAAAGCTACCGATTTGTCATCGAATCGCGATAAAAGCCGGTAAACCAAGGTGACTCGAGAGGCGACGCCGCGATCAACCTGGGGTCCCCGCTGCCTCCCGTGCCGGGTCGCCGGTTGAACCGGTTAGGCCGTACCCGCTGATGTGGTCGTTTCATGCCTCGGCGTGTGGCAGGTCCGCAGTGAGAGCGTTTCCAGGACCACGTCTCGAAAGCGTCACGGCCCTTGACGTACGCGTCACCAGGAATTTACGTTCGCGGTACTTATCCGGTTCAGCAGGCCGTCGCCGGCCTACGACTACTGAAGAAGTGATCGCTCACCGGCCAGCGGGCGGGAGTGTGCTCGCCTTCCCTGATGGGAGCGCTCCCATGCGGATGCGGGCCCGTTCGAAGCCGCTCATCGGGGTTGTCTAGCAGACGTGCGAACCTTCGCGCCTGGCGCGGAGGAAGGAGAGAAGAGATGCGTATCCGGGCTCGGATCCTCATCCCGGTCGTGGCGGCGGGCCTGCTGGCCACGGCCTGCACCGGCGGCGGATCCACGCCGAACCCGCCGGCCTCACAGGCACAGGGCCAGTCCGGCGCCGCCAGCGCCGACCCCGACCAACTGCCGCGCAACGAGACGCTGTACACCACCGGCACCCAGTGGGGTCCGCCCCTCAACTACAACCCCATCCGGGAGTGGGACTCCGCCGTGGGCACCAAGGGCCTGGTGTACGAGACGCTGTTCCACTACGACACCAACGCGGCCAAGCTCGTCCCGTGGCTGGCCGAGAGCGGCTCGTGGACCGATGACACCACCTACGAGCTCAAGCTCCGCCAGGGCGTCAAGTGGTCCGACGGCCAGCCGTTCGCCGCCAAGGACGTCGTCTACACCTTCGAGCTCGGCAAGATGGAGACGATCCCGTTCCACAACCTCTGGGACTGGCTGGAGAAGGTCGAGGCGACCGACGACCAGACCGTGAGGTTCACCTTCTCCGAGGCCAACTACCAGCAGTGGGACTACATGCTCTACAGCCGGGCGATCGTCCCCGAGCACGTGTGGAAGGACCGCTCGGAGAAGGAGGTGCTCGACGGGACCAACGACGACCCGGTCTCCACGGGCGCGTACACGTTCATGAGCAAGGACCAGGACCGCGTGGTCCTGCAGCGGCGTGACGACTGGTGGGGCAAGGCGGCCCTCGACATGGAGCCCAAGCCCCGCTACATCGTCGACATCGCCACACCGAGCAACGAGGTCGCGATGGGCATGCTGCTGCAGAAGGGCCTCGACCTCAGCAACAACTTCCTGCCCGGCGTGGCCAACCTGGTGCAGGGCAACTTCGGCCTGACCACCTACTACAAAGAGCCGCCGTACATGTTGTCGGCCAACACCGCCTGGCTGGTGCCCAACACCACGAAGAAGCCGATGGACGACCCCGCCTTCCGCAAGGCGCTGGCCTCGTCGATCGACGTCAAGAAGATCGTCGAGAGCGTGTACGGCAACCTCGTCAAGGCGGCCAGCCCGACGGGCCTGCTCCCGCAGTGGGACACGTTCGTGGACAAGAACGTGGTGTCCGCGTCCGGCTTCGCCTTCGACACGGGCAAGGCGAAGAAGCTGCTGGCCGACGCCGGCTACAAGGACGGCGACGGCGACGGGTTCGTGGAGAACAAGGACGGCTCCAAGATCAGCCTGACGCTCATCGTGCCGTCGGGCTGGACCGACTGGATGGAGTCGGCCCGGTCGATCGCGACCAGCGCCAAGGCCGCCGGCATCCAGATCACGCCCGACTTCCCCGACTTCAACGCCCTGGTGGAGAAGCGCACCGAGGGCGACTTCGACCTGCTCATCAACAACGAGCGCCAGCTGTCGAACTCGCCGTACACCTACTACGAGTACATGTTCCAGCTGCCGGTCAGGAAGCAGCAGAACACGGTCAACTTCGCCCGCTACGAGAACGAGAAGGCCTGGGACCTCGTGCAGCAGCTCGACCAGGTCAAGACCGACGACACCGCCGGCATGCAGAAGATCACCTCGCAGCTCCAGCAGATCCACTTCGACGACATGCCGATCATCCCGCTCTGGTACAACGGCCTGTGGGCGCAGCACAGCACCAGCACGTGGAAGAACTGGCCGGCCGCGGAGGGCAGCGCACCCAAGACCGGCGCCGTCATGTGGCGTAACTGGTTCGAGCTGGGCGGCTTCGAGACGCTCGCCCAGCTCCAGCCCGCCGGCTCCTGACCTCTGACCGTTCACCCCTCCGCCCCGCGCGGCTCGGGCCGCCGGGGTCGGAGGGCCCTCTCGGAGAACACGCGTGCGTCGCTACTTCAGCAGGAAACTGCTCATTTACGGATTGACCTTCTTCGTCGCCGTCACGGTCAACTGGCTGATCCCGCGCTTCATGCCGGGTGATCCGGTGGCGAGCATGGTGGCGCGGGCGAACGTCGCCCAGCCCGAGGCCGTCGAGGCGATGCGGGCCTACTACAACGACCTCTTCGGCTTCGACCAGCCGCTCTGGCAGCAGTACGTGAACTTCTGGGGCGCGATGTTCCGGGGCGACTTCGGGATCAGCATCTGGTTGTTCCCGACCCCGGTCAGCACCGTGATCAACGGGGCGGTGCCGTACACGCTGGGCCTGATCATCCCGTCGGTGCTGCTGAGCTGGGTGGTGGGCAACCGGTTCGGCGCCTACGCCGCCCGGCGCAAGCTGCTCGACAACACCGTGCTGCCCGTCGGCTACGTGCTGACGGCCATGCCGTACATGTGGCTGGCGGTGCTGCTGGCCTGGGCGCTCGGCGTGATCGCCGGCCTCTTCCCCGTCGCGGGCGGCTACAGCTTCTCGATGCGGCCCAACTGGTCGTGGACGTTCGTGCTGGACCTGCTGCACCACTGGACGCTGCCGTTCCTGTCGTTGTTCCTGGTGGCGCTGGGCGGCTGGGCGATCGGCATGCGCAACATGATCATCTATGAGCTGGAGTCCGACTACTCCAACTACCTGTCGGCGCTCGGCGCGCCCGCCCGGCTCATCCGCAGGTACGCCTTCCGCAACGCCGTCCTGCCCCAGATCACCGGCCTGGCCCTGCAGCTGGGCGTGCTCGTGGCGGGAGCGCTCGTCACCGAGATCGTCTTCGCCTACCCGGGCCTGGGCAGCCTGATCCTCAAGGCGATCCAGAACCAGGACTTCTTCCTGCTCCAGGGCACGTTCCTGTTCATCGTGCTCGGAGTGTTGATCGCCAACTTCATCATCGACATCGTCTATGTCGTGGTCGATCCGCGGACCAGGGCGGGAATGGCGGGTGCGCAGGCATGACGACACTCCAGGAGACCGAACCCCGCGAGCGGGAGGGGGTGCGGCGCGAGGCGCTGCACTTCGCCGTGCGCAACGGCAAGCTGATGGCCGGGTTCGGCGTCGTGGTCGTGCTGCTCGTGCTGGGCATGGCAGGGCCGTTGCTGGTCAGCGGCACGCCCAACGACTACGGCACCCGCCCCATGAGCCCGCCGTCGGCCGAGCACTGGCTCGGCACCACCACCTTCGGCCAGGACATCTTCCTCCAGTTCGTGCACGGCCTGCGCGCCACCTTCCTCGTGGGCGTCATCGGCGGCGGCATCGCGGCGGTCATCGGCATGCTCGTGGGATTCGTGGCCGGCTACCGGGGCGGCGTGGTCGACGAGGTGCTCAACATGCTCACCAACGTCATCCTGGTCATCCCCACGCTGGCCGTGCTGCTGATCATCAACGCCTACCTGGGCATCCGGAGCGTGGCGGTGCAGGGCCTGTTCATCGGGCTGACGCAGTGGCCGTGGGCGGCGCGGGCGATCAGGGCGCAGACGTTCTCGCTGCGTACCCGGGAGTTCGTGGATCTGGCGCGGATGAGCGGATCGGGCACCTGGCGGATCATCTCCAGGGAGATCGCGCCGAACATGAGCTCCTACCTGTTCATGACGTTCATCCTGCTGTTCGGCGGCGCGATCCTCATCGCCTCCTCGCTCGACTTCATCGGCCTCGGCCCGACCGAGGGCGTCTCGCTCGGCCTGATGTTGCAGAACGCCAACCAGTGGAGCGCGCTCCAGCTCGGCATGTGGTGGTGGTTCGTGCCGCCGGGCGCCGGCATCACGGCGATCGTGGGCGCCCTGTACGTCGCCAACGTCGGGCTCGACGAGGTCTTCAACCCGAAACTGAGGGAGACATGAGTCTGCAGGTCAGCGAGCTCCGGGTGTATTACAGGACGCTCAAGGGCGAGGTGCGCGCGCTCGACGGCATGACCTTCGAGCTCGGCGACGGCGAGATCCTCGGCCTGGTCGGCGAGTCCGGCTGCGGCAAGAGCACCCTGGGCAAGAGCCTCATCCGCATGGACGGCCGCATGCGCCACGTCGGCGGCACGGTCGTGCTCGACGGCCGGGAGCTGCCGATCGGCGACGACCGCGCGATGAACGACTTCCGCTTCCGCGAGGTCTCCCTCATCCCGCAGTACGCCATGAGCGCGCTCAACCCGACCCGCAGACTGCGCAGGATGGTCACCGAACTGCTCAGATCCAGGGGCTCGGCGGTGGACACCGCCGAGCTGGAGCGCCGGATGGACCAGGTCGGCCTGCCCCGCGAGGTGCTCGACCGCTACCCCATCGAGCTGTCGGGCGGCATGAAGCAGCGCATGGTGATGGTGATCTCCACGCTGCTCGACCCGTCGCTGCTGATCGCCGACGAGGTCACCTCGGCGCTCGACGTCTCCACGCAGAAGGCCGTCGCCCGCGCCCTGCTCGGCTTCCGCGAGAGCGGCTACGTCAAGAGCATGATCTTCGTCACGCACGACATCGCGCTCACCCACCACATCGCCGACACGATCATGGTCATGTACGCGGGCAGGCTCGCCGAGAAGGCGCCGGCCGACGTGATCGTCAAGGCGCCCCGCCACCCTTACACGAAGCTGCTGCTCGACTCCCTGCCCGAGGTCGGCGTGCGCTATGCCGACCGCCGGCTCGAGGGCATCCCCGGGAGCCCGCCCTCGCTGCTCGACCCGCCCACCGGCTGCCGCTTCCGCGCCCGCTGCCCGATCGCGGGGGACGAGTGCGCGCAGGACCCGCCGGTGGCCGAGCTCGCCCCCGACCACCACGTCGCTTGCTGGAAGGCCTGATGCTCAGACTCGACGACGTCACCAAGGAATTCAAGATCGGCGCCTTCGGCGGCAAGAGCGTCACGGCCGTGCGGGAGGTGAGCTTCGAGGTCGTCCCCGGCGAGGTCGTCTCGCTGATCGGGGAGAGCGGCAGCGGCAAGAGCACGATCGGCCGGATGATCCTCGGGCTGAACCCGGTCACCCGCGGTTCGATCACCTTCGACGGGCGGCCCGTCCGGGCGGGCAAGGAGTACTACCGCCACATCCAGGGCATCTTCCAGGACCCGTTCAGCTCGTTCAACCCGGTGTTCAAGGCCGACCGCGTCTACAGCATGATCAAGGAGGCGTACTACCCGGCCGTCCCCGGGGCCGAGTGGGCGGAGCGCGTCGAGGCGGCGCTGCGCGACGTGCGGCTCAACCCCGGCCAGGTGCTCGGCAAATACCCCCACCAGCTCAGCGGCGGCCAGTTGCAGCGCCTGCTCATCGCCCGTGCGCTGCTGCTGGACATCAAGCTGCTGGTCGCCGACGAGATCACCAGCATGCTCGACGCCTCCACGCGCATCGACGTGCTCAACCTGCTGGCCGAGCTGAAGGCCAGAGGGCTGGGCGTGCTCTACATCACCCACGACCTGTCGCTCGGCACCTACCTCGCCGAGCGCACCGTGGTGCTGCGCCGAGGGAGCGTCGTGGAGATGGGGCTGACCGGCCGCGTCTTCGGGGATCCGCTGCACCCGTACACGCGCGAGCTGCTGTCGGCCGTGCCGCGTATGAACCAGGCCTGGGACGACGCCACACCCGTGGACTCCTGCGTCTACCACGAGCGCGGGGCCGCCGGCGCCCTGATCGAAACCGAGCCGGGGCACTTCGTGGCGTGCGCCCGGCTGGATGCCTGCCCCTAGGAGACGACGCCGAGGGGCGCAGGGCGGTGCTCAGTGCTCGTTGCCTGCGCGCAGCCAGGTGATGTAGTCGGCGGCGGCGCGCTCGGGGTCGTAGGCGGGCGCGTAGCCGGTGTCCTGCCGGAGCCGGGTGATGTCGAGGTGGGTCTGCCCGCCGGTTCCGCCGGTGGGCAGGTCGATCCGGGCGTCGGGGACCACCTTCCTGATCGCGGCGATGACCTCGGCGTTGGACGTCGCGCGCCCGGACGCGACGTTGTAGGTGCGGTGGCCGAGCCGGTCGGCGAGCTGGAGGAGCGCGATGGCGCGGGCGGCGTCCTTCACGTAGCACAGGTCGATCGAGTCCTCCGCGTACGGCGGCGCGGCGAGGGTCGACAGGTCCGGTTCGGTCCCGCGGGCGGCGGCATGGACCAGCTCGGGGGCGGCGAAGAACAGCGCTCCGTGGGGGTCACGTGGTCCCCAGGTGGCCGAGATACGGTAGTTGACGACCTCGATGCCGGTGGCGCCGGCCAGATGCTCGTTGAGCAGCTCACCGATCTTCTTGAAGGTCGGGATCAGGTGAAAGGATGCCATGGGCAGGGGCATGTCCTCGCGGAGCGCGCCGGTCAGGCCGGAGTAGACGCCGATCGTGCTCGCGACGCCGACGCGCTGCACCCCCCAGTCCTGCGCGGCCTGCATGACGTTGAGCAGGCCGCCGATCGCCCTACGCGTTGCTTCGACGGGCCGGCGGGCGTCGGGGGGCCAGGGCATGGACCCGGCGAGGTGCACGATGCCGGTGACCTTGTGGCGTTCGCCGACGTCGAGCAGGGCGGGCAGGTCGGTGATGTCGGCCTGCTCCATCGCCACCTTCGCGCCGGCGAGGTAGGCCGGCGCCTCGGCCTTGCGGCGCTGGAGCAGCACGCACTCCTCACCCATGTCGAGGAGCGCCTGGACGGTGTGAGAGCCGATGAAACCGAGACCGCCGGTAACCAAGATCATGTTTGAACTCCCGTCCGAATGCTTCTGAGTCGCGCCGCACACGCGGGGGAACGCTCACGCCGCGGCGGGCTCCGCGCGAAACGGAGCGCTGTTCCGAAAGATAAGGATCAGTGTTCCGTTTGTCAACGGGCCGGGGAGCGGTGCCGGCTGTGCACGTGACCGCTCGGACGGGGACGGGGACGGGGACGGGGACGGGAAGGTGGGAGGCCGGTCAGCGGCGGTGGTGGAACCGGCGGCGCACCATGCTGACCACCACGGCCGCGACCCACACCACGAGCAGCGCCTTGAAGACGCCGAACCCGCCGAAGAACAGCCCGAGCATCATGGCCACGAACAACAGGGGCACGATCGGGTGCGGGCCGCGGTGCCGCCGCCACGGGTGGTGGTGGCCCCAGGTGTGGCGCATGTCGCGGTGCGCGCGGCGCATCTCCTGCATCTGCTGTCGATGCGCGTGCATCGCCGCCCGCCAGTCGCCCATGTCGGGCTGCGGCGCCGGCGTGCGGTAGCCGGGGCCGGGGAGGTCGGCCGTGATGCCCGCCAGGTCGCGGGCCGTCTTTGCGGCCAGCGTCCGGTCGAGGCGCTCTTCGAGCTCCTCGTGGGTCAGGCGGCCCTGGGCGAAGTGCTCGCGCAGGGCGGCCATCGTCTGCTCGCGCTCGGCGTCGCCGATGCGGAGATCGTTGTGGTCCATGTGCGGCTCCTCGCTCTCTCCGAACCGGCCATCGCGTGCGCCGGCCATCAGTGGGGTCATTCCTCGCCCGGCTCGTCGTCGGCCAGGATCTGGTACAGCTTGCGCCGGGTCTCCACTAGAGTCTTACGCGCTTCGCGGATCTGTGCGTCGCTGCCGGTCTGCAGAATCTGCATCATGGCGAAGGCCGACTGCCGAGCGATATGCCAGAGATCGGCGGTGTTGTCGTCGATGTCCGGGCGCATCTCGTCCCATGGGGCCCTGACCTCGTCGGCGTGCGTCTCGACGTACGCGCTGCCTTCCTGGGTGAGGCGGTAGGCCTTGCGGCCCTCGTGCTCCTCCGAGATCACCAGACCCTCGTCGGTGAGCTGCTGCAACGCCGGATAGACGGCGCCGGGGCTGGGCTTCCAGCCGCCCTCGCTGCGCTCGGCGATCTCCTGGATGATCTGATAGCCGTTGCGCGGCTCCTCGGAGAGCAGGGCCAGGATCGCGGCGCGTACGTCGCCCCGCTTGGCCTTGCGGCCCCTGCCGCCCCAGCCGCGGTGCCCGCCGCCCCACGGGCCGCCGGGACCGCCGGGTCCACCCCACGGGCCGCGCCCGAAGTCGAACGGGAATCCGGGTCCGCCTCTCCTGCCGCGGTGGCGGTGCTCGTGCGGGCCGCCGCGATGGTGGTGGCCGCCCATCTGCTCGAACGCGTCGCTCATGGCTCTGAACGCCTCGCGGGCCGCTCGTTTGTATTCGCGGGCGCCGGGCCAGGGCCCGCCTGCTGCCTGTGCTGAACTCATTTTTCCCCCTATATCGCGATCTGTTCTCGATGCGTCAAAGATATATCGATGAAATGACGATTCGCAAGTCACGAAAAGGTGTGATCCAGATCACGAAAAAGTTGCGGAATCCGGGAACAGGTCGGGGGAGGCGGGCGTTGTTCACATCAGACGAGGTCGTTCCGCGTCGGCAGGGCTGGGGGGTGCTGTCGCCGCGGAGACGACCTCGTCTGCGTCTGCGGGTGCTTCACGCGACGTCGCCGGCCTGCACGGCCCGGTCGCCCGGCATGCCTCGCCGCGCAAAGAACCTCTTTGCCGTACAGTCCGGATCATGATGGGGCACACGCATGCGATGACCGGGGCCATCGCCTGGCTGGGGCTGGCGCCGCCCCTTGCCGCACTGCCGCTGGTGAACGAGTCCACCCGGTTCGTGGAAACCGGGATCATGGCCACCGCGCTCAGTCCCGCCGAGTTGATCGCCGGCGCCATCATCTGTGCGGGCGCCGCGATGCTGCCCGACCTCGACCATCCTCACGCGACGATCGCGCAGACGTTCGGGCCGGTCACGTGGGCGCTCAGCAAGCTCGTTTCATGGCTCGGCGGCGGCCACCGTGGCGCCACCCACTCGCTCCTCTTCGCTGTGGCCATCGGGTTCGGGGCGCACTGGCTGGCCAGCACCTATCCGATCGGGCGCGACGTCATGGTCGTGCTGCTCATCGGCCTGGCGTTGCGCGCCATCGGCGTCGGGATCCCGGGGAACAAACTCGGGTCTATCATGATCAACATCGGCATGACCGCCGGGCTCTACGCCGTCTTCCTCTCCCTCGAGGTGGGCTACGCCTGGCTCGGGCTGGCCGTGGGGGTCGGAAGTTTCATCCACGTCGTCGGCGACTGCATGACCGAGCGCGGCTGCCCCGTGTTGTGGCCGCTGGGGGCGAAGTTCGTTCTGCCGTGGAAGATCGGCATCAAGACGGGCAGGAAGTTCGAGCAGAAGATCCTCGCGCCGATCCTGTCCGTGGCCATCGTCGGGCTGCTGTACTGGCGCCTGGTGCCCGTTTAACTTGATGTCGAGATACTTTTCCCGATATCTTGATGTCGAGACACCTGCTGGGCGGATGCGGATTAGGTTCACCTAACGTGCTTACTCGTTCGCGCGTGCGGCAGGATTTGGGGAGTGAACCCGACGCAGCGCGCGGAGTGGGGGCCCGACGAAGGAGGGACCCCGCGAAGTGAGTGAGGAGGGTGAGCGACCCATGAGCAGGAGTGAACCCGACGCAGCGAGCGGAGTGGAGACCCGGCACCACGGGAGCCGCGAAGCGCGTGAGGAGCGGGGAGCCACCCGCAAGCCTGAAAGATGTCTGATGGAGGAGGCGAACCACCGTGTCCGCGAACAGCTTCGGCAGCCGTGACACGCTACGCGTCGGCGACGCGTCATATGAGATCTTCCGGCTGGACGCCGTCGAAGGCGCCGCGCGCCTCCCGTACAGCCTGAAGATCCTGCTGGAAAACCTCCTCCGCACCGAGGACGGCGCCAACATCACCGCCGACCACATCCGGGCGCTCGGAGGATGGGATCCGAAGGCGGCGCCGAGCGTGGAGATCCAGTTCACGCCCGCGCGCGTCATCATGCAGGACTTCACGGGCGTGCCCTGCGTGGTCGACCTGGCCACGATGCGCGAGGCCGTGCGCGACCTCGGCGGCGACCCGGCCAGGATCAACCCGCTCGCGCCCGCCGAGATGGTCATCGACCACTCGGTCATCGTCGACTACTTCGGCCACCCCGACGCCTTCCAGCGCAACGTGGAGCGCGAATACGAGCGCAACCACGAGCGCTACCAGTTCCTGCGCTGGGGCCAGACCGCCTTCGACGAGTTCAAGGTGGTGCCGCCCGGCACCGGCATCGTCCACCAGGTCAACATCGAGCACCTGGCCCGCGTGGTCATGACCCGCTCCGACGGCGACATCAACAGGGCCTACCCCGACACCTGCGTCGGCACCGACTCCCACACCACGATGGAGAACGGCATCGGCGTGCTCGGCTGGGGCGTCGGCGGCATCGAGGCCGAGGCCGCGATGCTCGGCCAGCCGATCTCCATGCTCATCCCGCGCGTGGTCGGCTTCAAGCTCAACGGGAAGCTGCCCGCCGGGGCCACGGCCACCGACCTGGTCCTGACGATCACCGAGATGTTGCGCAAGCACGGCGTGGTCGGCAAGTTCGTCGAGTTCTACGGCGAGGGTGTCGCGTCCGTGCCGCTGGCCGACCGGGCCACGATCGGCAACATGAGCCCCGAGTTCGGCTCCACCTGCGCGATCTTCCCGATCGACGGCCAGACGATCGACTACCTCCGCCTGACCGGGCGCTCCGAGGAGCAGATCGCCCTCGTCGAGGCGTACGCCAAGGTCCAGGGCCTCTGGCTCGACCCGGCCGCGCCCGAGCCGGAGTTCTCCGAATACATCGAGCTCGACCTCGCCACGGTCGTGCCGTCCATCGCCGGCCCCAAGCGCCCGCAGGACCGCATCGCCCTGTCGGCCGCCAAGCAGACCTGGCGTCACGACGTCGAGAACTACGTGGAGGACGGCGTCGACGAGGCGTCCAAGGAGTCCTTCCCGGCCTCCGACTCGCCCGCCTCCAACTCCACGGCCGACGGCGGGCGGCCGCACAAGCCGGTTCCCGTCACGCTGGCCGACGGCACCTCGTTCGAGATCGACCACGGCATCGTCTCGATCGCCGCGATCACCTCGTGCACCAACACCTCCAACCCGTACGTCATGCTCGGCGCGGCGCTGCTGGCCCGCAACGCCGTGGAGAAGGGCCTGACCCGCAAGCCGTGGGTCAAGACCTCGCTGGCCCCCGGGTCGCAGGTCGTCACCGGCTACTTCGAGCGCTCCGGGCTCCAGCCGTACCTCGACAAGATCGGCTTCAACCTCGTCGGCTACGGCTGCACCACCTGCATCGGCAACTCGGGGCCGCTCCTGCCGGAGATCTCCGAGGCCGTCCAGGCCAACGACCTGGCCGTCACCGCCGTGCTGTCGGGCAACCGCAACTTCGAGGGCCGGATCAACCCCGACGTCAAGATGAACTACCTGGCCTCGCCGCCGCTGGTGGTCGCGTACGCGCTGGCCGGCACCATGGACCTCGACCTCGACACCGAGCCGCTCGGCGTCGGCAGCGACGGCGAGCCGGTCTACCTGCGCGACATCTGGCCCGCGCCGGAGGAGATCGCGGCCGTGGTCAACTCCTCGATCGGGCGCGACATGTTCGAGCGCGACTACGCCGACGTCTTCAAGGGCGACGACCACTGGCGCTCGCTGCCGATCCCGACCGGCGACACCTTCGAGTGGGACCCCGACTCGACCTACGTCCGCAAGGCCCCCTACTTCGACGGCATGCCGGAGAAGCCGGAGCCGGTGACCGACATCACCGGCGCCCGCGTGCTGGTCAAGGTCGGCGACTCGGTCACCACCGACCACATCTCGCCCGCCGGCTCGATCAAGGTGGGCACCCCGGCCGCCCAATACCTGAAGGCCAACGGGGTGGAGGTGAAGGACTTCAACTCCTACGGCTCGCGTCGTGGCAACCACGAGGTGATGATCAGGGGCACGTTCGCCAACATCCGGCTGCGCAACCAGATCGCCCCCGGCACCGAGGGCGGCTACACCCGCGACTTCACCCAGTCCGATGGCCCGGTGTCGTTCATCTACGACGCCTCGGTCAACTACGCCGCCGCGGGCACGCCGCTGGTGGTGCTGGCGGGCAAGGAGTACGGCTCCGGGTCCTCGCGCGACTGGGCGGCCAAGGGCACGGCGCTGCTGGGCGTCCGCGCGGTCATCGCCGAGTCGTACGAGCGTATCCACCGCTCCAACCTGATCGGCATGGGCGTGCTCCCGCTGCAGTTCCCGCAGGGCGCCTCGGCGGAGGCCCTCGGCCTGACGGGCGAGGAGACGTTCGACATCACAGGCGTCGAAGAGCTCAACAAGGGCGGCATCCCGCAGACGGTGCACGTCAGGGCGGGCGACGTCGAGTTCGACGCGGTGGTGCGCATCGACACGCCCGGCGAGGCCGACTACTACCGGCACGGCGGCATCATGCAGTACGTTCTGCGGTCGTTGCTCGCCAAGTGAACTTCCCGAGCTCCCGGCCGGTCAAGAGCCGACCGGGAGCGACGGAGCCCGGCTCGTCGCCGGGGTTGGGCGCGATCCTCACGCGCTCGTTTCGGGGGAACCACCCGACACACTGAGAGCCGCCCGGCGGAACACCCTCCGCCGGGCGGCTCCTCGCTCCCCGGGCGGCCCTCCGCCACGGATCACGGATCACGCTTGTCACGAGCCGGCGGCCGGTCGCTCAGGTCTGCGTCGCAGGCCCGCGACCCACCCGCCGCCATCTCACCGGTCAGGTCACCGGTCAGCTCACTGGGCGGGTCACCGGTCAGGTCGAGAGGCTTTGCGGTCAGGCGACTCTGGCGGCGGGTGCCGACCAGGTGTCGCAGGCAGCGGGGGAGACGGCGCCGTAGCCGCGTTTGAGCCAGTAGGCCCGGCTGGACCCCTTGCCGTGGGTGCGGTGGCCGTCATCGTCGTCGCCGCTCGCCCGGGTCGCGTCGAGCAGCGCCGCCCAGTCGCGTTCGGAGCGGGCCAGGGAACGCCAGACGCTGCCCAGGAAGACTCCGGACAGGCAGTCGGCCTGGAGTTCGTAGCGGCGCTTCAACCGGTCCGCGTGGGTGCGGTCGGCGCGTGCCCTTGCCTCGTAGGAGCGGCGGATGCCCAGCAGGCTCTGCAGGTGGTGACCGTACTCGTGGGCGGCCACCTTGATCGGGAAGAGGTCGGTCCTGTTCTCGATCCACCGGCCGGTCAGCGGGAAGATCACGGTGGCGCGCTCGGTGCAGTAGAAGGCGTCGGCGTACGCGGGCCAGCGCATCCCGCACACGGTGCTCGCCGGCTCCTCGAAGTAGCGGACGACGGGCTTGCGGAACGTACGCCCTGCCCGCTCAACGTACGCACCCCACGACTTGTCCAGACATTTCACGACCGTCTGGAGGTACTCCCGGGTGCGCGGAACGCCGCCGGAGACGATCGGGGTCTCGGGGCATGAGGTCGCGGCCAGCTTGCCCGCCTTCTTGGGGAACGGGCTGCGTACGGGCGCCGCCTGCGCGGGCGGGGCGGTCAGGCAGATGGACGCCAGAACCGCGGCGAGAGTCAGGACACGCGTCATCGGGAGGGATCGCACGATCGCCAGCTTATTGATCAGCAAAGTGTGGCACGATAAGAGAGCCACCCGGCGAAGCTCTTTTTCGCCGGGCGGCGAATCTCCTAGAGCATGCGTTTGAGCACGGTGACCGCTTCCTCGACGACCTCCTCGGGGGCGGTGCCGACGAAGAAGTCGAACCTGTCCGGCGAGATGGCGCGGATCTGCTCGATCATCGCCCAGCTTGTCTTGGCCAACCCGGTCCCGTCACGGCCTATCCGGACATGGGTGAGATATCCGCGCTCCCGGGTGGTCAGAGGCACGGCAAAGACGAGCCCGAGCCTCGACTGGTTGAGGTTGTCGTTGCTGACGATCAGAGAGGGACGGTCGAAACCCTGCTCGCGACCGGTCGGACTGCTGAACCTAGTGAACCAGATATCACCTTGCGTCAGTTTCATCTTTCTCCTCGGGAAATGTGAGTAGACCGTCCCATTCGGGCGCGATCCGGCGGGAGCGGGGGCGTGGACCGAGCACCTGTTCGCGTTCGGTCAGGTAGTCGGCCCAGCCTTCCGGGTCTTCGCGCTGCGTCTGCTCGACCTGCTCGTTCACGGTCTGCCAGAACTGCTTCTGCTCGTAGTCGGCGATGGCGTTGTGCAGCACCTCGGTCATGGTTCGACCCTCCTGGCGGGCGATTCGGGCTAGGCGGTCTCGGGTTGTGACGCTGACGCGTATCGTCGTCGCGGCTTTAGACTTCATGCTCATACTCCAGAGGCTACGTCTGCGTCGTGGAAAAGAATACACGAGACGGTCACCCTTGGCGCAGGAATGGCAACAGAGAGTAAAGATGGTTGACTCTCCTGCATGACTGATGCGGCATTGCTGCTCATCGTGGGTGGACTTGCGGTTTTCGCGGGCGCGATCGTGCAGGGGGGGGGTGGGTTTCGGGCTGGGGCTGGTGGCCGTTCCCGTGCTGACGATGATCGAGCCCGGCCTGATGCCGGGCGCCGTCCAGATGGTCAACCTCGCGATGCCGCTGTTCACGCTGGCCTCGGAATGGCGGCGGGTGGAGTGGCGCGGAGTGGGGTTCGCGCTGCTGGGCAGGCTGCCGGGGAGTGTCATCGGTGCACTCATCGTTGTCTACACATCCATATACGCCAGGAGCGTCTTCGTGGCGGTCATGGTGGTGATCGCCGTGCTCCTGACCGCCAGGGCGATGAGCGTGCCGCGCACCGGCGTGACGCTCGCCTCCGCCGGTTTCGTCTCCGGCATCACCGGCACTGCGACGGGCATCGGCGGGCCGCCCGTCGCGCTGGTGTACCAGAGCGCGGAGGGCCCGCAGATCAGGGCGACGCTCGCGATGTTCTTCTGTCTGAGCGCGCTGCAGTCGCTGGGGATCCTGGCATTGGTGGGCGAACTGCCCGTGCAGGCGGTGGCGGCGGGGGCGACGCTGGTCGTGCCCATGGCCCTCGGGTTCCTGGCGTCGGGGCCGCTGCGGCGCTACCTCGACGGCGGCAGGGCCCGGATGGCGGTGCTCGTGGTGGCGACCGCCTCGGCGCTGAGCCTGATCGCCCAGAACGTCGTCATCGGCCTGCCCTGACCGGCTCGCCGGACGGCCGTGGGCCGGGCGGCCAGGGTGCCGCTCGTGTGCCTGGGCGCCCCGGCCGGCGGTTACGCGTCGCTCGGGCCCGGGCGCCAGCCGGTGCGCTGGGCCCAGGCGTCGGCGCGGCGCACGATGTCCCACACGTACGGCTCCTTGGCCGCGACGTACTCCTGCCGCGCGTCGCGGAACCGGCCGGCGCACCGCCGTTTCGCCTGCGCGAACTCGGCCGCGGCGGCGGGGTGCGCACGCAGGTAGTCACGGAACAGCAGCGGCAGCTGCTGGGAGAATGTGCCGAGCTCGCGTACGTGCACGTGGGTCCTGCGATGTCCTGGCGTCTCGCGGAAGTAACGTTTGGTCAGCTCCGGATTGCCCGCCCGGTGGACCAGCCCGATCCGCTCCAGCGGGCCCTTGTACGCCTCCAGCGGTTCGAACGAGGGCACCGCGAGCTGCACGTCGAGCACGGGCTTGGCGGCCAGGCCGGGCACCGACGTCGACCCGATGTGGTCGATCCGCACCGCGACGGAGCCGAGCGCGGCGCGCATCGTCCGGCCGAGCGCGGCGAAGGCCGCGGCCCAGCCCGGGTCGTGGTCGACGATCTCGACCGGATCTCCCATGCCCTCATTGTCGCCGCACTCCACCCGGCGCGACGCCGGCTCCGCCGACGGCCGGCTCCGCCCGGCCGCGGTCTCGCGCGGCAGGGCCGAGCTCGTACGCCTCCGCCGCCCGCCCCGGTGACCGGCCGAGCGGGCGGGCCTCAGCCCTTGACGGCTTCGGCGACCCGCGAGGCGGCCAGGGCGGGCGTGAGATGCGTGGTGTCGACGACCTCGGCCTCGCGATGCAGCCACGTGCGGGCAGCCTCGGCGTAGGGCTCGAGGTGTTGGAGGCGGAAGGTGGAGGGGCCGAGAACGGTGTCTCCCTCGATGCGCTGGCGCAGGGTGTCCTGGTCGGCGTGGAGGACGAAGTGCCGTACGGGAATGGCATGGTGGGCGAGGCCTGCGCTGATCTCGCGCCAGTACTGCTCGACCAGGACGGTCATGGGGATCACCAGGGTGCCGCCGACGTAGCCGAGCACGTGGCGGGCGGTCTCGACGACGAGCGGCCGCCACGGCGGCCAGTGCTGGAAGTTGTCCGTCGCGGGCAGCCCCGGCGTGATGTCCATGAGGGTCGCGCCGACCTTCTCGGCGTCGAACACCCGCGAGCCGGGGAGCAGCGACTGTACGAGTGCGCTGGTGGTCGTCTTGCCCGCGCCGTGGGTGCCGTTGATCCATACGATCATGAGCCCACGCTAGCGCGGCGGCGCGACCACGGCCGCCCAGGTCTCACGGTGCCGTGCGGCGCCTGGCGTGGGCGCCGTGTTTCCTGATTGTTACTAGAAACAACAAACTACCGCGCCACTGGGTCTTCCAAAGCAGGCGATCCCGGAATACGTTGCCGCAAACAACATTCATCCGGGCCCCTCCGGAAGAAAGGACCCTGCACCATGCGCAAGGGGATCCTCAGTCTGACCGCCGCGGCAGCCGCGCTCGCTCTCGGTCTCACCGCCTGCGGGGGCGAAAGCGGTCAGACCACGTCGACGACGGCCTCCGCCACCGCCTCAGCGGCGCCCGCGGGCAAGATCGGCGTCATCCTGCCGGACAGCAAGTCCTCGGCCCGGTGGGAGACGGCGGACCGCAAGTACCTCGAAGAGGCGTTCAAAGCCGCCGGCGTCCAGTACGACATCCAGAACGCCCAGAACGACAAGACGGCGTTCCAGACCATCGCCGACCAGATGATCACCAACGGCGCCACCGTCTTGATGATCGTCAATCTGGACAGCGGCACCGGCAAGACGGTCATCGACAAGGCCAGGTCGCAGGGCGTGGCCACCATCGACTACGACCGGCTGACGCTCGGCGGCGGCGCCGCGTACTACGTCAGCTTCGACAACACCAAGGTGGGCCAGCTCCAGGGCGAGGGCCTGGCCAAGTGCCTGACCGACAAGAAGGCGGACAAGCCGATCGTCGCCTACCTCAACGGCTCGCCGACGGACAACAACGCCACCCTGTTCAAGGCCGGGTACGACGGGGTGCTCAAGCCCAAGTTCGACGCCGGCGAGTACGTCAAGGGACCGGAGCAGTCGGTGCCCGACTGGGACAACACCCAGGCCGGGACGATCTTCGAGCAGATGCTGACCCAGCAGCCGAAGATCGCCGGAGTGCTGGCCGCCAACGACGGCCTCGGCAACGCCGCCATCACCGTGCTGAAGAAGAACAACCTCAACGGCAAGGTGCCGGTCACCGGCCAGGACGCCACCGTCCAGGGCCTGCAGAACATCCTCGCCGGCGACCAGTGCATGACCGTCTACAAGGCCGTCAAGAAGGAGGCCGACGCCGCGGCCAAGCTCGCGGTGGCGCTGGCCAAGGGCGAGAAGCCCACGGCGAGCAGCAGCGTCAAGGACCCGGAGAGCGGCCAGGACGTGCCCGCCGAGCTCATGGAGCCGCAGGCCATCTACTTCGACAACGTCAAGGACGTGGTGGCCGACGGCTTCGTGACCAAGGAGGAGCTGTGCACGGGTGACTTCGCCGAGAAGTGCACCGAGGCAGGAATCGAATAGGAACGAGGGGTACGGCCCGCGCCACGAGCGCGGCCGTACCCTCCCTTAGGGAGCCCCATGACCCCCCTCCTTGAAGTGCGCGGGATAGACAAGAGCTTCGGCCCGGTGAAGGTCCTGCACAAGGTCGAGCTCTCGGCGTACGCCGGCGAGGTCACGGCGCTGGTGGGCGACAACGGCGCCGGCAAGTCGACGCTCGTCAAGTGCGTCGGCGGCATCTACCCGATCGACGACGGCGAGATCCACTTCGATGGCCGCCCGGTCCAGGTCCACAGCCCGCGCGACGCGGGCGAGCTGGGCATCGAGATCGTTTACCAGGACCTCGCCCTGTGCGACAACCTCGACATCGTCCAGAACATGTTCCTCGGCAGGGAGCGCAGGCGCGGCCCCCTGCTCGACGAGGACAGCATGGAGGAGCTGGCCGAGCGCACCCTCAGCAGCCTGTCCGTGCGCACGGTGAAGTCCATCAGGCAGCAGGTCTCCAGCCTGTCCGGCGGGCAGCGGCAGACCGTGGCCATCGCCAAGGCCGTGTTGTGGAACAGCAAGGTCGTCATCCTCGACGAGCCGACCGCGGCGCTGGGCGTGGCCCAGACCGCGCAGGTGCTCGAACTGGTGCGCAGGCTGGCCGACACCGGGCTGGCCGTCGTGCTCATCTCGCACAACATGAACGACGTGTTCGCCGTCTCCGACCGGATCGCGGCGCTCTACCTCGGCAGGACGGCCGCCCAGGTCAAGACCGCCGACGTGACGCACGCGCAGGTCGTCGAACTGATCACCTCCGGCCGCAGCGGCGATCTCGGCCTCAAGAACGGGGTCACGCCATGAACAAGGTCAAGGAACTACCCGGCGAGGCGATCGTCGCGGCGTCGCAGGCACCGTCGATCGGCAACAGTTTCCTCGCCTACGTCCAGCGGGTGCGCGGCGGCGACATGGGCGCGCTGCCGGCCGTGCTCGGCCTGGTGGTGCTCTGCGCGGTCTTCGCGGTCGCGCGGCCCTCGTTCGTCACCGCGATCAACTTCGCCAACCTGTTCACCCAGGGCGCCGCGATCACGCTGATCGCGATGGGGCTGGTGTTCGTGCTGCTGCTCGGTGAGATCGACCTGTCGGCCGGTTTCGCCAGCGGTGTGTGCGCGGCGGTGCTCGCCGTCACGCTGACCAGCGCGGGCCTGCCCTGGTACGTGTGCGCGGCGGCCGCCATCGTCACCGGCGTGCTCATCGGCACGGTGCTCGGCACCCTGGTCGCCAAGGTGGGCATACCGTCGTTCGTGGTGACGCTGGCGGCGTTCCTCGCCTTCCAGGGCCTGGTCCTGGTGCTGGTCGACGAGGGCACGAACATCTCCATCAGGGACAGCGTGATCGTCGCCATCGCGAACAGGAACCTGCCGCCGTGGCTGGGCTGGGCGCTCTACGCGTTCTGCGTGGCGG
The DNA here is from genome assembly GCF_039880665.1 of Nonomuraea sp. B5E05. Taxonomy (NCBI): domain Bacteria; kingdom Bacillati; phylum Actinomycetota; class Actinomycetes; order Streptosporangiales; family Streptosporangiaceae; genus Nonomuraea; species Nonomuraea sp. B5E05. The sequence continues at coordinate 217,275 of NZ_JBDPMJ010000004.1, forward strand.
TCTTCGCGGGCGTGCAGCTCAGGCGGGCCAGAACCCGCGCCAAGCGCGGCCTGACCGCCGACCCGATGTCGTTGATCGCGTTCCGTGTGGGCATGCTGGCGCTGTTCGCCGGGCTCGCGGTCTTCGCGCTCAACCTGGAGCGCAGCCGCAACCCCGAGCTCGTCTCGCTCACGGGCGTGCCGATCGTGGTGCCGCTCATCCTGGTGCTGCTGGTCGTCTGGACCGTGGTGTTGCGCCGCACCGCGTTCGGCCGGCACCTGTACGCGGTCGGCGGCAACGCCGAGGCCGCGAGGAGAGCGGGCATCCCGGTCGACCGGCTCAAGATCAGTGCCTTCGTGATCTGCTCCTCGATGGCGGCGATCGGCGGGATCGTGGCCGCGTCCAGGGCCAGCTCCGTCGACCCGAACACGGGTGGCAGCTCCGTCCTGCTGTACGCCGTCGGCGCGGCCGTCATCGGCGGCACGAGCCTGTTCGGAGGCAAGGGCAGGGTGCTGGACGCCGTGATGGGCGGCGCCGTGGTGGCCGTGATCGAGAACGGCATGGGCCTGATGGGGTATGGAGCCAGTGTGAAATACCTGGTCACCGGGTCCGTCCTGCTGCTCGCCGCGGGTGTCGACGCCATGGCGCGCAAGCGGGCGGCCGCCGCTGGTTTAAGGTGATCAGCGACTCGCAGCCCCTGAAGGAACCCCAGACCATGCGTGCCGGACCCTCTCAAGAGGACATCAGACGCCACAATCTCGGCGCGCTGCTCCGGCATGTTCATCTGGGCGGGCCGATCTCGCGCGCCGAACTCACCTCGAGGATGGGGCTCAACCGGAGCACCATCATGGCTCTCACCTCCGACCTCACCGCCGCCGGGCTGGTCCGCGAGGAGCTGCCGCGCGAGACGGGCCGTGCCGGGCGGCCCTCGCTCGTGGTGCGGCCCGAGTCGGCGCGGGTCTACGTGTTCGCCTTCGACGTGGGCCCCGACCGGCTCGCGGCGGCCCGCGTCGGGTTGGGCGGGGTGATCCTCGACCGCAGGGAGGTTCCGCGCGACCGCGGCCGGTTCAAGCTGGACGAGCTGGCCGCGACGTTGTCCGGGTTCGCCCGGCAGATGCGGCGCAAGACCAGGGCCGACACCGTGTGCGTCGGCGCGGCGGCGGCCGTGTCCGGCGGCGTGCGCAAGGCCGACGGCGTGGTCACGTTCGGCCCCAACCTCATGGACGGGGAGGTGCCGTTCGGCGAGGAGCTGGGCCGCAGGCTGGGTCTGGGGTTGCCCGTCAGCGTGGGCAACGACGCCAACCTGGCCGCCCTGGCCGAGCACAGCCGCGGGGTCGGCGTGGCCGTCAAGGACCTCATCTACCTGCACGGCGACGTCGGCATCGGCGGCGGGATCATCGCGGGCGGCCACCTGCTGGGCGGCCACGACGGCTATGGCGGGGAGGTCGGCCACATGGTCGTCAACCCGGGCGGCCGCGCCTGCGGCTGCGGCTCCAGCGGCTGCCTGGAGGCGGAGGTGGGAGAGCGGGCGCTGCTGGAGTCGGCCGGCCGGTTCGGCGCGCAGCAGGGCAGGGACGCGGTCAGGGCCGTGGTGGACGCCGCCGACCGGGGCGACATCGGGGCGCAGGAGGGCCTGAAACGGGTCGGCGAATGGCTCGGGCTCGGCGTCGCGAACCTGGTGAACATCTTCAACCCGGAAATGGTGATCTTCGGCGGGATGTTGCGGGAGATCTATCTGGGCTCGGCGGCGCAGGTGCGCACGCAGCTCACGCTGCACGCGATGGCGCCGCAACGTGATCGGCTGCGGCTGCGCACGTCGGCTCTGGGCGACGCCGCCACCCTGGTGGGGGCGGCCGAGCTCGCCTTCGCCCACGTCCTGTCCGACCCGCTGGAGGTGCTGGCCCGCGCCAACGCCTGAGGACCGCCGCGGGCCGAAGGGTCAGGTGACCTGGGAGTCGCCCGCCGTCCAGGTGTCGCAGAAGCCGGTCGCCCCGCCGCGGAAGCCGCGGTCCTGCCAGAGCGCCAGGTTGCCTGGTTTGCCGTGGGTCTCGCTCTCGTCCGCTCCGCTCACCGCCTCGGTCCACGTCTTCCACTCGATGCCGGGGTCGATCGAGTCCAGCGCGGCGCTGTAGAAGACGCCCGCGTAACACTCGGCCTGCATCTCCACCCGGTGGCTCAGCAGGGTCCGCGCACGCGCCGAGGCCGGCTCGTAGAGCGCTTCGTGCGCGCCGAGCACGCCGGTGAGCTGCTGCACGTGGTGTCCCCACTCGTGGGCGATGGAGTGGGCGATGTTCATCCTGAACGGGTCACGCAGCTCGTGCCGCATGATCCGGACGGCGATCGTCCGCTGCTCGGGGCAGTACTGCGCGCCGTTACCGGTGATCTTGCCGCACACCGAGTCGGTTCCCGTCGTGATCGTGACCGTGGGCGAGGTGTAGGCCAGGCCGGCCACGGCGAAGGTGACGGCCCAGAACCGGTCGGCGCAGTCGGCCATGGCGCGGTGGAACGACCTGAGCGAGGCCACGCTGCCCGGCCGGATCGCCGGGACGTCGCACTCCAGCGGCATGACCATTTTGCTCATCTGGCCGGAGAGCCCGGCGTGCGCGGTGCGTTGCGCCGCGCGTGCGGGGCTCGGAAGGAGCAGACCCGCGACCACGCACATGGTTACCGCTAAGTGGGATACGCGCACGATGGCGGATCATAGATCATCGTACGTTACGTGACGCGGAGGCCCAGGTGTTGCACGCGCCGGGCGTGCCGCGTTCGAACCCGCGTGTCATCCAGGCCGCCTGCGTGGGCCCTCTGCCGTGGTCGTTCTGGGGCCAGCCCTTGGCGCCGTTCTTCCTGAACCACTCCACGGTGTAGGCCCAGTCGGCGTCGGAGACCAGGTCCGAGCCCCGCATCGTGCTCATGAAGGCGGCGGAGAAGCACTCCGCCTGGAGTTCGGACTTGCGCGAGAGCTGCAGCCGTCGAGCCTTGCCCGCGAGGGTCCTGGCCGTCCAGTAGTAGGTCCAGATGCCGGAGATCTGCTGGACGTGGTGGCCGTACTCGTGGGCGATCAACCGGGTGATCCCGAGCGGGAACGGGTTGCGCAGCTGGTCCTTGCTGATCATCAGGTACATGGTGCGGTCGGTGGAGCAGTAGACGCCGTCGGCGCCGGCGTTCCACACCCCGCAGGGCGTCTTGACTTTCCGAGTGATGATGCGCAGACGTGGTTTGGTGAAGGTCATCTCCGCCTTGCGGAACTGCGCGCCCCACACCCGGTTCAGGCACGCGGTCACGCGGGTCAGGAAGCGCCGGTACGCGGTGATGCTCCTGGCAGGCAGGGTGCCGGGGCGGCAGTTCACGTCGGTGAGCCGCCCGGTCCTGTAGACCGGATTCCGCGTCGCCGTCGCCCGGTCGAGGTCGGGGGCCCCTCCCTCCCGGCCCGAGGCCCGGGACGGTGGGGCGGCGAGCTGCTGGGCCCCGTTGCGTAACCCGTCCTCCGTCATGGCCACGTCCACCAGAACGAGCACCAGACCGGCCGCTGCCAGGGCAAGAGCGAGCGTGGCCGCCACAAGTGCTGCGAGTTTAGTTTTGGGGACGGAGTTCATAGGTACCGAAAGAGTAGGTCAAGATCGGACATACCGGGGTGGGTTTGACTCGATGGAGTCAGTGAGGCGTCCGCGAACTACACTCGGGGAATCGGCGGACAAGAGCAGAGGGGAGTCGGATCCGTGAGCGGGTTGCTGGGCTCGGTAAAGGGACCGCAGGACGTCAAACGGCTCGCTGTGGAGGAGTTGCCGCGGCTCGCGGGGGAGATCCGTGACCTGCTCGTCGACTCGTGCGCGAAGTACGGCGGCCACCTCGGCCCCAACCTCGGCGTGGTCGAGCTGACCATCGCCGTGCACCGGGTCTTCGACTCGCCGGACGACCCCGTCGTCTGGGACACCGGCCACCAGGCCTACGTGCACAAGCTCCTCACCGGCCGCGCGTCCGGGTTCGACGCCCTCAAGCAGGAGGGCGGCCTGTCGGGCTATCCGAGCCGGGCCGAGTCCGAGCACGACTTCGTCGAGAACTCCCACGCCTCGACCGCGCTGTCCTACGCCGACGGCCTGGCCAAGGCGTTCAAGCTGCGCGGCGAGCGCGACCGCACGGTCGTCGCGGTGATCGGCGACGGCGCCCTGACCGGCGGCATGGCCTGGGAGGCGCTCAACAACATCGCCGCCGCCAAGGACCTGCCCGTCGTCATCGTGGTCAACGACAACGGCCGCTCCTACTCGCCCACCATCGGCGGCCTTGCCTCCCACCTGTCCTCGCTGCGCGTCAACCGCCACTACGAGGACGTCCTCGAATACGTCAAAGACAAGATCGGCAACGTTCCCGTCCTCTACGACGCGCTCCACGGCTTCAAGAAGGGCGTCAAGGACGTCATCGCGCCGCAGGTGATGTTCGAGGACCTCGGCCTGAAATACGTCGGGCCCATCGACGGCCACGACGAGCAGGCCATGGAGGCCGCCCTGCGCAAGGCCCGCGGCTTCCGCGGCCCGGTCATCGTGCACGCGCTCACCCAGAAGGGCCGCGGCTACGCGCCCGCGGAAGACCACGACGAGGACCAGTTCCACTCGCCTGGCGCCTTCGACCGGCTCACCGGCGCGGAGAAGCCCAAGGGCCGCATCTGGACCAACGTGTTCAGCGAGGAGCTCGTCCGGCTCGGCAAGGAGCGCGACGACCTGGTCGCGATCACCGCGGCCATGCTCCACCCGACGGGCCTCAACGCGTTCGCCGAGGCCTACCCCGACCGCATCTACGACGTCGGCATCGCCGAGCAGCACGCGCTCACCAGCGCCGCGGGGCTCGCCCTCGGCGGCATGCACCCGGTGGTGGCCGTCTACGCCACCTTCCTCAACCGCGCGTTCGACCAGCTCCTCATGGACGTCGCCCTGCACCGGCTCCCGGTCACCGTCGTGCTCGACCGGGCGGGCGTCACGGGCGACGACGGCGCCAGCCACAACGGCATGTGGGACCTTTCCATCCTCCAGGTGGTGCCCGGGCTCAGGGTCGCGGTGCCGCGCGACGGCGACCGGCTGACCGAGCTGCTGCGCGAGGCCGTGGAGGTCTCCGACGGCCCGACCGTGCTGCGTTTCCCCAAGGGCCCGGTCGCCGAGGCGCTCGACGCGGTGGGCCGGCTGGGAGAGATGGACGTGCTGCGCGCCCCGAAGGGCGACCAGGAGGGCGAGCCCGCGGCCGAGCCCGACGTGCTGCTGGTCGGCGTGGGCCCGATGGCGCAAGTCTGCATGGACGCGGCGGTCCTGCTCGACGCCCAGGGCATCGCGACGACCGTGGTCGACCCCCGCTGGGTCAAGCCTCTCGACGAGGCGCTCGTCCCCGCGGCGAAGGAGCACAAACTGGTGGCCGTCGTCGAGGACAACGGCAGGGTCGGAGGGGTGGGCGACGCCGTGGCCCGGCTCCTGCGCGACGCCGACGTCGACGTGCCCGTCCGCACCTTCGGCATCCCGCAGGAGTTCCTCGACCACGCCAAGCGGGCCGCGATTCTCGGCCGGATCGGCCTCACCGGTCAGGACCTCGCCCGCCAGATCACCGAGGCGGTCGCCAAGCGCGCCCAGACCGCCGAGCCCGCCCGCCACTGAGCACCTCGGGGGCTGTCCTCGGCGGCGCATGACAGCCGAGGGTGTGGGAAGGATCGCTGAGCGTGGACATCTTTCGCACGAAGAGCGTCGAGCAGTCGATCCGCGACACCGAGGCCCCCGAGCACCAGTTGCGCAAGCGCCTGACCGCCACGGACCTGACGGTCTTCGGCATCGGCGTGATCGTCGGTACGGGGATCTTCGTGCTGACGGGACAGGTCGCCAAGGAACTGGCCGGCCCGGCGGTGGCGCTCTCCTTCGTCGTCGCCGCCGTCGTGTGCGCCCTGGCGGCCTTGTGCTACGCCGAGTTCGCCTCCACGATCCCGGTGGCCGGCTCGGCCTACACCTTCTCCTTCGCCACCCTGGGGGAGTTCCCCGCCTGGGTGATCGGCTGGGATCTGGTCCTGGAGCTGGCGCTGGCCGCCGCGGTGGTGTCGGTGGGCTGGTCGGGCTATTTCGCCTCGATGCTGGCGTCCGTCGGCCTCGAGCTGCCCGCCACGATCGCCGGTGACGACCCCGTGGTCAACGTTCCCGCCATCGTCATCGTCGCCGTCCTCACGACGATCCTGGCGGTCGGCATCAAGCTGTCCTCGCGGGTCAACCTCATCCTCGTGATCACGAAGGTCGCCGTGGTGCTGCTGGTCATCGTGGCCGGGCTGTTCTTCATCAAGGGGGCCAACTACACGCCGTTCATCCCCGACCCGGTGCCCACGCCGCGCGTGGAGGGGCTGAAGGCGCCGCTCATCCAGGTGCTGTTCGGCATCACGCCGGTCGCGTTCGGCGTGATCGGCATCTTCTCGGCCGCGGCGATCGTGTTCTTCGCGTTCATCGGCTTCGACATCGTGGCCACCGCCGCGGAGGAGACCGTCACGCCGCAGCGCGACATGCCGCGCGGCATCATCGGCTCGCTGGCGATCTGCACGATCCTGTACGTCGCCGTCTCCCTGGTCGTCGTCGGCATGCAGCGCTACAGCGAGCTGAGCACGTCGGCGCCCCTGTCGGACGCCTTCATCGCGGTCGGCCAGCCCTGGCTGGCCGGGATCATCAGCGTGGGCGCGCTGGCCGGCCTGACGACCGTGGTCCTCGTACTGCTGCTGGGCCAGACCCGGGTGCTCTTCGCGATGTGCCGCGACGGGCTGCTGCCGCGCCCGATGGCCAAGGTCAATCCGCAGTTCGGCACGCCGGTCCGGCTCACGATCCTCATCGGGCTGGTGACGATGGCGCTGGCCGGGTTCGTGTCGTTCGGCGAGCTGGCCGAGCTGGTGAACATCGGCACGCTCTTCGCGTTCGTCGTGGTGTCGATCGGCGTGATAGTGCTCAGGCGCACCCGGCCCGACCTGCCGCGGGCCTTCAAGGCGCCGCTGGTGCCGGTCCTGCCGATCCTGTCGGTGCTGGCCTGCGTCTACCTGATGCTCAACCTGCCGGTGCAGACGTGGCTGCGGTTCGTCATCTGGATGCTCATCGGCATCGTGCTCTACTTCGCCTACGGCTACTGGCACAGCAGGACGGCGATGCCCTGGCAGAAGCGCGGCCGCTGAGCCGGGGGGTGGGGCGCGGGCCACCCCCATGCCGGGATCAGAGCGCGGCCACGGCCCCGGTCGCGGCCTTGGCCTGGCAGCCGTTGGCGTAGACCTTCCCCCACTTCACCGTCTTGCCGTACCACCGGCCGACGACGGCGATCACGTGCGGCTGGAACTCCTTCGTGCACACCGCGTTGGGCGAGACGTTGAGCTTGGCCGGGTCGCCCCCCACCCGGCGCAGCTGGCGGCAGGCCGTGCGGGCGTCGGGGTGGGAGCCCCCGGTGGGCGCGCAGTGGAGCCAGGCGGTCTTCGTGGCTCCGCCCTTGACCGAATTGACGATCTTGAGCTGCACCTTGGGGTCGCGCGCCGCCACGGCGGGCGACGACGCGCCCGCCAGGAGGGCTCCGCAGAGCGCGATGGTGCCGGCTGCTCTCATCATGCTTACTCTCCGTTCGTAGGACGGCACCAAACGCTACGGCGGAGGAGAGCCCGGCGCGCGGAGGCCCGCCGAGCGGGCCCCCGCAAAATCACGCGTGAGCTCAGGCAGGCATCGAGGCCACGCCCGGGGCGAGGAAGGGGGGTTGTGCTATGCCGGACCTGTCCAGATACGGCGTGATGCCGCCCAGATGGAACGGCCAGCCGGCGCCGAGAATCATGCACAGGTCGATGTCCTGGGCCGCCGCGACGACGCCCTCGTCCAGCATGATCCGGATCTCCTCGGCCAGCGCCGCCAGCACCCGCTCGCGCACCTGCTCGGCGGTGGACGCCTGGGAGCCGCCCGCGAAGAACGCCACCGCCTCCTCGTCGAGCGTGAGGTCCGGCAGGTAGACGCCCGGCTTGCCGGCGGCGACCAGCTCGGCCAGGTTCGCCGAGACGCCGAACCGCTCGGGGAACGCCTCGTGCAGCGTCTCCGCCACGTGCAGGCCGACGGCCGGCCCGACCAGCTGCAGCAGCGCGAACGGCGTCATCGGCAGGCCCAGCCCGTCGAGCGCGTGCTCGGCCGTCTCCAGCGGCGTGCCCTCGTCCACGGCCGCCACGACCTCGCCCATGAAGCGGGTCAGCAGCCGGTTGACCACGAACGCCGGAGCGTCCTTGACCAGCACCGACGACTTCTTCAGCGTCCTGCCCACCGCGAACGCCGTGGCCAGCGTGGCGTCGTCCGTGGCGGCGCCCCTGACGATCTCCAGCAGCGGCATGACCGCGACCGGGTTGAAGAAGTGGAACCCCACCAGCCGCTCGGGGTGCGCGAGATCGGCGCCCATCGCGGTCAGCGACAGCGAGGAGGTGTTCGTGGCCAGCACGCATCCGGCCGAGACCACCGCCTCCACCTCGGCGAGGACCTGCTTCTTGACCGCCAGATCCTCGAAGACCGCCTCGATCACGAAGTCGGCGTCGGCGAAGGCGTCCTTGGCCGGCGAGCCGGTCACCAGCGACGTGAGCCGGTTGGCCTGGTCCCGCGAGAGGCGGCCCCTGGCCAGCAGCTTGCCGATCTCGTCGCGTACGTACGCCACGCCCTTGTCGAGCCTGGCCTGGTCGAGGTCGGTCAGCACGACCGGCACCTCGAGCCGGCGGGCGAACAGCAGCGCCATCTGCGAGGCCATCAGCCCCGCCCCGACGATGCCGACCTTGGTGACCTTGCGGGCCAGGGAGGGGTCCGGCGCGCCCGCCGGCTGCTTGGCGCGCCGCTGCACCAGGTCGAACGCGTAGAGCCCGGCCCGCAGCTCGTCGCCCGTCAGCAGGTCGGCCAGCGCCTCGTCCTCGGCGGCGAACCCCTCGTCGCGGGTGGCCGTGCGGGCCTGCGCGATCAGGTCGAGCGCCCGGTAGGGGGCGGGGGAGGCGCCGCGCAGCTTCATGTCGACCAGGAACCGCGCGTCGCCGACCGCCTTGTCCCAGCCGTCGTGCTCGGGCCGCTCCACGACCACCTCGCCGTTGATCACCCGGGCGGCCCAGCGCAGCGACTCCTCCAGGAAGTCGGCCGGCTCGAACATGGCGTCGGCGACGCCCAGCTCGTACGCCTCCTTGCCCCTGGTCAGGCGGTTCTGCGCCAGCGGGTTCTCGATGATCAGCCTGACCGCGTTCGCCGGGCCGATCAGGCGTGGCAGCAGTTGCGTGCCGCCCCAGCCGGGCACCAGGCCGAGGAAACACTCCGGCAGCGCCACCGCGGTCACGCCCGAGGAGATCGTCCGGTACGTGCAGTGCAGCGCGACCTCGAGCCCTCCGCCCATGGCAGCGCCGTTCACGAACGCGAACGACGGGATCGGCAGCTCGCCGAGCCGGCGGAACACGTGGTGGCCGAGCGCGGCGACCGCCAGCGCCTCCTCGCGGGTGGCCAGCGCCGCCGCGCCCTTCAGGTCGGCGCCGACGGCGAAGATGAAAGGCTTGCCCGTCACGCCCACCGCGGCCAGGTCGGTGCGCTCGGCGATCTCCGACAGGGCGCCGTTCAGCGCGAACAGGCCGTGCGGGCCGAACGTGTTCGGCCTGGTGTGGTCGAAGCCGTTGTCCAGGGTGATCAGCGCCATGGTGCCCGCGCCGCCGGGCAGCCGCACGTCGCGTACCAGTGCCTTGGTGACGACCTCGTCGGCGGCGCGCTCGCTCAGCAGCGCACGCCAGTTCTCCAGCTCGCTCATGCCAGGTTCTCCCAGATCACAGTGCCGCCCATGCCCAGGCCGACGCACATCGTGGTGATGCCGTAACGCACGTCAGGACGTTCGCCGAACTGCCGCGCGAGCTGCGTCATCAGCCGCACGCCCGAGGAGGCCAGCGGGTGGCCGTAGGCGATGGCGCCGCCGTAGGGGTTCACGCGGGGGTCGTCGTCGGCGATGCCGAAGTGCTCGAGGAACGCCAGCACCTGCACGGCGAACGCCTCGTTGATCTCGAACAGCCCGATGTCGGAGATGTCCAGGCCGGCCAGGCGCAGCGCCCGCTGCGTGGACGGGATCGGCCCCACGCCCATGACCTCGGGGTCCACGCCCGCGAACGCGTACGACACGAGCCGCATCTTCGGCGCCAGCCCCAGCTCGTCCGCGGCCTCCCTGGCGGCCACGACGCAGCCGGTGGCGCCGTCGTTGATGCCGGAGGAGTTGCCCGCCGTGACGTTGCCGTGCGGACGGAACGGCGTCTTGAGCGCGCTCAGGCCCTCCATGGTCGTGCCCGGCCTGGGCGCCTCGTCCTCGACCGCCAGGCCCCAGCCCTTCTCCGCCGTCCTGATCGCGGCCGGCACCAGGTCGGGCTGGATCCTGCCGTCGGCGTAGGCCTTGGCCGCCCGTTCCTGCGACAACACCGCGTACGCGTCCGCGCGCTCCTTGGTGATCGACGGATAGCGGTCGTGCAGGTTCTCCGCGGTCATGCCCATCACCAGGGCGCTCGGGTCGACCAGCTTCTCCGACAGGAAGCGCGGGTTCGGGTCGACGCCCTCGCCCATCGGGTGTCGGCCCATGTGCTCGACGCCGCCGGCGATGGCGACGTCGTACGCGCCGAACGCGATGCCGCCCGCGACCGTGGTGACCGCGGTCATCGCGCCCGCGCACATGCGGTCGATCGCGTAGCCGGGCACGGTCTTCGGCAGCCCCGCCAGCACCGCCGCCGAGCGGCCGATGGTCAGGCCCTGGTCGCCGATCTGCGTGGTCGCGGCGATGGCGACCTCGTCGACGCGCTCGGGCGGCAGGCCGGGGTTGCGCCTGATGAGCTCGCGGATGACGCGGACGACCAGGTCGTCGGCGCGGGTCTCCGCGTACAGCCCTTTCGGCCCCGACCGGCCGAAGGGTGTGCGCACGCCGTCGACGAACACGACGTCACGAGAGGAAGGCACGGATTCGCTCCTCGTTGGCTGAATGGGTTCCGTGCCTATGCTACTCGTCAGTAACTACTCCGAGGACGAGGGCGGCCGTCAGCAGCGCGTACACCGCCGCCGTCGCCGGCTCCCAGAGATGGGCGCGGGCCGCGAGCAGCGCGGCCACCGCCACGGCCGCACCCGCCCAGAGCACGCCCGTCCGGAGCGCTGCCGCGCGCCGGCGCGTGCCCTGGCCCGGATCCCACGGATCGCCGGGGGAGGCGCCCGATCGCCTGGCGCGCGCCAGCAGCCCCAGCGCGTCACGGGCCCACCACAGCAGGAACAGCACCCCCGCCCCGCAAGTCATCACCGCCAGCGCCTCGATCGCCCAGCTCAGGTCGTCGGCGACGGAGTACAGGGCGGCCTGGTCGAAGAAGGCCGGCGTGGTGCCGCCGAGGAGCAGCGTCACGGCCCAGCCCGCGGCGACGGCGAGCCGGCTGAACGGTCGTGTCCGGCCCGAGCGCGAGGCGCCGTACAGCTCGCGCTCGCGCCACCGGACCAGGCGGGCCTGCACGCCCCAGGCGTACTGGGTGGCGGTCATCGCGGGCAGCGCCGCCGCGAGGGCCACCAGGGACAACACCGCGAGCGGCACCGTCTGCTCCCTGGTCGGCGCCCGGTCGGCGAGCAACTGGGCGGTGGTCAGCACCGCGATCGAGGCGGACAGCGCGACGAAGGCGCGGTGGCGGGCGGCCCTGGCGCGGGCCCGCAGCCCGGTCACCTGCTCGGCGCCTGGAGGGGGCGCCATCTCGGTCAACAGCATGACCGTCATGATGGCGTCACCCGGCGTAGCGACGCCTGTGATTCGCGTCAATAACAGCATCCTGAGGGGACCGTCGCCTTCAGGTGATGGGTGAATCGGGAGCGGAGGAGTCACTGGATGGAGCCCTCGCTGCTGCCGTCGGCACGGTCGGGGCTCCGGGGGCGAGCCGCTGCCGCGTCAGGCCGTGACGCCGGCGTCCACGGGGATGGCGGCGCCCGTGATGGTACGCCCGCCGTCCCCGGCGAGGTGGGCGACGGTGGCGGCGATGTCGTCGGGCGAGCAGTACACGCCGAGCGCCGTGTAGCCGCGTTCCGCGTCGGCCTCCGGACTGTCCGCGGGGTTCATCTCGGTGTCGGTGGAGCCGGGCTGCACGACGTTCGCGGTGATGCCGCGCGGGCCGAGGTCTCTGGCCAGGCCCTTGACGAGCCCGGCCAGCGCGGACTTGCTCATGGCGTACGCCGTCCAGCCCGCGTACGGCACCCGCTCGGCCAGGCTGCTGCCGATGAAGACGATGCGGCCGCCGTCCGGCAGGTGCCGGGCCGCCGCCTGCGCCAGCACGAACGACGCGCGCGTGTGCACGGCCAGCACCTCGTCCACCTGGGCGAGCGTCACCTCCTCCAGCGGCCCGTACGGTGCGATGCCCGCGCTGCCCACCACCACGTCGAGCCGGCCCAGCTCGCGCACCGTCCGCTCGACCGCCTCGACCAGCTCCCGCGGGTCGGCGGCCTCGGCGCGCAGGGCGAGCCCGCGCACGCCGGCCGCCTCGACCTCCTTGAGCACGGCGGCGGCCCGGTCGCTCGCGCTTCGGTAGGTGATGGCGACGTCGAAGCCGTCGCCGGCCAGGCGGCGCGCGATGGCTGCGCCGATGCCCCTGCTGCCGCCGGTGACGAGGGCGACCTTGTGTTCCATGACTTCTCCTTCAAGTGGAATGCGTTCCGCTTGAGACAGTAAGCGGAATGGATTCCGGATGCAAGCGGTGCAAGGATGGCGATCGTGAGACGCGAGCGCAGTGACGCGGCCCGCAACCGCGCGAAGATCCTCTCCGCGGCTGAGCGCATCGTGGCCACGCACGGGGTGGAGGGCCTGTCCATGGCGGAGGTGGCGGCGGCGGCCGGAGTGGGCGTCGGCACGCTTTACCGGCGCTTCGGTGACCGGTCAGGGCTCGCGTACGCGCTCATCGACCGGCGGGAGAAGGCGTTCCAGGCGGCGTTCCTCGAGGGCCCGCCGCCGCTCGGTCCAGGGGCCGAGCCGGCCGAGCGCGTCAGGGCGTTCCTGCGGGCACTGGCAGAGCGGACGGTCGAGCAGCTCGACCTGCTGCTCATGGCCGAGACGGCGAGCCCGCTGGCCCGCTTCGGCGGCGCGTACGACGCCTACCACGGCCATCTGGTCATGCTGATCGGCCGGATGCGCCCGGAGGCCGAGGCCTACGGTCTGGCCGACGCGCTGCTGGCGCCGCTGTCCGCCGAGTTGCTCGCCCACCGGCTCAGGAGGTGCGGGGTGAGCGTCGAGCGGATCACGTCGGCGCTCGACGATCTGGTGTCCGGTCTGGCGCGCTGACGCGCTCCCTGGAGTGGTTGTCCGCCCGTGCGCGGGCTGGACGGCACAGCTCTGGGGCGCACGTTACACAGCGTGTTTTGAGGGAAACATGTGAAATTTCCGGACAAGTGGTGGTCGTGTCTGCTAGGAAAGGGCGGGTCGTATTCGTATGAGAGAGGTTCCATCGTGGCGCGCGACGAGAACGACAGGCCATACGAGGATGGGCAGGGTAGGCCGTTAAACCCGGAGATGACGGGTGATGTGCTGTCCCCGCGGTGGAGCACTGAAGACACCGACGAACAACCCGCCATCCAGGTGGTCGGCAATGAGACCTACATCCTTCCGCTGGAAAAGGGTGCCGAGCCCCAGTTGATAGAGCGGCGTGACGTCCTTGACGACCCCGGTCATCACGACGTGCTCGGCGGGACGACCTCGGCGTACGACGCCGGCGGCTCGCATGACGTGCTCGACGGGGGGAGCGGCCCGCGTGACGTGCTGGGCGGCGGCGACCCCCATGATGTGCTGGGCGGCGGGAACGACTCCCACCGTGACGTGCTGAGCGGTTCCAGCGGGCACGAGTTCGGCGGGTCCAGCGGTGGGCCCAGTGGTGGGCACGAGTTCGGCGGCCCGAGCGGTGCCCATGATTTCGGTGGGCCCAGCGGTCCGCATGATTTCGGTGGTCCGAGCGGTCCGCATGATTTCGGGGGTCCCAGCGGCCCGCACGACTTCGGCGGGCCCAGTGGCCCGCACGAGGTGCTGCACGAGCGCGGCGGCTCCCGTCACGCCGACGACGAGTCTCCCTACCTCCCGCTCGACCAGGGTTACGAGACGGACGACCGCGACGACGACAAGCCCAAGCGCGGCTTTCTCGGCTCCGGCTGGACCGACGAATCCGGCGAGAGGCGTTCCTCCCGTGGCGGTGACGATGACGCCGCCGGCGGCGGCGAAGGTGAGGTGCGGCACCGCACCCGCGTCCTGCTGGTGGCGGCCGCCGCGGTGGTGCTGGTCGGCGTCGGCGTGGGCTGGATGGTCACCGGTACGTCCTCCGACGACCCGTGCGCGGGCGGCAGGTGCGCCAGCGCCGGCGAGGTGACCGCCCCCTCCGACTCGGCTGTTCCCTCGGAGGAGGAGACGCCGGTGGAGGAGGAGACCGACACCGAGCCCTCCGACCCGGCTGCCGACGAGCCCACCGACTCGGAGCCGGCGCGGCCGGACCGCCAGCAGGGGCAGACCCGGCCCACGCGTGAGCCGGAGAGCCGCCGCCCGTCGCCCACGCGCGACATCGGCGACCCGACCACCAAGGCCAGCCCGAGGAACACCCGGTCCCCGCAGGACCAGATGCGGGACACCGACACCTCGAGCGAGACGCGCGTGAACAGGGAGCCGAGGAGCACCAGACAGGAGTCGCAGGATCAGCCTCCCGCGACGCAGCAGACGCAGCCGACGCAGCCGACGCAGGCACCGGTGCCCGAGCCCGAGCCGACCGAGGAGGAGCGGAAGGGGCTGCTCGACATCCTGTTCCCCTGGGCGTAGGGCCCGGGCGCGGGACAGACCACTCTCCGGGTGGGCCGCCGACCGCGGTCCACCCGTAGGATGCGGATCCAGGTCCTGGTCTGGCAGACTTGGAAACCGCTTTCCTGGGAGGTCTCGTGGTCACGCTTGAAGACGTCGCCAAGCAGGCGGGCGTCTCCCTGGCGACCGCCTCGCGGGTGCTCAACGGCAGCACCCGCCAGGTCGGCGCGGCCCTGCGGGCGCGGGTCGAGCAGGCCGCCGACGAGCTGGGCTACCGCGCCAACATCGCGGCCCAGACGCTGGCCCGCGGCGCGAGCAACGTCATCGGCATCGTCGTCCACGACCTGACCGACCCCTATTTCGCGGCCCTGGCCGACGGGGCCATGCGGGCGGCGGCCACTGAAGGCCTGCTCGTCATGGTGGGCACCACGCATCGCGACCCCGAGCAGGAGCTCGCCTACGTGGCGACGCTCAACGCCCAGCGCGTCAGGGCGGTCCTGCTCGTGGGCTCGCGCGTGGCCGACCCGGCCGTCACCGGGCTCCTGCGCGACGAGTTGGCCCGATACCAGGCGGGCGGCGGGCGGGCGGCCTGCGTGGGCCAGGACCTGCTCGGCGTCGACACGGTCGCGCCGGCCAACCGGCAGGGCGCGGCCGAGCTCGCCCGGGCCCTGGCCGATCTGGGGCACACGCGCTTCGCGGTGCTGGCAGGGCCGCCGCACCTGGTGACGGCGGCCGACCGCTGCGCCGGGTTCGTCGAGGCGCTGGAGGAGCTGGGGCTGCCCGCGCCGCAGGTGATCCACGGGCCGTTCGACCGCGACGGCGGCTACGCCGCGGCCTCGCAGGCAGGCGACGTGACCTGCGTGTTCGCGGTCAACGACGTGATGGCGGTCGGGGCGCTCGCGGCCTATCGAGAGCGCGGCGTCCGGGTGCCCGACGACGTCTCGGTGGCCGGGTTCGACGACATCGTCACGCTGCGTGATCATGTGCCGGCTCTGACGACCGTGCGCCTGCCGCTGAAGGACATGGGGGCCCGGGCGCTGGAGCTGGCGCTGGGTGAAGGAGATCCGGTCGTGGTCGAGCAGGTCGCGGGCGAGGTCGTGCTGCGGGAGAGCGTGCGGAGGATGACGTGAGGCTGGCGGTCAGCACGCTGGGCATGCCCGGCGAGGGGCTCGACAGGGCGATCGAGATCGCGGCCGGAGGCGGCTGCCAGGGGCTCGAGCTGCGCCTGCACCCCGAGACCGGCGTGCATGCCGGCCTGGACGCCGCGGAGCGGCGGTCGGTGCGGGAGCGGGTGGAGCGGGCGGGCCTGGAAATTTCGGCCCTTGCTGGCTATGTCGGTGTCTGTGAGCCGGGGCCGGACGAACCCGTCGTCGCGGCGCTCCTCGCCGACCTGCGGCTCGCCGCCGACCTGGGCGCCCCGGGCGTGCGGGTCTTCCCTCGTGGCGACGATCCGGCGGTCGGCGCCCGCAGGCTCAAAGCGGTCTCCGGTACGGCGGGCGCCCTCGGCTGCCGCGTTCTCGTCGAGACGCACGACGACATGGCCACCGGCGCCGCCGTGGCCGCCCTGCTCGACGAGACGGGCTGCCCCGAGACCACCGGGGCTCTGTGGGACCTGCTGCACCCCTGGCGCAACGGCGAGCCGCCGGCCGACTCGCTCGCCGCGTTCGGGCCCCACCTGGCGTACGTCCAGGTCAAGGACGCGGTCTCGGCCCGCGACACCACGCCGGTGCCCTTGTGGACCGGCTCCGTGCCGCTCGACGAGGCGGGCGGGCTGCTGCGCGGCGCGGGCTACGGCGGCTGGGTGTCGCTGGAGTGGGAGCGCACGTGGTATCCGCAGGTCGCTCCGGTCGACGAGATCCTGCCGGGCGCGGCCGACTGGGTGCGACGTTTCACCGCTTAGATAGGGGGATGTCCCCTTCTCAGAACAAAGTGCTTGTCGTCGGGATGGACGGCCTGCGCTTCGACCGGCTCCAGGCCGTGGGCGCGCCGGTGCTGGCCGAGCTGATGGCCTCCGGCGCGTACGGCACCAGCATGCTCCCCTACGGTGAGGCCGGCACGCCGCGTACGGAGTCGCCCGGCGAGGTCGTGCCCAAGGCCCCCGAGCCGGCGGCCGGCGGCCGGGTGATCAGGTCGCGTACGGACTCGGGGCCCGGCTGGTCGTCCATCGCCACCGGGGCCTGGCCCGACAAGCACGGCGTCGTAGACAACAGCTTCACCGCACCCCAATTCCAGAAATTTCCGGACTTCCTGACCCGTGCGAAGAAGGCCCGCCCCGAGCTGAACACCGCGGCCTTCTTCTCCTGGGCGGCGCTCGCCGAGCACGGCGCGTTCGGCCCGGCGGTCGACCACCGGTTCGTGCTCGACGGCTACGCGATCGGCTGGGCCGAGGCCGACGAGCAGGTCGCCGCCGCGGCCGAGCGGCACCTGTCGGAGACCGGCCCGGACGCCGTGTTCGTCTACCTCGGCGACACCGACGAGGTGGCCCACGATCTCGGCCCGCACTGTCCCGAGTACACCGCCGCCCTCCAGGCCCAGGACGCCTACCTGGGGCGCCTGCTCGACACCGTCCGCGCCCGGCCCACGTACGCGCGCGAGCGCTGGACCGTGCTCATCACCACTGACCACGGTCACGTGGACGAGGGCGGTCACGGCGGCGTCTCGGAGGAGGAGCGCAGGGTGTTCGTGATCGCCAACCGGCTGGGGGAGCGCCTTGCCCATCGTTCCCTGGCCGGGCCCCGGCTGGTCGACGTGGCCCCCACGGTGCTCGCCTCGCTCGGGGTGGCCGTCGATTCCGCGTGGAACCTGGACGGTGCGCCGCTGGGACTGTGACGTCTTTCATCAAGTGTTGAATTTCTGCCGGGAAAGCGTGACACTCATGTCAGGACGCAGAAGGGCAGGGATGAAGCTGATGAACACGGCACTGGACTTCTCCGAGATCGACGCGGGGATGCTCGCCGAGGTGGGCGGGAAGGCCGCCAACCTCGGCGAGCTGACCAGGGCGGGGCTGCCCGTACCACCCGGCTGGGTGCTGACCACGCAGGCCTACCGCCAGGTCGCCGAGGGCCTGGAGACGAGCGGCGACGGGCTCGCCGAGCGCGCCAGGCGCCACCTGCTGGGGGCCCCGGTGCCGGACGCCGTGCGCGAGACGATCGTGAAGGCGTACGCCGCGCTCGGCAACGACGTGCCGGTGGCCGTGCGCTCCTCCGCCACGGCCGAGGACCTGCCGTTCGCCAGCTTCGCCGGGCAGCAGGACACCTTCCTCAACGTGGTGGGCGCGGACGCGGTGGTCGACGCCGTACGCCGCTGCTGGGCCTCGCTCTGGACCGACCGCGCCGTCGCCTACCGCGAGTCGAACGGCATCGACCACGCCGCCGTGCGGCTCGCGGTGGTCGTCCAGACCATGGTGAACGCGCGGGTGTCGGGTGTCATGTTCACCGCCAACCCGGTGACGGGCCGGCGGCGCGAGGCCGTCATCGACGCGGCTCCCGGGCTCGGCGAGGCCGTGGTCTCCGGCGCCGTGAACCCCGACCGCTTCGTCGTTCATGGGGGCGAGATCCTCGACCGCCACGCGGGCGACAAGCGGCTGGCCGTCCGCGCGCTGCCCGGGGGCGGCACCGAACGCGTCGAGACCGCCGGCGACGCGCCGGACGGAGAGCCGGGGAAAGAGCTCTGCCTGACCGACGCCGAGGTGCTCGCGCTGGCCGAGCTGGGCACGCGCGTCGAGGATCACTACGGCGCCCCCCAGGACACCGAGTGGGCCATCGACCATGACGGCGGGCTTCTCCTCACCCAGGCGCGCCCGATCACCACGCTCTACCCGCTGCCGGACAACTCCAGGCCGGGACTGCGGGCGTACTTCTCCTTCAACGTCGCCCAGGGTGTCATGGGGCCGATCACGCCCATGGGACGGTCGGCGCTCAAGCTGGTCGCCTCGGGAGCGGCCGGGCTGTTCGGCTACGGTCCCGCAGACCCCCTCGACGGCCCTCCCGCGATGACCGAGTCGGGGCAGCGGTTGTGGATGGACGTCACCACCGCCCTACGCAGCAGGGCCGGCCGCGCCATCCTGCCGCGCATGTTGCAGCTCGGGGAGGCGCGCTCAGGACCGGTCATCGAACAGCTGGTGACGGATCCCCGGCTGTCGCTGACGCACACCTCCCGCCGCCCGGTGATCCGCGGCCTGCGCCGCTTCGCCCGCCGCATCCACGCCCCCTCGCGGGCGCTGCTCGCGCTGACCAGGCCGGGCAGGACCCTGGCGTACGCCGCCCGCGTGGGCGAGGTGATCGACCGGCGCCTGCCGCTGCCGTCGGAGGCCACCCCGGAGCAGCGCCTCGACCACGCCCAGCGCGTGCTCTCCCGCGCGTTCCCCCTCATCGTCTCGATCATGCCGATCGCGATCACGGGCTACGGCCTGTTCGCGTTGTCGTCCAGGCTCTCCGGCGTGCCGATCGGCGACATGCAGGACGTCCTGCGCAGCGTCCCGCACAACCCGACCACGGAGATGGACCTGGAACTGTGGGACCTGTCCACCCGAGTCGAGCCCGAGCCGTTCGTGACGGAGCCGGTGGAGGAACTGGTCCGCCGCTACCGTGCGGGGACGCTCCCGCCCATCGCCCAGCGAGAGATCACCAGATTTCTGGACACGTACGGCCATCGCGGCGTCGCCGAGATCGACCTCGGCGTCCCCCGCTGGTCGGAGGAGCCCGCGCACATCCTCGGCGTGATCGCCAACTACCTGCGCATGGACGGCGACACCGCCCTCGCGCCCGCCGCCCTGTTCGCCAGGGGCGCGCGGGAGGCGCGGGCGGAGATCGCCCGGGTGGCCGCCGAGGCCGGACGCAAGGGCCGGTGGCGGGCCGCCGTGGTGCGGTTCGCGCTCGGGCGCACGCGGATGTACGCGGGGCTGCGCGAGCTGCCCAAGTTCTACGTGGTCAAGATCCTCGCCGGCGTGCGGCGGAGCCTGCTGCAGGTGGGGGAGCACCTGGTCGGCCTCGGGGTGCTGGACGCGGCGCGGGACGTGTTCTTCCTCGACCTGAGAGAGGCCAGGGCCGCTCTGGGCGGCGGCGACCTGCGCGGGCTCGTGGCGGGGCGGCGGGAGGCGTACGAACGGGAGTCGCGCCGCAGGCACGTGCCCAGGGTCCTGCTGTCCGACGGAACCGAACCGGAGGCGCTCGCCACCTCTGCCGCCGCGTCCGGCGCGCTGACCGGCACGGCCGCGTCGGCGGGCACCGTCACGGGCGTGGCGAGGGTGGTGATGGACCCGATCGGCGCGCACCTGGAGCCGGGCGAGATCCTGGTCTGCCCCTCGACGGACCCCGGCTGGACACCGCTGTTCCTGACGGCGAGCGGGCTCGTCATGGAGATGGGGGGCTCGATGTCGCACGGCGCGGTGGTGGCCAGGGAGTACGGCATCCCGGCCGTCGTCGGCGTCGCCGAGGCCACCCACCGCATCACCACCGGCCAGAAGATCACCGTGAACGGCGCCGCGGGCACGGTCACCCTGCCGACCTGACGGAGGCCGTCCGCGCTCCGTCACGCGCCGGCAGGCAGCACCACGTCCTCGTAGCGGGCCTTCATCGTGGCCACCACCTCGTCGGGGTCGGCGGCCCAGATGTCGGCGTTGAAGATTTCCACCTCGACGTCGCCGGTGTATCCGGCGGCCAGGACGGCCCGCGTGATCGGCGGAAAGCCGATCACGCCGTCGCCCATCATGCCCCGCCCGAGCAGCACGTCCGCGGGCAGCGGGTGCAGGTAGTCGCACACCTGGTACGACACGATCCTGCGGCCCGCGCGGGCGATGTCCTCGAACAACCGCGGATCCCACCAGACGTGGAAGGTGTCCACCACGACGCCCACCTGCTTCTCCGGGTGAGCCAGGCTCAGGTCGAGCGCCTGACCGAGAGTGGACAGGACGGCCCGGTCGGGACAGTAGACGGGGTGGAGGGGCTCGAGAGCCAGCTTGACCCCCCGCTCCCCGGCGTAGGGGGCCAGCTCCGCCAGCGCCTCGGCCACCCGCTCCCGCGCCCCGGCCAGATCCCGCGAGAACCCGCCCGCCGCCACGCCGCCGTAACCGCCGCCGCCCGCCGCCACGCCGCGCGCGCCCGCGGGGCCGGCCGGCAGCGGCTCGCCCGGTGTCACCCCGGGCAGGCCGCCCACCACCATCACCAGGCAGGCCGCTCCCAGCTCCGCCGCCTCGTCGATGGCCCGCCGGTTGTCGTCGAGCGCGCGGGCGAAGGCACGGCGGCCCTCGTCGCCCGGCAGCCCGCCGGCCGTCATGAAGCCGCCCCGGCACAACGACGACACGCGCAGCCCGGCCGCCCGAACCAGCTTCACGCTCTCCGCGAGCCCCTGCTCGGCGACGTTCTCCCGCCACAGCCCGACAGCCTCCAGGCCGTGCCGCACGCATCCGTCCACGGCCTCGGCCACGGTCCAGCGCTGCGTCGTCCGCTGGTTGAGTGAGAGACTCACAGCCCGTTCACCGCCAGCAGCGCCTTCATGCGGCGCACGGCCAGCTCCTGGTCGGCCAGCAGCCCGGCCTGGTCGGCCAGGCGGAACACCTCCGACAGGTGGAGCAGCGAGCGGGCCGACTGGGCGCCGTTCACCATGGCGAACGCGTCCTGGTGACCGTTCAGCCAGGCCAGGAAGACGATGCCGGTCTTGTAGTGGTACGTCGGCGTCTCGAAGATCTTCCTGGACAGGGGGACGGTCGGGGCCAGGATCTCGTCGTACGACGCCAGCAGCCGGTCGCGGCCCGCGTCGTCGCCGGCGGCCTCGGCCGCGTCGAGCGCCTGCAGCGCGGCAGCCGCCGCCGGGGCGATGGCGTCGAAGATGCCGAGCAGCGCGTGCGAACCCGACCTGATCAGCGACGGGTAGTTGAAGTCGTCGCCGGTGTAGAGCCTGACCCCGTCGGGGAGCGCGGCGCGCAGCCCCACCTCGTGCTCCTCGTCCAGCAGCGACACCTTCACCCCGTCCACCATGGGCGCGTGGGCGTGGACGAGCTCCAGGAACGACTCGGTCGCCGCCGCCACGTCAGGAGCGCCCCAGTAGCCGGCCAGGTGCGGGTCGAACATCTCGCCCAGCCAGTGCAGGATCACCGGCCGGTCCACCAGGCCGAACAGCTTGCCGTACACCTGGTGGTAGTCCTTGGGGCCGGTCGCGGCCTTTGCGAGCTGGCGGGAGGCCATGATGATCACGCCGGCGCCGGCGGACTGCACGGTCTCGATCTGCTCGGCGTACGCGGCCGTGATCGTGTTGAGGTCGGCCGCCTGGGGCGCGTGGTCGGTGCCGGCGCCGCAGGACATCAGCGTCGCGGGGTCGCCGACCGTACGCGCCTCGGCCGCGCTGCGCCGGATGAGCTCCTTGGTCGCGGCCCAGTCCAGGCCCATGTTGCGCTGGGCGGTGTCCATGGCGTCCGCGACGCGCAGGCCGTACGACCACAGGTGGCGGCGGAAACGCAGGGTGGCGTCCCAGTCGACGGCCGCGGGGGAGCCGGGCGTGTTGTCGCCCAGCGGGTCGGCCACCACGTGTGCGGCGGCGTACACGATGCGGCTGCCGGCCGGGGCGTCCGGCACCGGCCAGGCCGTCCGCTCGTTCAGGGTGTACGCCCCGATGCCGGGCAGGTCGATCCTCACGGCTGCGGCACCTCGATCCTGCGGCCCTCGGCGTTGGAACGCAGCCCCAGCTCGGCGAGCTGCACGCCGCGGGCGCCCGAGGCGAAGTCGTTGGGGAAGGGCGCGTCCTCCACCACGTGCCGGACGAACGCCTCCCACTGGACCTTGAACCCGTTGTCGAACTCGGCGTTGTCCGGCACCTCCTGCCAGCCGTCGCGAAAGCGCGCCGTGGCCGGCAGGTCGGGGTTCCAGACGGGCTTGGGGGTGGCGGAGCGGTGCTGCACGCGGCAGTTGCGCAGGCCCGCCACGGCGCTGCCGTGCGTGCCGTCCACCTGGAACTCCACCAGTTCGTCCCGGTTCACCCGGACTGCCCACGAGGAGTTGATCTGCGCGATGACGCCGCCTTCAAGCTCGAAGATCCCGTACGCGGCGTCGTCCGCGGTGGCCTGGTACGTGGTGCCCTGCTCGTCCACGCGGGCGGGGATGTGCGTCACCGCCCTGGCGTAGACCGACTGGATCCTGCCGAACAGGTTCTCCATGACATAGTGCCAGTGCGGGAACATGTCGAGCACGATGCCGCCGCCGTCCTCGGCCCGGTAGTTCCACGACGGCCGCTGCGCCTCCTGCCAGTCGCCCTCGAACACCCAGTAGCCGAACTCGCCGCGCACCGACAGGATCCGGCCGAAGAAGCCGCCATCGATCAGCCGCTTCAGCTTGAGCAGGCCGGGGAGGAACAGCTTGTCCTGCACGACGCCGTTCTTGACGCCCTTGGCCGCGGCGGCCTCGGCCAGCGCGATTGCCTCCTGCGTGGACTCGGCCGTCGGCTTCTCCGCGTAGATGTGCTTGCCCGCCTCGATGGCCTTGAGCACGGATTTGACGCGGGCGCTGGTGACCTGGGCGTCGAAGTAGATGAGGTTGCCGTCGTCGGCGAGGGCCGCGTCCAGTTCTGTAGTGAAATCCGAAATGTCGTGCTTAGTTGCAATATCTGCAAGTTTGTCGGCATTACGTCCGACCAGGATGGGCTTGAGCTTGACCTTTCCGCCGTCCGAGAGCGTGACGCCGCCCTGCTCGTTGATGGCCAGAACGGAACGGACCAAATGCTGGCGATAGCCCATTCGCCCGGTGACGCCGTTCATCACGACGCCTATGGTGTGCACGCTCATGAAGATCCCTTCAGGACAAACGGTGGAAAGCGCTTTCCCGAACCGTACGGCCGTGCGGCCCAGGGCGTCAAGTGGCGCGGGCCGTCAGGAGGCCCGGACGCCGGGTGGCGGCCCCGCGCGGAGGCCGCCGTGCTCGGCGCTAGTCGCGCGGCTCCAGCCTGGCCAGCGCCTTGGCGATGGGGTGGGCGGCGAGCGACAGCTGCCACTCGCGAGCCCCGAGCTCGCGCAGCCGCGCGGTCACGCTCTCGTCGGTGATCTCGGCCGGCGGCTCCCAGGTCAGTCTGCGGACGGCGTCGGGTTGCAGCAGGTTCTCCGTCGGCATGTGGAACTCGTCGGCCAGCGCGGACACCACCGCCCGTGCCGCCGCCAGGCGCTTGGCGGCGGCCGGATCGCGGTCGGCCCAGCGGTTGGGCGGTGGCGGCCCGTCGCCGGGTGTGCTCGGCTGGGGGAGCTGGCTGTCGGGCAGCGCGCGGGCCCTGGCCACCGCGGCGAGCCAGTCGCTCATGTGCCGTCGCGCGCTTCGCCCGGTGAATGCCGAAATTTCGGTCAATGCCTTCTTGGTGCGGGGCCCTTCGAGCGCCGCGGTGACGATCGCGGCATCGGGCAGCACCCTGCCGGGCGCCAGGTCGGCCTCGCGCGCGATGCGGTCGCGCATGGTCCACAACTCGCGCACGATGGCCAGCGCGCGTACGTTGCGCACCTTGTGGATGCCCGAGGTGCGGCGCCACGGGTCGGACCGCGGCACCGGCGGCGGAGTGTTGAGCACGGCGGCGAACTCCTCGCGCGCCCACTCCAGCTTCCCGCTCTCCGCCAGCTGCTCGTGGAGCACGTCGCGGAGCTCGACCAGCACCTCCACGTCGAGCGCGGCGTAGCGCAGCCAGTCTTCCGGCAACGGCCTGGTGGACCAGTCGGCCGCCGAGTGGCCCTTCTCCAGCCGCAGCCCGAGCACGGTCTCGACCATCGTGCCGAGGCCCACCCGCTCGTAGCCGAGCAGCCGCCCGGCCAGCTCGGTGTCGAACATCTGCCGCGGCCTGAACCCCAGCTCCATGAGGCACGGCAGGTCCTGGGAGGCGGCGTGCAGCACGATCTCCGCGTCGGCCACGGCCTCGTCGAGGGCGGACAGATCGGGGCAGCCGACCGGATCGATCAGCGCGGAGCCTGCGCCGCCCCTGCGCAGCTGCACCAGGTAGGCGCGGTTGCCGTAGCGGTAGCCGGAGGCCCGCTCGGCGTCGACGGCGACAGGGCCGCCTCCCGCGGCGAACCGTGCCACGACCGTGGCCAGCCCGGGCGCGTCCGCGATGACCGGCGGGATGCCCTCGCGGGGTTCGAGCAGCGGCTCGACTGTGCGTTCTTCTGTCATTCGACCTTTTCCGTGGCTACTCCGACCCACGGCCGGAGAGGAAACGCATTCCAGCGTAGCGAGGCAGGGAAACGTGGTGCGTACCCGGGCGGATCGGCGTCGGAGTACGCATTACGTCTGGTCGTCATGTCGGCGGGGCAGCGCGGCCACGTCGGGCGGGAGCGGCGGGATCCCCGCCGCCAGGCACATGAGGTCACACCAGGCGGCGACATGGCCGGAGAGATCCTCCTGAGCGGGAGACCAGGACGCCCGCAGCTCGAGCTCGGTCGTGACCGGGTCGTCGGCCTTGTTGCCGAACCCCTCGGACACGGCTCTCGTCACCGTGCCGCCGGCGGCGGAATAGCCGGCCTGGTGCGCGTCGAGGGCCTCGGTCAGCCAGCTCCAGGCCACGGGCCCGAGCAGCGGATCGGAGGTGATCTCGGGCTCCATGTCGGCCCTGACGTAGGCGACCAGGCGGAACGGGCCCTCCCAGCCGCGCTGGCCGTCGGGGTCGTAGAGGAGGATCAGCCGGCCGACCGCGAGTTCGTCGTCGTCGCGGTAGACGGAGGCGCCGATGGCGGCGGAATAGGGGGCCAGCCGCTGCGGCGCGGGCAGGTCCTCGAGCTCGATCTCCGGCCGGACCTCGGACAACCGCAGGCTCTCCGCCGCACGGGTGAACTCGGCGGGAGGCGGTGGCTGGTCACCGAGTGTCATAGCCGAAGCGTAGGTCGAAGACGGACGGAAGGGGACCACGGGGG
This sequence comes from Nonomuraea sp. B5E05, assembly GCF_039880665.1. NCBI lineage: Bacteria > Bacillati > Actinomycetota > Actinomycetes > Streptosporangiales > Streptosporangiaceae > Nonomuraea > Nonomuraea sp. B5E05. The sequence continues at coordinate 242,905 of NZ_JBDPMJ010000004.1, forward strand.
TGCTCATCTTTGGTGATCAAGCCGCTGCCGTAACAAGCAGGCGAACGGGCCGGGTGGACTCGGCGGAGCCGAGAAGGATCGCGTGGCCGCACTCGGTGCAGGCCCACTCGGGGCACTCGCCCTGCTCGTGACCGTCGGCGCACGGAGGCTGCTCGAACGGGCGCACACCGGCACAGGACGGGCAACACTCACTGCGGCGCTCTGGGAAACTCCACAACGCGGGCATCGCACGAGTCATCGAAGCGGGGCCTTTCTTCGGGTTGTGGCTCCGACGTTGGCACGAGCCGCTGACAATTCCCCGCAACGCGCTCGGCGTGTCCCGAAAGTGGTCGCTGAATCGATGCCGCGCGGTTGCTTGGCGAACATTTGGCTCAGTCGAGACCGGCTCTCTGGGCGGGCATGGGGTGTGTTCGACCCGTGTGGGACACCGACGCCGAGCAGACCGGTAAACCTTCATCCGGCCATCTGATCATGATTTGCTAGCTCCAATGGATGTTTTTCCCGACACGGCCGCTTCGTGTCGTCGCGGAATCCGTCACCGGACACCGTTCCGCCTCCATCGCCCGACACGGATCCGCTTCCCCACCGGACACCTGTCCGCCTCCGTCACATGACACAGATCCGCCTGCGGGCATGGCCCGCCGCAGGACGCCGTCCGCTGGCGGGACCGGTGCCCCGGCGTGGCACGCTTGTGGGGTGAACCTCGCCGACTCAGCCTTCCTGCGTGCCTGCCGCCGCCAGCCCGTCCCGCACACCCCGGTCTGGTACATGCGCCAGGCCGGGCGCTCGCTGCCGGAATACCTCAAGGTCCGCGAGGGCGTGCCCATGCTCACCGCGTGCGCGACGCCCGAGCTGATCGTCGAGATCACCATGCAGCCGGTCCGCCGCTACGGCGTGGACGCGGCCATCTTCTTCAGCGACATCGTCGTCCCCCTCAAGGCCATCGGCGTCGACCTCGACATCAAGCCGGGCGTCGGCCCGGTCGTGGCCGACCCGATCCGCGACGTCAAGGGCCTCGACGCGCTGCGCCCGCTGGAGCCCGGCGACGTGCCCTACGTCACCGAGGCCATCCAGGCGCTCACCGGAGAGCTGGGCGGCACGCCGCTGATCGGCTTCGCGGGCGCTCCGTTCACGCTCGGCTCCTACCTGATCGAGGGCGGCCCGTCGAAGAACCACGACAAGACCAAGGCCATGATGTACGGCGCGCCCGAGCTGTGGCACGCCCTCATGGAGCGCCTGTCCGCCATCGTCCTGGAACACCTGCGCATCCAGGTCGCGGCCGGCGCCTCGGCCGTGCAGCTCTTCGACTCCTGGGTGGGGGCGGTGGCGCCGGACGACTACCGCGAGTTCGTCCTGCCGCACACCCGGCGCATCCTCGAAGGCATCCAGGACGTGCCGCGCATCCACTTCGGCGTGGGCACGGGCGAGCTGCTGGGCGTGCTGGGCGAGGCGGGCGCCGACGTGGTGGGGGTCGACTGGCGGGTGCCGCTCGACGAGGCGGCCCGCCGGGTCGGCCCCGGCAAGGCGCTGCAGGGCAACCTCGACCCGGCCATCCTTCTGGCGCCGTGGGACGTGGCCGAACGCAGGGCCCGCGACGTGCTGCGGCGCGGCCGGGCGGCCGAGGGGCACGTCTTCAACCTCGGCCACGGCGTCCTGCCCTCGACCGACCCCGACCAGCTCAAGCGCCTGACCGACCTCGTCCACGAAGCCGGCGCATCGACCTGACACCGCGGAAGGGTGGCATCGCGGCGTCCCCTCCCTGGAACGCCGGGGTGCGGCACTGAGGTGCGGCGGGGTGCCGGCGCTCAGACGGTTGCGGGGGTCCGGGCCGCCCGGTTTTCCGGCCCGGGGGAGGGAGGCGCCGGGTGGGCGACCCGGGCGGGTGGGCGAGGTTGTGAGGCGGTAGCGTCGGGAGGCGTGGAAGGGAATCGGGCGCACGTGGTGGTGGTCGGCGGCGGGATCTCCGGTCTGGCCGCCGCGTGGCACCTCCGCCAGGGCGCGGGCGAGCGGGTGAAGGTGACGGTCCTCGAGGGTTCACCGCGCATCGGCGGCAAGCTGTACGCCTCGGAGGTCGCCGGGGTGAGCGTCGACGCGGGAGCGGAGGCCATGCTGGCCCGCCGGCCCGAGGGCGCCGAGCTGGCCAGGGCGGTCGGGCTCGGGGAGGAGCTGGTGTTCCCCGGCACGACGCGCTCGGCCGTCTACACCAGGGGCACGCTCCGTCACCTGCCGAAGGGCCAGGTCATGGGCGTGCCGTCCGACCTGACCGAGCTGGCGAGGTCCGGCATCGTCTCGCCCGGCGGGCTGCTGCGCGTGCCGCTCGACCAGATCCTGCCGCCGACCCTGGTGCGCACCGACGTGTCGGTGGCCGCCTACATCCGCGCCAGGATGGGGTCGGAGGTCGTGGAGCGGCTGGTCGAGCCGCTGCTCGGCGGCGTCTACGCGGGCCGTTCCGACATGTTGTCGCTGGAGGCCACGATGCCGCGCGTGGCGGCCGTGGCACGCTCTGAGCGCTCGCTGCTGTCCGCGACCCGGCAGCTCGTCGAAGACGCGCCGAAGGACGCGGGGCCCGTCTTCACCTCGCTCAAGAACGGCGTCGGCGGCCTGCCCGAGGCGGTCGCCAAGGCGTCCGGCGCCGACGTCAGGACCGGTGTGACCGCCCGCGAGCTGCACAGGACCGAGCACGGCTGGCGGCTCGTGACGGGCCCCGTGCCGAGGCCCGAGACCATCGAGGCGGACGCGGTGATCGTGGCCGTGCCGGGGCCCGCCGCGAGTCGGCTGCTCAAGGACGAGGCGCCGAAGGCGGCGACCGAGCTGGCCAGGATCGACTACGCCAGCATGGCCGTCGTCACACTCGCCTACCCGGTCGACGCCTTCCCCGAGCCGCCCGCCGTCAGCGGCTACCTGGTGCCGCCGGTGGAGGGCCGGCCGGTCAAGGCGGTCACGTTCAGCTCGGTGAAGTGGCCTCACCTGGCCAGAGACCTGGTGATCCTGCGCTGCTCGATCGGCAGGATCGGCGAGGAGCACCTGCTCCACCGCGAGGACACCGAGCTGGTGTCGCTGGCCATGGCCGAGATGGGCGAGGTGATGGGCGTGCGCGGGCTGCCCGTGGACAGCCGGGTGGCGCGCTGGGGCGGGGCGCTGCCGCAGTACAACGTGGGCCACCTCGACCGGGTGGCCAAGGTGCGTTCCGCGGTGGCCGGGCAGCCGGGGCTGGCCGTGTGCGGCGCGGCCTACGACGGCATCGGCATCCCCGCGTGCATCGGCGCCGCGCGTACGGCGGCCTCCCAGATTCTGGACCACCTGTCGCTACGAGGAGAATGAACACCATGACAGAGGGCGCCGCGCGGCTCAAGGCCCGCGATCTCAACCAGGTGATCCGTTACACGATGTGGTCGGTCTTCCAGGCGACCGGGCCGTGCCCGAGCGACCGCGACGGCCTTGCGCGGGAGGTCACCGAGCTGCTCGACCAGGCAGCCGGGAAGGACGTCGTGACCAGGGGGGTCTACGACGTGGCGGGGTTCAGGGCCGACGCCGACTACATGTTCTGGTGGCACGCGCCCACGCCCGAGGACCTCCAGGACGTCTACGCCCGGTTCCGCCGCACCGCGCTGGGCCGGCACAGCAGGCCCGTCTGGTCGGCGATGGCGCTGCACCGGCCGGCCGAGTTCAACAAGTCGCACATCCCGGCCTTCCTCGCCGAGGAGGAGCCGCGCGCCTACGTGAGCGTCTACCCGTTCGTCCGCTCCTACGAGTGGTACCTCCTCGAAGACTCCGAGCGCCGGGCGATGCTGGCCGAGCACGGCAGGATGGCGCGCGACTACCCCGACGTGCGGGCCAACACGGTGGCGTGCTTCTCGCTCAACGACTACGAGTGGATGCTGGCCTTCGAGGCCGACGAGCTGCACAGGATCGTCGACCTGATGCGGACGCTGCGTGGCGCGCAGGCCCGCCGGCACACCCGGGTCGAGATCCCCTTCTACACCGGCGCCCGCAAGCCGGTGCAGGAGCTCGTCGCCGCCCTCCCCTGACGCGCGCCGCCGTCCCGCTGCAAAAGATCAAGACCCGAGTTGGCGATCCAACTGTTTTGATCGGCCCGCCTTGTCACAATCAGGGAAATCCCTAGTTCGTCGGGCGTGCGCGGGGATGGCACGTTCCAACCGCGGGCCCCGTACGGGTCCGGGCAGGGAGGCGGGGTGGACGAGTCGGGCAGGCCCGGCCGGCGCGTGACCGGTCGTCATGCGGCGGGTCGTCATGCGGCGGGGCGCGCGCGGCGGGTTCGCGGGCGGGCGGCGGCCCGCCGGTGGGGGCTGCGCGGCCGGCGGGGCCGGCGCCGCACCCGCAGGCGCGGGCTGCTGGTGGGTGCGGTCGCGCTGGCCGGAGCCGCGGCGGTGCTCGGCATCAACGGGACCATCGGCGGCGTGCTGACCGCCGCCACCACCGCCGGGCGTCCCGCAGCGGCGGGAGCCGCGCCGGCCCTGCCCAGCAGCGGCGCCCGCCAGGACGGCTCGCCGGCGCTGCCCGGCAGGGCCGGCGCGGAGGCGAAGGCGGACGCCGGTGCGCAGGCCAGGGCGCGCGAGGTGCGCAGGCCCGCGCCGCCCGAGGCCACCGGCGTCGGGGTGGCGCCGGAGGCGGGCGCGACCGGCGCGAGCTCTGAGGCCGCGCGCGGGCTGGTGTCGGGCACGACCGACCCGGATGACCTGCTGGCGGGCGGTCCCGATCCCGGTGACGTCGCCGGTTACCGGGCCGACGGGCCGTCGCGGCACACGGACCGCGAGGCGGCGGAGTTCTTTCGTACGCGCTGGAGGGCCGGCGACAAGGCGCTGAAGCGGCTCAAGGACATCCGCACGGTCGGCGGATATCTGCGGATTTATACAGATCTTCCGGAGTCCGCCGGCAACTCCGCCACCGCACTGACGCTCTGCGAACGCGGCCTCGACTACCTGCGCGCCCGCGGGGTGGCCCGTCCCGTGGTCTTCGTGCAGGCGGAATTCGGAGAGAACGGCAACCCGGTGCTGGCCAACATCCTCGGGCCGTCCGACACCAGCTGCCGGGTCACGCACCCGGCGCCGGGCTGAGCGGGGCGCGGTCCAGCGCCGGTCTAGCGCACTCGCACCCGCGTCTTGGCGCACCGCTCGCACCGCTGCGTCACCACGCGTCCTATGGTCTCGATCGTCACCCAGCGGTGGCGAAGATGGACAAGACGCACACGATTCTCCTACCCGGTGTAGGCGATCGGCACGCACTGTCGTTATGCGATCACCCCTTGGGTTCAAGGGTAAGGGAGATCGAGTTGATGCAGTACCGATCATCGGTCGGAGTCGCATAGCCCTCGCCGTGGAACACGTGCCCCAGGTGCGAGTCGCACCGGGCGCAGCGCACCTCCGTACGGACCATCCCGAGGCTGCGGTCCTCGATGAGCTTCACCGCCTCCGAACCGGACGGTTCGAAGAAGCTCGGCCAGCCGCAGTGCGACTCGAACTTCGTGTCGGACCGGAAGAGCTCGGCGCCGCAGGCGCGGCACGAGTAGACCCCTTCGGTCTTGGTGTCGACGTACTCCCCCGTGAACGGGCGCTCGGTGCCGGCATCCCTGAGGACCTGGTACTCCTCGGGGGACAACTGGGCCCGCCACTCCGCCTCGCTCTTGACGACCTTGTCCATGTCTCCAGAGTACGACTTCCGGCAAAAAGAGATCTCCACCGGGGAAGCATCCTTTCTGGTGCGAATTCGCGTCTTTGTCGGCAAGGGGGTGTTCATCGCCTCCTGCCAAGGGGTGAGATCGTCCGCGGATCCCGCCGAGCGGCACAGCCCACGCCCGTGCTGGCGCCGCCGGGGGATCGCCACGGCCGGCCGGGTGGCGCGCCAGCGCCCGGAACGGCGGCGGACGGTCTGGCGGCCCGTCCCGTCGAGCCCTCGGTCCCGCCACCGAGGAGGCTCCGGGACGGGCCCACCCCGCCTTGTCGGAGGAGGGGAGTAGGTTTTATGGCATGGCATCGCCGTACATAGAACTCGAGGTAGGGGAGCGAACCGTCAAGGTCACCAACCCCGACAAGGTCTATTTTCCTGGGATCGGCGCCACCAAGCGGGAGCTGGTGGAATATTACGTGAGCGTCGGGGAGGGAGCGCTGCGGGCGCTCAAAGACCGGCCCACCAACCTGAAGCGCCACCCCGACGGCGTGCAGACCGACGCCATCTACCAGAAGCGCATGCCGCCCCGGCATCCCGACTGGCTCCAGCCGGTGACGGTGACGTTCCCGAGCGGGCGCACGGCGCAGTCGCTGCGGGTCACCGAGGTCGCCGCCATCGCCTACTGCGCCAACCTCGGCACCATCGACTTCCACCCGTGGCAGGTGCGCGCCACCGACACCGAACACCCCGACGAGCTGCGCATCGACCTCGACCCGCAGCCCGGGCTGGAGTTCGACGCGGCACGCGAGGCCGCGTTCCTCACCCGCGAGGTGCTGGCCGACCTGGGGATGGTCGGGTTCGTCAAGACGTCGGGCAACCGCGGCGCCCACATCGCCGTGCGCATCGAGCCGCGCTGGGACTTCATCCAGGTGCGCCACGCCGGCATCGCCCTGGCCAGGGCCGTGGAGGAGCGTGATCCCGGCCTGGTGACCATGGCGTGGTGGAAGGAGGAGCGCGGCGAGCGGGTGTTCATCGACTACAACCAGAACGCCAGAGACCGCACGGTGGCCAGCGCCTACTCCGTCAGGGCCAAGCCGCACGCGCCCGTCTCGACGCCGCTCACCTGGGACGAGCTGGCCGACGCCGACCCGCGCGACTTCGACATCCGCACGGTCCCCGCCCGCTTCGCCGAGCTGGGCGACGTGCACGCGGCCATCGACGACCGCGCCTACTCCCTCGCGCCTCTGCTCGACCTCTACGCCCAGGACGACCGCGGCGACATGCCCTACCCGCCCAACTACCCGAAGATGCCGGGCGAGCCGATGCGGGTGCAGCCGAGCCGGGCCAGGTCCGGCAAGGAGGAATAGATCACGCGCGCGGGCCGTGCGGCCGGCTCTTGGGAGAGAAACGACGGCCGGCTGCGGCTCGCGGCCGGCGTGTCGTGACGGGTCAGCGTACGAGGTGGTGCGGGACCAGCTCGCGCACCTCGCCCCTCCCCAGGTAGACGACCTTGTCGGACAGTCCGGCCTGCTCGATGTGGTGGCGGAAGTCGTCCAGCGGCGAGCTGAACACGGTGTAGTCGTCGTAGTGCACGGGCACGACGGTGTGCGGACGGAACAGGTCCACCCAGGCGGCCCCCTGCTCGCCGTCCATGGTGACCAGCATCGTGCCGAGCAGCTTCGTGCCGCCCAGGTGCACGACGGCCAGGTCGATGTCGGGGAAGCGGCGCGGGATCGCGTCGAGGCGGCGGTCGAGCAGGGTGTCGCCGCTGATGTGCATGGTCAGCTCCACCCGCTCGTCCCGGTTGCAGAACTCCAGCATCGTGCCGATCACCGGCGGCAGCAGCGCCTCGGCCGGGCCAGGTGCGTGTTTCGCCGGCAGAGCGGTGATCTTCACCAGGCCGCCGGGGCCGTGTAGCTCGTGCTGCTGCCACGGCTCCAGCCCCACGCTCGCGCGGAAGCCGCCGCGGCCCAGCCGACCGGCCGCCGCGGTCGTCGTGATGATCGGCGTCGCCTTGTCCAGGCCCTTGCGTGCCACCCGGTCCCAGTGGTCGCCGTGCATGTGGGACAGCACCACCGCGTCGAGCGGCGGCACATCCTCGATCTCGACGGCGGGGTCGGCGAGGCGGCGCGAGACCAGACCGTAGCCGAGGTAGGCGAGCTGTCCCCGGTGCAGGAAGTTGGGATCCGTCAGCAGCGTGAAGCCGTTGTAGCGGATCAGCACGGTCGCGTTGCCGATGAACTGCAGGCTGCCCTTCACGGCGGCTCACCCCTGACCTTCGTCCCCTTTACGGCCTTTTCTCCTGCCACCTCAGAAAGATCCCAAACCCTCCGTGTCCGGTCGGTTTCACTTCGATCACATAACTTGACTCCCGATCTAATAGTTCGCAAGGCTCTCTTGTGCATCGGGGGACGTCCAACCGATCTTGGAGCCTTCACATGGCAAGAGCGCGACGTCTCGTGGCCGGCGCGATGGCCGCCTTCGCGATCGCGGGCGCGAGCCTGGCAGCAGGCCTCAGCCCTGCCTCCGCCTCCGCCTCGTCCGACGATCTGCTGCCGGTCGACCTGCCCACCTGCCTCCTTCCGCTGCCGATCCTCTGCGACGAGCCCTCCGGCGATCCCGTGCCCGAGCCGGCGCCGGACGAGCACGAGTCCGAGGAGTCCTGGTCGCACGAGCCGAAACCGGCCGATTCCTGGCCGGGAACGGTGGAGTCCGGCGACCCCTGGCGTCCGGCCGCCGAACACGAGCACCGGGTTCCGGAGGGGCATCCGGAGACCGGTGGCGGCGCGCTCGCGCCGGGCGGGCCGGTGTGGCCGTTCGCCCTGGGCGGGACGGCGCTGCTGGCCGGAGCCGGGCTCGCCGGGCTCGCCATCCGGCGCCGCAGGGGTGTCGCCTAGGGTGGCCGGACCCGCGGGGGGCAGCGCGCCGGGACAGCGGACGATCGTGCTGGTCGCGACGGTCGTGTCGCTGGCCGGAGTGCTGCTGATCGGGCTCGGGCTCAGCGGCATCGTGGGCGGCCGGCCGGAGCCCGCCGCCGTACGTCACGAGTCGCCGGCACCGACCAGCGGCGTGCTCCTCAAGGACGTGCCGCTGTCCGAGGTGGCCGAGCCCATGCGGGCCGCCCGGCCCACGGCCGTCTACATCCCGTCCATCGGCGTGGCCGCCCCGCTCATGGAGCTGGGCCTGGACGCCGGCGGGGCCATCGAGAACCCGCCGTTCGACCCGCCGAACCAGGCCGGCTGGTACCGCTACGGGCCCGTCCCCGGCCAGCGCGGCGCGGCCGTGATCACCGGCCACCTGGACACCAGGACCGGCCCCGCCGTCTTCGCGAGCCTGAAGAAGGTCAAGCGCGGTGACCAGGTGCAGGTGCTGCGAGCCGACCGCTCGGTGGCCGTCTTCGTCGTCGACAAGGTCGAGCACACCCCGAAGCGCCGCTTCCCCGCGAAGAAGGTCTACGCCAGGCTCTCCTACCCGGGGTTGCGGCTGGTGACCTGTGGCGGGGCGTTCGACCGGCGGGCGCGCAGCTATGAGGACAACACGATCGTGTACGCGCACCTGGCGGCGCCGTACTATCCCGGAAGCTGATCATGGGTCGCGCGGCAGGCCGAGCGCGCGTTCGGCGATGATGTTGAGCTGCACCTCCGTCGTGCCGCCGCCGATCGTGAACGCGCGGGTGGTGAGGATCATGCGGTTCCAGTGGCGGTCCGCGGGGGCCAGCGACCAGCAGAACTCCGAGATCGCCTGCGCGTGCCGCATGCCGAGGAGCTTGCGCACGCTGGACGCGGTCCCCGGATCCCCGCCGGGCACGCGGCGGCTTGATCCGGCCCGGTCGTGGTCGGCGGCGGACAACTTGTGGAGGGTGGCGCGCAGGCCGAGAGCCGAGATGGCCTGGCCCTCCGCCCACAGCCGGCCCGCCCGCTCCCGCTGCGACTGCCGGAGCGGGGGCGACCTCGTGATGAGCTCGGCCATGTCGGTGTGCTGGGAACCCGGGCCCCACGAGTCGCCGAGCGCGACGCGTTCGTGGGAGAGCGTGTCGCGGGCCACCCGCCAGCCCGCGTCCACCTCGCCGACGACATGGTCGTCCGGTACGAACACGCACGGCCGGGGGAGGTACGGCATGATCCAGCCTTCCCGCGCGAGCCGGTCGCGCCGTTCCGCCGGGCTCGCCGCGCGCAGCGACCGGGCCTGCGCCCTGATGGTGTCCCTCACGGCGGCGGCCTCCTCTGGCAGGTCCGGCTCCATCCGGCGACGTGTCCCCGGCACCGCGAGCCCGGCCACCTCCTCGGCCCACGGCCCGGGATCTCCCGCCAGCATCCGGCCGGACAGGGCTCGGCGGTAGTAGCGGTGCGCGTCGTGCTCGAAGGTGTAGCCGATGCCGCCCAGCACCTGGATCGTGTCCGCCGTGCACCGCACCGCCGCATCCGGCCCGAGCACGGCCGCCACCCCGACCGCCAGCCTGACCTCGGCCGCAAGGGCATGCACCCCACCGTCCCGGCCCGCGTCGGCCCTGCTGGCGTCGTCGCGGTTGGTGTCACTGCGGGCCGCGCACTTCATGGTTCGGGCGTCGTCCATGGCTCTGGCCGCATCCCATACGGCGGCGCGGGCCTGCTCCAGAGCCACCAGGGCGGCGGCCACCCGGTGTTTGACTCCTTGGAACTGCCCGATGGGCCGCCCGAACTGCTCGCGCACCTTGGCGTGCTCGGCCGCCGTCGTGACCGCCCACGCGGCGACGCCGCACGCGTCGGCTCCGAGCAGCACGGCCGCGATCTCCCGTACCGGTACGCCGTCCAGCACCCACCCGGCGGCCATCCGGTCCGCGGGCATGGAACGGCCCGTAGCCCGGTCGTTCGCCGTCAGGGCGGAGGGGATCGGGCCGTCCACCGTACGGCCGGTGGGTGCGGCCCGCACGGTGACGGAACAGAGCTCCCTGTCGAGGTCCACGCCGTCCACGGGCTCGGCGACGACGCCGGCGCGGTCCAGCACCGCCCATGCGCCCCCGCCGACCGGGACGAGGAAGAGATCGGCCGTCGCCGGCCCCAGCGCGAGAAGGCCACTGCCGGCGGCCGGCCCCGCGGCCGGCACGACGGCGGCGGTCGAGGAGCCGTCGGCGAGTCCCCGGAGCAGGTCCCGTCCTTCGCCGTGACCGCCGGCGCCCGCCCAGGCGAGCGCCGCCGACACCACGACCGTCGGCAGGTAGGCGCCGGTGACGCGTTGTTCGCCCAGCGCTTCGAGGGCGACGCACGACTCCAGCAGCCCGTACCCCTGTCCGCCCGCCTCCTCGGGCAGGTGCAGGCCCAGCAGGCCCTGACCGGCCAGCGCGGCGTGGCCGGAGGACCGCCCGGCGAACCCTCGTACGGAGTCGGCGAGTGCCTGGTGTTCCTCGGTCAGCCCGATGCCCATGCGCACGAATCTAGAACGTTATTCGGCCGGCGAAAACCATTCGCGGCCGCCGGGCCACGACCGTTACCCTCGCTGCACGTCGACCACCGGATCCCCGGCGACAGGCGGGCCGCCAGCCGGGGCCGGATGGCGGCGCTGAGCGTCAGCGTCCGCCAGGACGGGGAGTGGCTGATCATCCATCACTGCCAGTCCTGCGGCGAGCTCAGCGCCAACCGCATCGCGGGCGACGACAACGCGCTGGCGCTGCTGCGCATCGCCATCCGCCCGCTGTACGACACCCGCCTGCCGGTCAGCGCCCTGCTGGCCCTCTGACGGGTCCGCGACCAGGGCCTCCGTACCTCGTCCGTACGGAGGCCCGCTTTCTGCCGGCCCGTGACGGTGGGGCCGAGGTCAGGGTGCTCCGGAGGTGGGACGGGTAGGGGCCGGGCATGGAGGTGCTGAGCAGCCGGATCCTGCTGCGGCCGAACGATCTCGACCGTAGCCGCCGTTTCTACGCCGAGACGCTCGGGCTGGCCGTCTACCGCGAGTTCGGCCCGCCCGACCATCCGGGTGTGGTCTTCTTCCTCGGCCAGGGATTCCTGGAACTGTCGGGCAGCGGCGGCGGCACGGGCGCGGGGGTGTCGCTCTGGTTGCAGGTGCGCGACGTGGCGGCCGAGGAGGAGCGGCTGCGGCGGGCGGGAGTGACCGTCCTGCGCGAGGCCCGCACCGAGCCGTGGGGGCTCATCGAGACGTGGATCGCCGATCCCGACGGCCACCGCATCGTGCTGGTGCAGGTGCCGCCCGGCCATCCCCTGCGCCGCGACCCGCGCTGACCGGCTCGGTCGCCGCAGCCGCCGCCCGGCTCAGTCGCCGAACTCCAGGTGCAGGGCCTGGGAGAAGTCGGCCACCGCCTCCTCGTGGCGGTCCAGCTCCTGCAGGATCTCGCCCCGCACCCGGTACGCCCAGATGTAGCCGGCGTCCAGCTCGATCGCCCGGTTCAGGTCCTTCAGCGCCGCCTCGTCGTCGCCCATCTCGCTCAGCACGGCACCCCGGCTGCCGTAGGCGCGGTCGTTCTCCGGGTCCAGCTCCAGCGCGCGGTTGAGATCGGCCAGCGCCTCGTCGTACCGGTCGGTCATGCGGTACGCCTCGCCCCTCCGGCTCAGCGCGCGCACGTACTCGGGGTCGGCCTCCAGGGCCTTCGTGTAGTCGTCGATGGCCTCGGCGTACAGGTTGATCCGCTGGTACAGGTCGCCGCGGGCCACCCAGGAGTAGGCCAGGTCCTCGTCCAAGGCGATGATCTTCGCGTGCTCGGCCAGGGCCTCGTCGATCCGGTCCAGGCCCACCAGGGCGTCCGCCTTCGCCTCCAGGATCCACAACGAGCCGGGGGAGAGGGTGAGCGCGTGCTCGAAGTCGGCCATGGCGTCGTCCAGGCGGTCGAGCGCGGCGTAGGTCTGGCCGCGCGAGCCCAGGGCGTACGCGCTGTCCGGCTCCAGCTTCAGCGCCTCGTCGAAGTCCTCCAGCGCGGCGTCGTACCGTTCGATGACGCGGTGGCTCTCGCCGCGCAGCCGCCAGGCGCGGGCGTTGTCCGGCACCAGCGTGATCGCCTCGGTCAGGTCCGCGATCGCTGCGTCGTGCCGCGACAGGGCGATGTACGACTCCGCGCGGCTGCGCAGCACCGACGCGCGCGACTGGGCGGCCGCCTCCGACAGCCCGGATTCTTCCTTGATCCCCTCGCTCATGGGAGGTAAATCTATCCGACTAGATCTGGATAATGGCCGCCTTCTCGCGGGTGAACTCGAGCACCGAGTCGTGGCCGTACCCGCTGTCCTTCACGCCGCCGAACGGGAGCCCCGGCGGCATCTGGCGGAAGGTGTTCACCCACACCGTGCCGCTGCGCAGATCGCGCACGAAGCGGTGCGCGCGGCCGAGGTCGCGCGTCCACACGCCGGCCGCCAGCCCGTACGGTGAGTCGTTCGCGACGGCCAGCGCCTCCTCGTCCGACCCGAACGGGATGGCCACCGCCACCGGCCCGAAGATCTCCTCCTGGCAGACGCGCAGCGCGTTGTCCGCGGTCGTGTAGAGGGTGGGCTCGACCCAGTAGCCGCCGGGCAGATGGGGCACCACGTCGGCGCCGGTGCGGCCGCCGAAGACGCGTTCGGCGCCCTCCTTCTCGGCCAGCTCGAGGTATGACGTCACGCGCTCGTACTGGCCGGCGGAGACGATCGGCCCCATCGTGGTCCGCAGGTCGAGCGGGTCGTCCAGGACGAGGCCCGCGCAGATGTGCTTGATCCGGGCGAGCATCTCGTCCCAGACCGAGTGGTGGAGAAGGATGCGCGAGCCGGCCACGCACACCTGGCCGGCGTTGCCGGTGTACACGGAGTTCACGGTCACGCCCTGGGCGGCCGCGTCCAGGTCGGCGTCGGGGAAGACGATGTTGGGCGACTTGCCGCCCAGCTCGAACGTCATCGGCTTCAGCGCGTCGGCGGAGGCGCGCGTGATCGCCTGGCCGGTGGCGGTCGATCCGGTGAGGCTGACCTTGCCGACGCCGCGGTGGCGCACCAGGGCGTCTCCGACGTCCTCGCCCAGGCCGCTGACGATGTTCAGCACGCCGGGCGGGAACACGTCCGCGAGCAGCTCGCCGAGTCGCAGCACGGACGCGCTCGCCTGCTCCGCGGGTTTGACGATCACCGTGTTGCCGGCGGCCAGCGCGTAGGCGGCCTTGGCCGAGAAGGTCGAGATGGGGGAGTTCCACGGGATGATGCAGACCACCACGCCGTAGGGTTCGCGCCGGGTCAGCCCGAGCGCGTCGGGGCCGAGCAGGACGGTGTCACCCTTGACCGCGTCGAGGCACTGCCCGGCGGCGAGCTGCCACAGGTACGCCATGCCCGGCAGATCCCGTTTGAGGGTGTCGCGCAGGATCCTGCCGTTGTCGCGGGTCTCCAGCCGGGCCAGTTCTCCGGCATGGCGGCCGAACAGCTCGGAGACCTTGCGCAGGACGTGCGCCCTGGCCGCCGCGGGCAGGCTCGACCAGGCGGGGAACGCCTGCGTGGCCGCCGCCACGGCGGCCTGCGCCTCGGCGGCGCCGCCGGCCGGGACGCGGGCCCACACCTCGCCGGTGGCCGGGTTGACCGAGTCGATCGTCCGGGTCGCGGCTACCAGCTCGCCCCCGATGAGATTCCGATAGTCAGCCACGCGCCCAAGCATATGCTTGCTTGGATAGGGAGGCCAGCGCGACGGGCTGAAGGCACGTACGCCAAAGATCACGTAAAGCGCTCGAAACTGGACGCATCAGGTCGTCTCCGTGAGGGCAGAACGCCCGCAGGGTGGTGGAGATGACAAAAACATTGCTGGGCCGGCTGATGTACGGCAAACGGTACAACCGCGTTCCCTGGGGCCAGCGGGTCTACGTCCGGCCGGGGGAGCGGCTGATCAGGGAGGTGCAGTGGAAGCGGCTGATCAGGAACGCGCCGATCATGCCGCTGGCCGACTATGAGCGCAGCAGGCCGCTGGGCGAGATCGAGGAATTCCTGGCCTGCATGATGTGCGGGGAGTCCCGCCAGCAGCCGCTCTTCGAGCCCACCGGCGGCAACGGCTGGCGCTACCACGTCGTCCGCTGCCCCTCCTGCGGCTTCCTCTACCGCAACCCGAACGTCCGCCCCGAACGTCTCGGCGACCTGTACGCCACCGGCTACAACTCGTTCCTGACCGGCAAGTACGCCGCCAACCGGCAGCGCCGCTACGACCTGACCATGAAGGCGTTCTCGCCGGTCTTCGACGAGGGCAAGGAGCGGCGGCTGCTCGACTTCGGCTCGGGGGTCGGCCTGTTCCTCGAACTGGCCGAGCAGCGCGGGTTCGAGGCCTTCGGGGTGGACCTGTCGCCCGAGTCCGTCGCCCAGGCGAACGAGCGGCTGAGCAAGGCGAAGACCTTCCACGGCGCGCCCGAGGACGTGCCGGAGATCGCCGCGGGCGGGTTCGACGTGATCACCCTCTGGTCGGTGCTCGCGCACCTGCCCAGGCCGCTGGACGACTTCACGAAGTTCCGCGGCCTGCTCGCGCCCGGCGGGGTGCTGCTCATCCTGACCGTGAACGCCCGGTCGCTGCTGCTCAAGGCGTACGGGAACGGGTGGAGCGGCTTCACCAAGAACCACCTGATGTTCTACTCCTCCGAGACCGTGCCCACGCTGCTGCGCCGCACCGGCTTCGCGGGCGTCGCCTTCGCCCCGCACTACGGCGACACGATCGAGGCGGGCACCACCGCCCTGCCGGAGGACCTGCGCCGGCGGCTGCGCCGCAACGTGGAGCTCAGCGACGGCGGCAACATGATGCGCGTGCTGGCCTTCGCCGACGAGGAGGCGATCGGCCGCTGGGGCGGCGGCCCGCTCACGGTCCACCGGTTCGCCTGAACCCCCGCCGCACGACCACCGGCTCAAGACGCGCCGCTCGGGGCGCTCAGATCACCGGCACGCCCAGGTCGGCCGCGGGCCCGCCGGCCGGCCGCCGCAGCTCGGGGTCGAGCTGCTCGATCAGCCGCCGCACCAGCGCCGCCCGGCGCACCCGCTCGCGGCCCAGCTCTTTCGGCACCACGCCGAGGTGCCCGCCCGACGGGTAGATGTTGGGTGCGTTCCGCAGCCCCATCTTGAGGTAGACCGGGGCCGCGGCGCGGACGATCTCGACCGCCTCGTAGAAGCGCACGAACCCGCCCTGGTCGTCGGGCACCTCCAGGTAGAGGTCGATCGGCAGCCGGGTGGCGGCCCTGATCTCGGCCAGGTGGGGCACGGTCAGGTCCGTGCCGACGTTGACCGTGGTCGCGCCCAGGCGCTCGTAGACCGCCGCGGTGGGCGCGTTCGTGAGCGGCATCAGCACGGACGTCTTCAGCACCAGGCCGGCCGGCAGCGTGCCGTCCTCCTTGAGCTCCCGCAGCACCTCCAGCACGCCCAGGTCGCCGACGAGCAGGCTGCGGATGCCCAGCGAGCAGGCCCGCAGGGCGTCGGCCACGCACGCCGCCACCATGGCGTTCCCGCGCGCCGCCGCGCCCACGGCCTGCGTCGCCTTGGCCTGCCCGCCCGTGTCCCAGGCGGCCCTCGGGCCGAGGAACAGGTTCACCTCCATGCCGCGCTCGGCGCCGATCCGCGCCATCCGCGCGATCTCGGCGTCGGTCAGCATCATCACGCCGCTGCCCTGCGAGGTCCTGGCGACCGGCACGCCGAGCCTGTCGGCCTCGGCGACGACCGCCTCCAGCACCTCGGGCCCCTCGACGCTGGGGATCTCGAACCGGTAGGGGGCGCCGTCGGCGAACCGGGACGCCGAGGGGACGGCGGCCTGCACCACCGGGTGCCCGAGCCTGGCCATCAGCGCGTGCAGGTCGGCAAGGCTGGTCATCGGGGTCTCCTCCCGCGTAGCTCCGCGCCGGCCGGTGCCGCCCTGGTCTGTCCGCGGGTCCATGTGACCGGCAGCTCCACGGACGGGCGGCCGGTGCGCCGTGCCGGAATCCCTGCCACCGTAGCTCACCTGCCGTGCGGGTCACCGCTATCCGGAACGTGGTCACGGCGATCTCGGCCGCCAGCCGGGCGGTCAGGACGTCGGCGCCGCAGTCGCGGATACCCTGCTCCAGGGCCTCCGACATCAGCGAGAACTTGCGCAGCTCGCGTTCATGCAGGGCGGGTTCGGCGTCGATCGCGGCCCGACGGCGTAGCAGGTAGTCGAGGCTGCGACCCTCGAAGATCTCGGCCGTGGCGGGGGCCAGGCCGTCGGTGATCAGTTCCATCGGGCCGAGCGACGGCGGGGTCTCGGCCATGAGGCGGGCCACCCGCTCGGGCACCGACTCCTCGCGGGCGAACAGCACTTCACGCTTGTCGGCGAAGTGCCGGAAGAACGTACGGGTCGTGAGCCCGGGCCGCGCCGTGATCTGCGGCACGGTGGTCCCGGTGGAGCCCTGATCGAGGAAGAGATCGAGCGCGGCCTGCTCGAGCCGTTCTCGCGCACCCGGCTGCCATCGACCCATGCGGCACATTCCAGTGATGACACGACATGTCATGACTGTGGGGGCGAACATGACGGATGAGATCTGGGTGCTCGGCGCGACCGGACGGGTCGGCCGGGAGGCGGTGGAGCGTCTGCGGCAGGCGGTCGCCGATGCGCGTACCGATGCGCCGACGCCGGATCAGAGGCAACGCTCGCGGTCCCGGGCTGGTACGGGACGTTCTGCGATCGGCTTGGGCACGAAGTCCCGTGCATAGGCCTGCCTCTTGACGTGCTTTCCTTCCGTTCCCCAGATCTCGGCCGCCCGGTAATCGGCCCACCTGATGGCCCCAGTCTTCAGGTTGACGACGTAGAACTCCTCCCAGTCGCACGGTCCAGGTGGGTAGCCGTGATCGGGCCAGGTCCGGCTCCGCTCGGCGCGGAGCAGCACGCTGTCGCGACCCAGGGGGCGGACGGCCTGAACGGTCTCCAGGTCGTACGGCAGCGCGAGATCGGCGAACGTGACCTTGGGGACGGAGCGCCGAAGATCCACCCTCTTCAGCCGGTAACGCAGCTTTCCCCCATCACCCAGCCGGACAACGCTCACTGCCTCATCGCCCAGGACCACGGGGTTGGTGCCGTCCTCGGCATCACCTGCACGGTGGGCCACGGTGGAGGGAGATTTCCAGTTCTCGCGGACCCGTAGTTCCTCGCCCCTGTCCGACATCACGATGACACGACCGCCGTCGGCGCGCGCGTCCAGAAGATCGCTGGCGAACTCTGCGCCGACACGGAGACGCCGCTTCGACGACAGATCGATCAGCTCGCGCCCGCGATCGGCGTTCCACACGAACAGCAGCTCGCCCTCCCCATGGAAGGCGAGCTCGACATCCCACGAGCTGTCACCGGGCCGGTACACCCTGGTGGATACCTGTTCGGTGGCTCCGCTGGCAAGATCTCTGACCACCAGGGCATGGTCGGAACGCCTGATATAGGCCAGATGTCGACCGTCGTCGCTGATGGCGAGAGGCGAGACCGCCTGCTCGCCGTCCTTGGGCACGAAGCCGAGCGCGTCCTCGATCCGCCAAGCCTTGCCGGAGCTGCTCCCCACCCGCCAGGAATGATGCGCGGCCGCGGGTTCCCGGATGACTTTCGGGTCGTACAACACCGCGTAGTCGATGCGCGGCGCCCTTGTGGCCGGCAAGGCGGGCAGCCCTGCCGCCGGCCGTACCGTCGGCCGCGGATCCGGATCTTTCTCAGGCCCGGTCTGTACGGCGAGCACGACGCAGAAGCCGCCGAGACAGATCACTGCCAGCCAGAGTACGAGACGCCTCATGCCGAATTCTTCATGCGAGGCCCGGGCGGCCACTTACTGATCCAACATGTTCCGGCCTGCGGCGGAATGTCGATGGCGGCACGGGCTGGAGGTCGCCGGCCGAGCCGGCCGGGGCAGCGAGAGGGCACTTCAGGGAGCGGGCGCCATGGCTTCGGGTCCATGGTCGGACAGACGTGCGGCCCGGCCGTATGGTTCCAACGATCTATACGCAGCGCTCAAGCCCGTTCGGAGCCCGCAGAAGCGCTCTTGATGGGCTTCGGGAAATCGCGGGTCGAGGGCCTGATGTGAGGTCGGTTGAGGGTGCAATTCGTAGCAGCCGGCGTTCAGATCTCGCGACGGTGCCGCTTCGGACAGGCTCTAAGATCGAGGCATGCTGCTGGCCCCTGGAGTGCATGTCGCCGTCACCGATCGGCACGGAGGGGTCAGTGCCCCGCCCTACGGTTCGCGCAATCTCGGTGGCATGGTCGGCGACGATCCGGCGGCCGTGCGGGCCAACCGCGCGGCCCTGGCGGCAGAGCTGCAGGTGCGCGCCGTGGTCTACATGCGCCAGGTCCACAGCGCCGACGTGGCCTTCGTGAGCGAGCCGTTCGGCGACGAGCCGCCCGCGCTCGACGGCGTGTTCACCACCGAGCCGGGGCTGGCGCTGGCCTCGCTCGGGGCCGACTGCCCGGCGGTGCTGGTGGCCGACCTGGCGGCGCGGATGGTCGGCGCCGCGCATTCGGGACGCCCGGGCACCGAGGCGGGCATCGCGACCGCCCTGGTGGAGGCGATGGCGGGCAAGGGCGCCGACCCGGCGCGAATGGTCGCGCTGATCGGGCCCGGCGCCTGCGGCCGCTGCTACGAGGTGCCGGCCGAGCTGCGCGAGCGGGTGGCGGGGAAGGTGCCGCAGACGTGGTCGACGACGTCGTGGCAGACACCCGCGCTCGACCTGCGCGCCGGGATCGAGGCCCAGCTGCGGGCGGCGGGGGTGGCGGACGTGCGCCATGACGCGCGCTGCACGATCGAGTCGGAGGAGCTCTATTCCCACCGCCGGGAGGCGCCCGGCGGCAGGTTCGCCGGGCTCATCTGGCTGGCCTAGCCCTTCTTCCGGGAGCCGTTGAAGATCGCGTTCACGATGATGATGCCGAGCCAGACCGGGATCAGATAGGACCCGCCGGAGTCTCCGGTCAGCACGAACACGAGGGTGAGCAGCGTGCCCAGGCTGAGCGAGACGATCGCCAGGGCCAGCCGCTGCGCGTCGCTGGGTCCCGAAGCGGCGGCCGGCTGCCGGCCCTGCGGCGACGCGGCCAGGCGATCGTCCACCCGCCGGTCGATCTCCTGGCCCATCTTGTCGAGGAACGACTCCACGACGGCGTCTTCGAAGTCAGGCCCGAGATCGCGGCGGGCGGAAACGGCTGCCTTCAGCTCATCGCCAGTAGTCATGTATCGAGATATAACGGGATAGTCGATTATCGGGCAAGGATATCGTCAAGGTTGTAACTAACTGGACGCTCAAGCTGCTCGTACGTGCACGAATCGGGCGTGCGATCGGGCCGCCACCGCCGCCACTGCGCGGTGTGCCGGAACCGGTCGCCCTCCATCTGGTCGTAGGCCACCTCGATCACCAGCTCCGGCCGCAACGGGATGAAGGACAAATCCTTCTTGGCGTTCCACCGCGACACCGCGCCGGGCACCCGCTGCCCGCCCGTCGCGGGCCCGGCGGCCGGCTGGCCGGCGTTGGCCGCCGCCTGCTCGGCCCAGTGGCCCCACGGATGCTCGCTCAGCTCCGCGATGTACGGTTTGAGCTCCTCGACCAGCTCGGCCCTGCGCGCCATGGGGAACGACGCCGCCACGCCCACGTGGTGCAGCCGGCCGTCGGCGGCGTAGAGGCCGAGCAGCAGCGAGCCCACGATCGGCCCCGACTTGTGCTCGCGGTAGCCGCAGATGACGACGTCGGCCGTGCGCTCGTGCTTGACCTTGAACATCGTGCGCTTGTCGGGGATGTAGGGCTGGTCACCCGGCTTGACGATGATGCCGTCGAGACCCGCTCCCTCGAACGTCTCGAACCACTCGTGCGCCTGCTCCTCGCTCGTCGTGACCGGGGTCAGCCGGATCGACCCGCCCTTCGCGGGGAAGAGGCCCTCCAGCCGGGCGCGGCGCTCGGAGAACGGCGCCTCCATCAGCGACTCGTCACCCAGCGCCAGCAGATCGAACGCGACGAACTGGGCCGGCGTGCGCTCCGACAACATCGTCACCCGCGACTTGGCGGGATGGATGCGCTGCTGCAACGCGTCGAAGTCGAGCTGGGAGCCCATCGGCAGGACGATCTCGCCGTCGACCACGCACCGGTCGGGCAGCTCGGCCCTGGCCGCCTCGACCAGCTCGGGAAAATAGCGGGTGAACGGCCGCTCCTTGCGGCTGCCCAGATAGACCTCGTCGCCGTCGCGGAAGATGATGCAGCGGAAGCCGTCCCACTTCGGCTCGTAGAACAGCGTGCCGTCCTGCTTCGGCATGGTCTTGACCGGCTTGGCCAGCATCGGCGGCACCGGCGGGCGCACCGGCAGGTTGGGCACCGGCTCCGGCTCCTCGGCCGCGACGGCGCCGGCGGTCGGCCCGGTGGTCGGCCCGGTGGTCGGCCCGGTGGTCGGCCCGGTGGTCGGCCCGGTGGTCGGCTCAGTGGGCTCGCTCATCAGTGCTCCCTGTGTATGTGCAGAAGAGGACGCCCTCCTCCTCCAGCACCTGGCTGAGATCGAGGGAAACCTCCGCGGGCTCGCCGTTGAGTATGCGGGCCGCGCCGCCCCCGACCAGCATCGGGCTGATCGACAGGCACAGCTCGTCGATCAGCCGGCAGGCCGAGAGCTGGGCGTTGACGCGGGGGCCGCCCTCGCACAGGACCCTGGTCAGGCCGCGCTGGTGCAGCTCGGCCATGGCCAGCGGCAGGTCGACCTCGTCGTCGCCGGCGACGACGAGGTCGCAGTGCCGGGCCGCGGCCTTGCGCCGCTCGCGGGGCGCGGCCTCGCAGGTGATCACGATCGTCCGGCTGGGCGCGTCGGTGAACAACTCGGCGTCGAGGTCGAAGCCGAGGCCGCGGGTGATGACGGCGATCGGCGGCACCTCGGGCCGGCCCTCGCGGAGCTCGGCCCACCAGTCGCGCGGCGGCACCGGGCCGTAGCCCTCGGTGCGGACGGTGGCGGCGCCCGCGACGATCACGTCGGCCAGCCCGCGCAGGGTCTGGAAGATTCGCCGGTCGCCCTTGCTCGACAACCCCCGTGAGCGGCCCTTCAGCCAGGCCGCGCCGTCGGCGCTGGCGACCATGTTGACGCGCAGCCACGGCCGGTCGCCGGGGTAGGCGTACGCCTGCGCGATGTCCGGGTTGTCCTGTATGTCGGGATAGATGCGCCGCACTCCTCTACCTTGGCACACCCCACCGACAATCGGCTCACGCAGGTTTCCGCCCTCGTCAGGCGTGCCGGCGCGGCTGGCGGAGCACCTGGAGCGAGCGTGCCGTGACCGCCACCAGGTCGCCGGCCCGCCACTCGTCGGCGAACGCGTCCTCCACCGTGTCGTGGTTGGTGTCGAGCACCGGCAGCCATCCGCCGCCGAACTCCTCGCCGGGCAGCGTGAACGACATGTTCTCGTGGTGGGCGTTGATCAGCAGCAGGAACGAGTCGTCCACGATCCGCTCGCCGCGCGGCCCGGGCTCGGTGATCGCCTCCCCGTTGAGATAGACCATCAGCGACTTGGCGTAGCTGATGTGCCAGTCGCCCGCCGTCATCTCGCGGCCGCCGGGGGTGAGCCAGACCAGGTCGCGCTTGCCGTTGTCGGGGTGGCGGCCGTGGAAGAACCTGCGGCGCTGGAAGACCGGGTGCTCGCGGCGCAGCTTGGACAGCGCCCTGACGAAGTCGAGCAGCTCGTGTTCGGTCTGCAGCATCGACCAGTCGACCCAGGCCAGCTCGTTGTCCTGGCAGTAGGCGTTGTTGTTGCCGCGCTGGGTGCGGCCGATCTCGTCGCCGTGGGACAACATCGGCACGCCCTGCGACAGGAACAGGGTGGCCAGGAAGTTGCGCCGCTGGCGGCGGCGGAGCGTGACGATCTCCGGATCCTCGACCGGACCCTCCGCCCCGCAGTTCCACGAGCGGTTGTCGTTGGTGCCGTCGCGGTTGTCCTCGCCGTTGTCGGCGTTGTGCTTGTGGTCGTACGAGACCAGGTCGGTGAGGGTGAAGCCGTCGTGGCAGGTGACGAAGTTGATCGAGGCGACCGGGCGGCGGCCGGAGGACTCGTAGAGGTCGGCGGAGCCGGTCAGCCGGGAGGCGAACTCCGGCAGCGCGGAATGTGTGCCCCTCCAGAAATCCCGCACGATGTCGCGGTATTTGCCGTTCCACTCCGTCCACAGCGGCGGGAAGTTCCCGACCTGGTAGCCCCCCGGCCCCACGTCCCACGGCTCGGCGATCAGCTTGACCTGCGAGATCACCGGATCCTGCTGGATCAGGTCGAAGAACGCGCTCAGCCGGTCGACGTCGTGCAGCTCCCTGGCCAGCGCGGAGGCCAGGTCGAAGCGGAACCCGTCGACGTGCATCTCCAGCACCCAGTAGCGCAGGGAGTCCATGATCAGCTGCAGGGCGTGCGGCGAGCGCACGTTGAGGGAGTTTCCGCAGCCGGTGTAGTCGAGGTAGTAGCGCCGGTCACCGTCGTGCAGCCGGTAGTAGGCGGCGTTGTCGATGCCCCTGAACCCCAGGGTGGGGCCCATGTGGTCGCCCTCGGCGGTGTGGTTGTAGACCACGTCGAGGATGACCTCGATGCCCGCCTCGTGCAGCGCCCGCACCATCGCCTTGAACTCCAGCACCTGCTCCCCCCGCGTGCCGCCGCCGGAGTAGCGGCCGTGCGGCGCGAGGTAGGCCATGGTGTTGTAGCCCCAGTAGTTCGTCAGCCCGCGCGCCACCAGGAAGTGCTCGGGGATGTAGTGGTGCACGGGCATCAGCTCGACCGCCGTCACCCCGATCGACAGCAGGTGCTCGATGATCGCCGGATGCCCCACGGCCGCGTACGTGCCCCGCAGGTCCGGCGGCACGCCGGGGTGCCGCATGGTGAGCCCCCGCACGTGGGCTTCGTAGATCACGGTCTGGTGGTACGGCGTGCGCGGCGGCCGGTCATTGCCCCACTCGAAGAACGGGTTGATCACGACGTTCTTCGGGAGGTAGGGGCCGCTGTCCTCGGTGTTGCGCCGGGAGGGATCGGTGAAGTAGTAGGGGAACAGCGCCTGGTTCCAGGTCAGCTCGCCGTCGATGGCCTTGGCGTAGGGGTCGAGCAGCAGCTTGGCGGGGTTGCACCGGTGGCCCTGCGACGGTTCGTACGGCCCGTGCACGCGGTAGCCGTAGCGCTGCCCCGGCTGGACGCCCGGCAGGTAGCCATGCCAGACGAACCCGTCGACCTCGGGCAGGTCGACCCGCTCCTCGGTGCCGTCGTCGTGAAAAAGGCATAGCTCGACCCTGTCGGCGACCTCTGAGAACACCGAAAAGCTGGTGCCAACGCCGTCCCAGGTGGCGCCGAGTGGATAGGGCTCGCCCGGCCAGACCTCGCGCATGTGAACTGATTGTCGCACGTTGAAGCGGCCTTGGTCTCGCACTGAGCCGATCGCCCTTCGTACCGGGCCGGCCGCGCACGCGTGGGCGCCGCCGGCCTACCCGAGGCGGAGGCTAGAGCAGCTCGGCGTTGAGCGAGATCGTGGTGCCCGCCAGGGCCTTGCTGACCGGGCAGCCGGCCTTGGCCGTCTCGGCGGCCTGCTGGAACTGCTCGGCCGTGATGCCGGGGACGTGCCCCTTCACCGTGAGCACGATGCCCGTGATGCCCTCGCCGGGCTGGAACGTCACGTCGGCGCTGGTCTGCAGCGACGCGGGGGGCGTGCCGGCGCCGGCCAGCCCGTGGGAGAGCGCCATCGAGAAGCACGACGAGTGGGCGGCCGCGATGAGCTCCTCGGGAGACGTCTTGCCGCCCGCCGCCTCGGCCCTGGACGGCCAGGAGACCTCGAAGGTGCCGGCGCCCGATGAGTCGAGCGAGACGCTGCCCGAGCCGTCGAGCAGAGCGCCCTTCCACTGGGTGGTGGCGGTGCGCGTGGTGGCCATGGTGGTGCTCCCTCCGTCGTGGACCTCCGAAGCTATCGCGCGCCGGATCGAGCCCCGAGGAGGCGCGCACCGGCACGAGGGACATTCGCTCGTCATCCAGCTCTACATTTCCCACGAATAGTGACATGCTCGGGTCGCGGCGCACATGCCGCCTTGGTCCGGATTTAACGGGAGTGTGGTGCCAGTGGAGGCACCGTACGACGACCGCGTGCTGCACCAGCGGGTGGTCGGCGGCGACGAGTCCGCTCTGGGGGAGATCTACGACCGGCTCTCCTCGCTGATCTTCGGTCTCTCCCTCCGGGTCACCAGGGATCGGGTGATCGCCGAGGACATCACGCAGGAGGTGTTCCTGGTCTTCTGGGAACGTCCGCTGGCCTACGATCCGGAGCGCGGGCCCCTGCGCGCCTGGCTGGCCACGATCGCGCACCGGCGCGCGGTCGATCACGTGCGCGCGGAGGAACGGCGCCGGGTCTCGGCGCTGGGGCCGCGGTTGTTCGAACGCGAGCCCGCCAGGCCGGAGGACACCGTGCTCGCCGCCGACGAGGCCGAGCGGGTGCGGCAGGCCGTGACGTCGTTACCCGGCAGCCTGCGGGAGGCACTCGAGCTCGCCTATTTCGGCGGCAGGACCTACCGGCAGGTCGGCGAGGAACTCGGCATGCCCGAGGGCACGGCGAAATCGCGCATCCGGCTGGCGTTACGGCGCCTGGCGGACGCGCTGGCGGAGGAAGAGGTGTGATGGACCCCGTCGAGCGTCTTTACCTGGACGCGCTGATGGCGGACCCGGCGGTGCCGGCCCACTCGTTGCGTCCCCAACTCCTGGCCGGCGCGAGGGCCCGGCGCAGACCCGCGGCGCCCACCGCCGCCTGGGCGGAGCCGTACGCGGGCCGGGTCGCCGCCATGGACGCCCTGCTGGCCGAGGCGGCCGGCGACGACTGGTCGCGCGTGATCGTCGAGGGCTGGACCCTGCAGGAGCTCGTCGCCCACCTGGCCGCCAAGGACGGCCTGCTGGCCGCCTCCGTCGGCGCTCCCGTGCTCGGACCGCCCATCGGCACGACCGACTCGCTGGCCCGTACACGAGATCTGCAGGCGTACGAGCGGTCACGCAGCCCCGAGCAGACGCGCAGGGACTGGCGCGCCCAGGCGGACGCGCTCTGCCGCCACCTGACGGGTCTGGATCCCGCGACGGCGGCCACCCTCGACGGCCTGGAGATAGGACTGGGCGACCACATCCTCGGCCGGAGCCTGGAGACGTGGATCCACACCGCCGACGCCGCGGCGACGGCCAGGGTCCGCCTGCCCGACCCGATCGCGGAGCACATCCACCCGACCGCCGACCTGTGCGCCCGCCTGCTGCCCTGGACGATGCTCCTCTCGGGAATGGACGGCGGCGCGGGACACACCCTGCACCTCTCCTTGACGGGCGACGGCGGCGGCGAGTGGCGCATCCCCCTGGGCGCGGAGGAGACGATCCCGGGCACTCCCGACGTCAGCATCACGGCGGACGTGGTGGCGTTCTGCTTCCTGCTCGGCGGAAGGGGAGACCCGGCCGCCTTCCCGGCGGAGCTGGGCGGTGACCTCGCCCTGGCCAGGGACGTCCTGACCGCCGCCCCTGCTCTGTCCGGCCCGTAGCCGGGCTCGTCGCGGCGGAGGCGGCCCGGGCCCCAGGAGATCATCCTCGTGCCATGCCCACTGGCGGGCAAACAACGGCGAAAACCTTGTTGAACGACCCCTCCTCCGGAGTCCTTTGATTTGACGCGTTGTTTGGGTTCATGGGGTTAAACGAGATTCCGTTCCTGGGTAAGTCTGCCTCTGTCCGGACACTCGATCATGATGGGTGCCGGATTTTCTGGGTCGATCTACCCATGGACGGAAAAGAATGCACGAGAATACAGAAAGTCGGCAACCGCGCGCGCCGAGAAAAAGGCGCATCATGTCGGTGGCTCTGGCCGGCGCGGCCGCCAGCGTCATGCTCCTTCCTGCGAGCCAGGGGATCGCCGGCGCGAGCGCAGGCGTTGCCGTCGTCCCGGCCGCGTTCGGGGTCGCCGCCGGAGAGAAGCCGGTGCTCGGCTGCAAGCGTCACTGCAACCGCTGGCCCAAAGGCCCCTGGTGGGGCGGTCGCCATCACCACCACCACGACGATCACTTCCACCACCGCAAGTTCCGTCACAAGCGCCACCATGACCACCGGCCGGTCCGGCCGCGCATCGTCGTGGTGACGCCCACGCCCACGGCCACGCCGGCCCCGACGCCTACGAAGACGCACTGGCCGCGCCACGACGACAACGAGGGCGCGTTCGACTTCTTCGACTGGTGGCCGGTCGACCAGTAGCGCCCGCGGTGGGCGGTATCGTCACCGCCCCCGAAGGAAAGGACGAATGCCGCGGCCGGCCAGCCGGCCGTGGCATTCGTCTATTTATCCGATGGAAGTGCCGGATAATGCGGGCGCGGAGTGAAATATGGCCAAAGGTTGTTGCGAATCTGGTCGAACTCCATCATCCTGATTAATCCTTGGCGGGCGGCTGCGGTCCAGACCTGCTGGCCGACCGGGCCCGCCGCGCACGACGAGAGGGGGCCACATGACTGACGACGTGATGGGAGACGTGACGGGCCTGGCCGGGCTGCTGTACGAGTTCGGGCTGCTCAAGCGCTACAAGAGGACCGGGTGGCTGGTCGCGGGCGTACGCGACCCCGAGAGCATCGCCGAGCACTCGTTCCGCGCCGCCGTCATCGCGGGCATGATCGCCAAACTGGAGGGCGCGAATCCGGAGCGGGCCGCGTTCATGAGCCTGTTCCATGACACGCAGGAGACCCGCATCACCGACATCCCCTACATCGGCAAGCGCTACCTCAAGGCGGCCTCCAACGAGGACGTCACCGCCGACCAGGTGCGGGGCGTGTCCGCGGAGGTGGCGGACATGGTGGGCGACGCGGTCGCCGAGTATGAGGAGAAGGCGAGCCTCGAGGCCGTCTGCGCACGCGACGCCGACAAGCTGGAGTGCCTCATCCAGGCGGTCGAATATCGGGAGCAGGGGCATCAGAACGTGCAGGGCTGGATCGACAGCTCGCTCGCCGCGATCAAGACCACGACGGGCAAACGCCTGGCGGAGGAGGCTTTGAGCACGGGGACCCTGGAATGGGTGACCCGCGTGCTCAACGGCGACTGACCGCGCTCACCCGGCCGCCGGCGGCTCGGTGACGAGGTCTCTGGCGTATTCGTCGTCGCTCTCGGCCAGCACCCGCTCCGCCCCCTGCGCCGCCCGCTCGTCGCCGCGGGTCGCGAGCCCGCGCGTGGCCTCGGCCACCGCACGCAGGTTCGTGTCGGTGAGCCGGGCCGCCAGCGCCTCCCGGATGACGGGCGTGTCGGCCGGCAGGCCCGCGAGCCCGGCCGTGGCCCAGTCGCGGATGTCCGGGTCGTCGTCCTGGGTCATCTCGATGAGCAGCGCGAGACCCTCCTGGTGGTCCGGCGGCAGCACGTCGGCCAGCGCGATCGCGTCGGTCATCGTCCGCGCGTGCCCGGGACGCCCGAGGATGTCCAGCACGTACGGCAGCGCCCTCGGATCGCCCTGATGGCCGAGCGCGGCCAGGACCGAGCGCAGCACCTGCGGGTTGCCCTCCGTGGTGACCATCTTCGCCAGCAGCGGCAGCGTCCTGTCGGCGTAGGGCTTCTCGTCCTCGGTGACGCCGAGCTGGGCGATGGCGTCCACGCCGAACTCCCGCTCCCTGGCGTCCTCGCTCACGCACAGCCGGGACAGCGCCTCGTAGGTCTCCTCGTCACCGCGCTTGGCCAGCGAGTCGGCGACGATCCACCACGTCTCGGCGTCCTCGTCGAGGTCGCGGTGCGCGACGGCCCGCGCCACGAGCCGCTCGACCGGCTCGTGGACGCCCGTCGCCCCCTCCAGCAGGGTCGCGACGGCCGCGTGGCCGCGCTGCGCCTGCACCTGTTCCGTCTGCGTGCCGTCGGGCGAGCGGCCGGTCACGGTGACCAGTTCGGTGCCGTCCTTGGTGTGCCGGCGGGTCACGGTGTGCTCCCAGCCCTCCTGCTCGATCTGGTCGAGCAGGGCGCTTTCCAGGTGCACGCCCACCCAGTCGGCCGCGATGTCGAGCGGCGTGTCGCCGTCGCCGTCGTACTTCTCGGCGTCGGCGTCCGCCCCCAGCAGCACCTGCACCACACCCAGCGCGCCGCGCCTGGCGGCCAGCGACAGCGGGGTGTCGCCGTCGTCGTTGGTCGCGTCGACCTCGGCGCCGGCCTCGATCAGCACCCTGGCGGTGGCGGCGTGCCCGTTGGCGGCGGCCCACAGCAGCGCCGTCCAGCCGCCGGCCTCCCTGCCGTCGACCTCGGCCCCGGCCGCCAGCAGCGTCGTGGCCACCTCGGTGCGGTCCCAGGCCGCGGCCGCGCACAGCGGCAGGCCCGCCTCCTCGCCCTCGCTGGGCGTGTTGGGGTCGGCGCCGCCGGCCAGCAGCTTGCCCACGGTCTCGGAATCGCCGTTCAACGCCGCGCGGTAGAGCTGTTCCTCATGCATGACAGGGACCCTAGCCTGGTCCGGCCGCGCCCCGGACCATGCCAGGGCCCCGTGTCATGGCGTGGTACGCGTCCCGGCCTCCGGAGGTTCAGACTCCAGGGCGACGTGCATGGTCAGAGGCGAGACAGTTTCCTCCCGGACAGCGCGATGCCGGACAAGACGCGATATGTTGCGAGTATGACTGATCCGGGTGAGGTCCGTGCGTCGGACGCCGAGCGTGAGGCCGTCGTCGAACAACTCCGTGTCGCCTCGGTGGAGGGCAGGCTCACGCTCGCCGAGCTGACCGACCGCACGGAGGCCGCGTACACCGCGACCACGCAAGCCGAGCTGACCCTGCTCACCCAGGACCTCCCCACCGGCGGCGCGCCCGCCCCCGCGCCGCCCGCCGCCTCAGGACGCAAGCGGCGCTGGTTCGTGGGCATCATGGGCGACTCCAAGCGGCGCGGCACCTGGCGGATCGACCAGGAGCTCGGCGCGGTCGCCGTGATGGGGGACGTCGTGCTCGACCTGCGCGAGGCGGAGGTGCGGACCAACTCGGTCGACATCATGGCCGTCTCCGTGATGGGCGACGTGAAGATCATCGTGCCCGACGGGGTGAACGTGGACCTCGACGGCGTGGCCATCATGGGCGACAAGAAGGTGGACGTCCTGGAGGGCGCCCAGGGAGCGAACGTGCCCGTCGTGCGCGTGCAGGCGTACGCCGTGATGGGCGACGTCAAGGTGGTCGGCGACTCGCGCGCGAAGCCGATCAAGCGCAAGCTGTCGGCCTGGCGGGAGCACTGGCGGATGTTGCACGGAGAGGACTGGCGCGAGCTGGGCAGGCAGCTCCGCCACGACACCCGCGAGCTGAACCGGCAGGTGCGCGAGGAAACCCGCGAGCTGAACCGGCAGGTGCGCGACATGAACCGCGACCTCCGCCGCGGTTACTGAACCCACCCCCCGGGACCGCGACCTCGAGAGCCGCCGGCCCCGCCGCCTCACCACCGCCTCAGCCGGGGCGCGACGGGGCGGTGAGCTCTCAGCCGGCGACGGGCACCGGCCGCCGCTGGGCCGCTTCGTACCGCTCCAGCAGCACGCCGGCCAGTTCGGGAGCGGGCCCGAGCACGTCGGCCACGACCTCGGCGCCGGCCTCCAGCGTGGCCTGCCGTACCTTGTCGGCGAAGTAGCCGGGAGCCAGCAGATAGGGGGCGACGGCCACCCGCGGCGCGCCGGAGCGCAGCAGCGCGGAGACCGCCTCGGCAGGCGACGGATCCGCCGCGGAGGCGTAGGCGGCCGACACCGACCACCAGCCGGAGCGCCGCCACCGCCGGGCCATCTCCGAGACCACCGCGTTGGCCCTGGCGTCGCTGGAACCGGCCGACACCAGCACCACCGCCGTGTCCGGGTCGCCCGCGGGCACGCCCGCCCCGGCCAGCCGCCGCTCCAGCGCGGCCGGCAGCAGCGGGTGCGGCCCGAGCGTGGTGCCGTAGTGCACGCGCAGGCGCGGATGGCGCGCCCTGACCTCGTTGAGCGCCGCGGGCAGATCGACCCGGCTGTGGTACGCCTCGGTGAGCAGCAGCGGCAGCACCACGGCCTCGTCGAGCCCGGCCAGCGCCTGCCCGAGCGTGGGGGCGCAGTGGTCGAGATAGGCCACGCGTACGGGCACGTCGGGGCGTTCCAGGCGCACCCGGTCGAGCAGCGCGGCCACGGTGGCGGCGGCGCGCGGGTCGCGTGACCCGTGCGCCACCGCCACCAGTGGCACGCGGCCGGGGGCCGCCCCGCCTGCCAACGGGACGGGGCCCCTGTCGGGGATCACAGGTGAATGCCGCATTCGACCTTCCCCAGGCCCGCCCAGCGACCGCTGCGCGGATCGTCACCATCCGCGACCTGCCGCGTGCAGGGGGCGCAGCCGATCGAGGGGTAGTTGTCGTAGTGCAACGGGTTGATCAGCACCCCGTTGTCGGCGATGTAGTTGTCGACGTCATCCTGCGTCCAGGCGGCGATCGGATTGACCTTGACCATCTGCCGCTTGGCGTCCCACTCGACGACCCTGGTGTTCGTCCGGCTCGGCGACTCGTCGCGGCGGATGCCGGAGATCCACGCGAGGTACGGCTCCAGCGCCCGGTTGAGCGGCTCCACCTTGCGCAGGTAGCAGCAGAGGTCGGGGTTGCGGCCGAACAGGCGCGGGCCGAGGTCGCGATCCTGCTCGTCGACCGTCCGCGACGGCTTGATGTCGATCACGTTGACGTCATAGACCTGCCGCACGGCGTCCCGCGTGCCGATCGTCTCGGCGAAGTGGTAGCCGGTGTCGATGAACAACACGTCAACGCCGGGTTTGACCCGGCTCACCAGATCGATGAGCAGCGCGTCGCTCATGGAGGAGGTCAGGCACAAACGCTCGCCGAAGGTCGCCGCCGCCCAACGGATGATCTCGCGCGCAGGGGCGCCCTCCAGAGCGGTCGCGGCGGACTCGACGATGTCCGGCAGGTCGAGCGTGCCACGTTGATCTCTGAAGACGACCTCGAGGTCGACCAGCGTCATATCCTCACTCCGATCCCGAGAAACTTCAGCTTGAAAGCACGAGCGCAGGCGCGGCAGTACCAGCTGCCGCCCGTGCCGTGCCCGGCGTCGTCGAGTTCGCCCTCGTAGGGTTCGAGGTCCTCGTCGCCGCAGTACGGGCAGTGGAAGGGAACCGCTCGTGTGGTCATTTCAGGTCGGCCTCGTCCGCGCGCTGCACCCAGTCGGCGAACGACTCGCCTTCCTTCTTCTGGTCGTCGTAGTGGGACACGACCCGCGCGACGTAGTCGGGCAGCGCCTTGGCGGTGGTCTTCAGTCCTCTGACCTTGCGGCCGAAGCCGGAGTTGACGCCCAGCGAGCCGCCCAGGTGGATCTGGAAGCCCTCGACCTGCTCGCCGTTCTCGTCGACCACGAGCTGGCCCTTCAGGCCGATGTCGGCGGTCTGGGTGCGGGCGCACGCGTTGGGGCAGCCGTTGACGTTGATGGTCAGCGGCTCGTCGAACGACGGCAGCCGGCGCTCCAGCTCGTCGATCAGGCCGGCGGCCGCCGACTTGGTCTCGACGATGGCCAGCTTGCAGAACTCGATGCCGGTGCAGGCCATCGTCTGGCGGCGGAACGTGGACGGCCTGACCCGCAGGTCGGCGGCCTCCAGCTCGGCCACGAGCGAGTCGACCTGGTCAGGTGCGACGTCGAGGACGACCATCTTCTGCTCGATCGTCGTGCGGACCCGGCCGGAGCCGTGCCGCTCGGCGATGTCGGCGATCTGATGGAGCTTGTCGCCGTCGACCCGGCCCACCTTGGGGGCGAAGCCGACGTAGAAGTCGCCGTCCTGCTGCGGGAAGACGCCGACGTGGTCGCGCCGGCTGCCGCGGGGCGGCTCGGGGGCGGGCCCGTCGGGCAGCGGCTCCTTGAGGTATTCCTGCTCCAGCACCGCACGGAACTTCTCCACGCCCCAGTCGTTGACCAGGAACTTGAGCCTCGCCCTGTGCCGCAGCCGCCGGTAGCCGTAGTCGCGGAAGATCCCGGTGACGCCCTCGTGCACGTCGCCCACCTGGTCGGGCCGGACGAACACGCCCAGCCGCTTGGCCAGCATCGGGTTGGTCGACAGGCCGCCGCCGACCCACAGGTCGTAGCCGGCCTCGCCGCGCTCGTTGACCACCCCGACGAACGCCACGTCGTTGATCTCGTGGACCGTGCAGTGGGCGGGGCAGCCGCTCAGCGCCGTCTTGAACTTGCGCGGCAGGTTGGAGTAGGCCGGGTTGCCGATGACGCGCTCCTTCAGCTCACGGATCTGCTCCGTGGCGTCCAGCACCTCGTCGGTGTCGATGCCGGCCAGCGGGCACCCGAGGATCACGCGCGGGGTGTCGCCGCAGGCCTCCGTGGTGGACAGGCCCACCGCCTCCAGGCGCTCCCAGATGTCCGGCACCGACTCGATCTCGATCCAGTGGAGCTGGATGTTCTGGCGGTCGGTCAGGTCGGCGGTGCCGCGGGCATATTCGTTGGCGATGTCGGCGATCGTGCGCAGCTGGGCCAGGTCGAGCTGCCCGCCGTCGATGCGCACGCGCATCATGAAGTAGCGGTCGTCGAGCTCCTCGGGCTCGAGGATCGCCGTCTTGCCGCCGTCGATGCCGGGCCTGCGCTGGGTGTAGAGGCCGTACCAGCGCATGCGGCCGCGCAGGTCGGCCGGGTCGATGGAGTCGAAGCCCCGCTTGGAGTAGATGTCGATGATGCGCTGGCGGACGTTGAGGCCGTCGTCGTTCTTCTTGTTCTCTTCGTTCTTGTTGAGCGGCTCGCGGTAACCGAGAGCCCACTGGCCTTCGCCGCGCGGGCGCCGGTGATGGCGACTGGCGGGAGTGCGGCTGGCAGGAGTGCTCATTGCGCGTCCTTCGGATCATGGGCGCGCGCTATGGTCCTCCCGCCTCGTCATCGAGGGCAGGGGTGCAGGAGGGGATGCGACGCGCTCAGCGGCAAAAAGAAAGATGGCGGTTAGCGGGCGTCGCAACAGATGGCACTGCGGACACGCAGCAGGTCGACGTGGCGTCGACCGACAAGCATGGGGTCCGCTGGCATACAACGAAGATACCCCGGCCGTCCGGGATGTCCAAGAAGGGGTCCAGAGTGTGGGATCGTTCAGCCCTGGCGCGGCCAGTCCAGCTCCGACTCCTTGGCCTGCTCCGCGGTCTGGTGCTGGCAGTCGCACCACGAGCCGCCGCGGCAGTCGTCGTGGCGCTTGTCCTTGCAGCTCTCGCAGATCACACCTGCATTATTCTCCTAGAAGGTTGTTCCGGTTAGGCTGGCGCGCGTGGACCTCATGGCCGAGTTGCTCGACGATCTGCGTGCCGAGACCGCGTCCTTCGAGGCGCTGCTGCGGCCCCTGCGCGACGACGACTGGGAACGCCCCACACCCGCCGAGGGATGGGCGATCCGCGACCAGGTGAGCCATCTGGCCTGGTTCGACGACGCGGCCGCCCGGGCGGTCACCGACCCCGACGGCCACCGCGCCGCGCTCGCGGGTCTTGGCGCGGTCGACGGATGGGTCGACGATCTGGTGCGGCAGGCGCGCGGGAGGACGCCCGCCGGCCTGCTCGCCTGGTTCCGTACGGCGCGGGCCCGCAGCATCGAGGCGTTCACCACGCTCGGCGCCCGCGACAGGGTGCCGTGGTACGGGCCCGACATGTCGGCGGCCTCGTTCGTCACCGCGCGGCTGATGGAGACGTGGGCCCACGGCCAGGACGTGGCAGACGCGCTCGGCGTCACCAGGCCGCCCACGGCCCGGCTCAGGCACGTGGCCTCGATCGGCTTCATGGCCAGGCCGTACAGCTTCGCCGTACGCGGCCTTCCCCTGCCCGCCGAGCCGGTGCGCGCGGAGCTCACCATGCCGGACGGCACCATGTGGACGGCGGGCCCGGGTGACGCGGAGAGCGTCGTACGCGGGCCGGTGCTCGACTTCTGCCTGGCCGTCACCCAGCGCATCCACCTGTCGGACACCGCGCTGGAGACGGCGGGGAGCCCGGCGAGGGAATGGATGGAGATCGCGCAGGCGTTCGCGGGGCCTCCGGGAAGGGGCCGCGCGCCCGTCTCGGGGTGATCTCAGGGTCGATGCCGGATGACGCGAACGGCAGGACCAGTGACATGCTGTGAGCATGCGCACAATCCTGAACGTCATCTGGCTCGTGTTCGCCGGAATCTGGCTGGCCATGGGCTACGCGCTGGCCGGGATCATCTGCTGCATCCTGATCATCACGATTCCGTTCGGCATCGCCTCGTTCAGGATCGCCGCGTACGCGCTGTGGCCGTTCGGCAGGACCGTCGTGCGCGACCCCGGCGCGGGGGTGTTCTCGTTGCTCGGCAACATCATCTGGTGCGTGGTCGCCGGGATCTGGCTGGCCATCGGCCACGTCATCACCTCGATCCCGCTGTTCATCTCCATCATCGGCATCCCGATGGGCGTGGCGAACATCAAGCTGATCCCCGTCTCCCTCCTCCCGCTGGGCGCGCGCATCGTCGACAACGACTAGCCACGGGCGGGGTGCGCGGCGTCTAATGGGGGCAACCGCCACCACGGTTTCGACCAGGCACTCTGGTAGGGCGGCGGGCTGATGGGCAGTGACCATTGGCTAGGCTGTGCCGAAGAGTAACTGCGAATACCGTTGGGTGCCATGACGTCCACCGAAGCGCCTTCCCGGCCGAAGAGGGGGCTCGCCTCCAACGCCCGGGCCAGGCTGAGCTGGGTGCTCGACACCAAGTCGTGGGCGATCGTCCGTGCTTCGACCAACGCCGGGGTCAACTACCGGGTGACCGGCCTCGCGGGTGAGGCGGCGTTCTTCGCGCTGCTGTCGCTGCCGCCTTTCGTGCTGGGCCTGATCGGCGTCATCGGCAAGCTCAGCACCTGGCTGGGGGCAGGAGTGGTCGGCCAGGTCAGGGCCTGGGTGATCGCGCAGGCGGGCCTGCTGTTCACCGACGACGCCGTCACCAAGGTCGTCAACCCGCTCATCACCGACGTGCTCAGCGACGACGCCGGCAAGGTGTCGATCATCTCGCTGGGTTTCCTGCTGTCCTTGTGGTCCGGCTCCAGGGCCCTCTACGTCTACGTCGACCTCATCTCCGTCGCCTACGGGCTGGGCGAGGAGCGCGGCATCATCCGCACCAGGCTGATGTCGTTCGGCCTCTACGTCATCGGCCTGGTCATCGGCATCATCGTCATGCCGATCCTGGTCGTCGGCCCCACGCTGCTGAGAGACACGCTGCCCGGCGAATACGGCATCCTCATCGACGTGCTCTACTGGCCGGTCGTGATCGTCGGCTCGGTGTTGTTCCTGACCGTGCTCTACCACGTGAGCGTCCCGGTGCGCACGAAGTGGTACCGCGAGCTGCCCGGCGCCATCCTGGCGTTGTTCCTGTGGATCGTCTGCGCGGCGGTGCTGAGGGCCGTGCTGGCCGCGTGGTTCTCGCCCGTCTCCGTCTACGGCTCCCTGGCCGCGCCCATCGCCCTGCTGCTGTGGTTGTACATCACCGCGCTGGCCGTGCTCATCGGCGCCATCCTGAACGCCGAGGTCGACCGGCTCTGGCCGGGCATGGGCCGTACGAACAACGCGTGATCCGCCGTCCGGCCACCCGTGACCGGGTTCAGGAACGTGCAGATCACGCAGAAGTGAGAGCCCGTCGCATCCGCTATCGTCTAGGACGAGACGCGACTGGCGCATTGGGTGGGAACGACCACCGGGGAGCGAAAGGAGCGGAGGCCGTGCGCCTGGGTCTTCGCAGATTGTCAACGATGACAGGAGAATCATGAGTTCTCTCTCTAGCGTCGACCCGCAGCTCGCCGAGCTCATCCAGGCGGAGGAGCGGCGGCAGGCCGACACCGTCAAGCTCATCGCGTCCGAAAACTACGTGTCCAAGGCCGTGCTCGAGGCCACCGGCACCGTCCTGACGAACAAATACAGCGAAGGCTACGCGGGCAAGCGCTACTACGAGGGCCAGCAGGTCATCGACCAGATCGAGACCCTTGCCATCGAGCGCGCCAAGGCGGTCTTCGGCGTCGGCCACGCCAACGTCCAGCCCTACTCCGGCTCGCCCGCCAACCTCGCCGTCTACATGGCGTTCCTGCAGCCCGGCGACACCGTGATGGGCATGGGCCTGCCGTTCGGCGGCCACCTCACCCACGGCTGGTCCGTCTCGGCCACCGGCAAGTGGTTCAACCCGGTCCGCTACGGCGTGCGCAAGGACACCGGCCGCATCGACCTCGACGAGGTGCGGCAGCTCGCCCTGGAGCACCGTCCGAAGCTCATCTTCTGCGGCGGCACCGCGATCCCGCGCACGATCGACTTCGAGGGTTTCGCCTCGATCGCCCGTGAGGTCGGCGCCGTGCTGGCCGCCGACATCGCCCACATCGCGGGCCTGGTCGCGGGCGGCGCGCACCCGTCGCCGGCGGGCCACGCCGACGTGATCTCCACGACCACGCACAAGACGCTGCGCGGCCCGCGCGGCGCCATGCTCATGGCCGACTCCGAAGAGCACGCCAAGGCGCTCAACAAGGCCGTCTTCCCCGGCCTGCAGGGCGGCCCGCACAACCACACCACGGCCGCCATCGCCGTCGCGCTGCACGAGGCCGCCCAGCCGGCCTTCCGCGACTACGCCCACCAGGTCGTCGCCAACGCCAAGACCCTGGCCGACGAGCTCGCCTCGCGCGGGTTCGACCTCGTCTCCGGCGGCACCGACAACCACCTGATCCTGCTCGACCTCACGCCCAAGGGCATCGGCGGCAAGCCGGCCGCGCAGGCGCTCGACCGCGCGGGCCTGGAGACCAACTACAACACGGTGCCGTTCGACACGCGCAAGCCGTTCGACCCGTCGGGCATCCGCATCGGCACGCCGTCGGTCACCTCGCGCGGCATGGGTGAGGCGGAGATGCGCCAGATCGGCGCCTGGATGGACGAGGTCGTCACCGCCCTCGCCAAGGGCGACGCCGACGACGTCATCACGCGCGTCCACCACGAGGTGAGCGAGCTCACCGCGCAGTTCCCCGCGCCCGGTCTCTAGAAGCGAGCTGCCCGCGCGGTTCCTCGCGACCGGTTCCTGGAGTCGCGGCGGCGCCAGGCGCGCGCGTGCCCGTCTCCGGTTCGCGAAGATCTTTTCGGTACGGCGGTGCCGGCGGCACGCCTGCCGCCGCACCTCGCTGAGGGCCTCCAGGGTGAGGCCCGCTGACCCGCACGTGGCGGGCCGCCGTAACGGCACCCCCCTGACCATGGTCGTGGTCACAGCTCGGCCAGGACACCCTCCCTGACGGTGGCGACCGGGATCACGTGGCGGTCCGGGAACGCGGTGGCGCCGCGCGCGTCCACGTAGGCGCGGCCCGGGGGAGCGGCGCCGGCCAGGCGGAAGATCGTGGCGTGGCGGATGGTGCCGTCGTCGCCGAGCCAGGGCTGGTCCATGCGCAGGATCCGGCGTGGCGTGGCCGTGACCGCCTCGATCGCCCGCTCCAGCCCCATGCCGCAGTGCAGCAGCTTGGTGAGCGTGGTGGCCAGGTCGTGCACCGGGCCGGCGATGTTGCGTACGTGGAGGTCGGTGCTGATCGTGTGCGGCGGGAATCCGGCCGCCAGCGCGCGGGTGGCCACGCCGAAGCTGAAGCTGGCCGCGCCGTGCCCCACGTCCAGCAGCACGCCGCGATCGAGGGCCCGGGCCAGGGCCGGGGCCGGGGCGCCGCCGGCGAGCCACGGGGCACCGGTCTTGCCGTGGTAGCAGTGGGTGACGACGTCTCCGGCGTCCAGGAGGTCGAGCACGTCGCCGATCAGCGGCGGGGCCTCGCCCACGTGCACCAGCAGCGGCAGCCCCGCCTCCCTGGCCACCAGGCGGCCGAGCTGGAGCGGCTGCAGGCCCATCGCGCCGACGATCGCGCCGCTGGAGCGCACCTTCACCCCGCACACGACGTCGCGGTGCCGGTCGATGGCGGCGAGCGTGGCGTCCACGTCGATGAACGCCGGGTCGGCGGTCTCGCGCAGGTGGACCAGGCCGTGGGAGCCGATGTTGAGCCAGGCGCGCACCTGCGTCCTGGCCGCCGGGATGACGTAGCGGACGAGACCGTCGACGGTGGCCTGTCCCGCGCTGCCCGCGTCGGCGAGCACGTGCACGCCCGCGTCCAGGCCGGCCCGGTCGGGCGGCACGCTGATCTGCGTCATCGCGTCGTAGACGTGGGCGTGCAGGTCCACCCAGCCGGGACCGACGCAGAGCTCGCCTCCGAGGTGCGATGCGCGTGGCGCGGACGCCTCCTCTCCCCGCCCCGCCCAGGTCAGGCGGGCACGGCCGTTCACCAGCGTCAGGCGGCCGGTCGCGCCGGCGGAGGCCGGTGCTCCGAGCACGCGCAGGGGCGTGTCGAGGGCTGCGGGGATCATGCCAGGGTCCTTGTGACGGCGGCGTTGTGGAACGTGCGGCGGATGCGGGCCATCCCGACCGACGCCCGGCTCGGGTGCACGCGGTTGGTCAGCAGCACGGCGTAGAAGTCCAGCTCGGGATCCACCCACAGGCTCGTCCCCGTGAACCCGTCGTGCCCGTACGCCGACGCGGTGAGCAGGTCACCGCCGCTGCTCAGGTGGGGTTCGTGGCCCTGCCAGGCCAGCGCCCGGCCCCCGGTCCTGGCGCCGGTCATGACGGCCAGCGTGCGCGGCGCGATGACGCCGTCGCCGCCCCTGCACAGCGCCTGGCCCAGCCTGGCCAGGTCGTCCAGGGTGCCGAACATGCCCGCGTGCCCGGCGACGCCGCCGAGCACCTCGGCGTTCTCGTCGTGCACGGTGCCCTGCACGATGCGGCCCCGCCACGGGCAGTCCTCGGTGGCCGCCGCCCGGGCCCGGTCGTGCTCGGGAAGCAGGAAACGGGTGTCGTCCACGCCCAGGGGAGTGGTGACGCGCTCGCGTACGAGCTGGTCGAGCGGGACCCCGGCGGCGCTCTCCGCGACCAGGCCGAGGATCATGAAACCCTGGGAGCTGTACTCGACGCCCGGCCGCTCGCGCAGCGGCAGGCCGACGAGCGCGTCGAGCAGGTCCTCCCGGGTGGGGCAGCGGCGGTAGAGCGGCTGCTGGCCGGGGATGCGCGAGGTGTGGGTGAGCAGCTCGAAGACGGTGATCCCGGCCTTGTCCGTGCCGGCGTAACCGGGCAGGTGGGACTCGACGGTGTCGTCCAGGGTGAGCTCGCCCGACTCCACCAGCGCCATCACCGCGAGCCCGACGATCGGCTTGGTGAGCGAGGCGAGGTCCCACAGCGTGTCGTCGCCCACCGGGGCGCCGTCCCAGCGCAGCGTGCCGAGCGTGTCTCGCCCGACCGGCCCCGCGGACGTGCCGTAGGCCCAGGCCGCGCCCGAGAACTCGCCCTTGTCGCGGGCCCTGGCCAGAATTCGGCCGGCTGTCATACGTTCCTCCCCAGCGCCGCGGAGACCCGGGCGGCGGCGGCCACCACCAGCGGGCCGAGCAGCGGCACGTCGTTCTCGTCCAGATTGAGCGTCAGTCCCGCCACGCTGACCGCGCCCACCGCCGTCCCCGCCGCGTCGTGCACCACCGCTCCGACGCAGCGCACGTTCGGCTCGTTCTCCTCGTCGTCGACCGCGTACCCGCGCTGCCGCACCGCCTCCAGCTCGGCCACGAGCAGATCGGGGTCCGTGATGGTGGCGGGCGTGTTGCTGATCAGCGGCGCGGTCGCCGCCAGCACCGCGCGCACCTCCTCCTCCGGCAGGTGGGCGAGGATCGCTTTGCCGATCGCGGTGCAGTGCAGCGGGATCTGCGTCCCGACCCGCGAGGCCATCCGGTACGGCTGCTGCGACTCGACCTTGGCCAGGTAGACGGCCGACGAGCCGCTGCGGATCGCGAAGTGCACGGTGTGCGAGGTGTTGCGCTGCAGGTTCTCCAGGATCGGCCGGACGAGGGTCGTCATGTCCCTGTCGGTGAGCGCCGCCCCGGCCAGCGCGAGGATGGCGGGCCCCGACGCGTACGTGCCGTCGCCGTGCGAGACGGCGTACCCCTGGGCGATGAAGATCTGCAGGATCCGGTGCACGGTCGTCTTGTTGATGCCGGTCCGCTGGGCGATGTCCGCCAGGCGACGGGGTTGATCGTGGCTGGCCAGGGCTCCTAAGACGACGAGCGTCTTCTCGACCGAATTCATGGTGACTGTCCCAAAAGGGTTGACGGACATAACCGAAACGGGTCATATTCAACCACGTGATACGCCATTTCACCATGTGGAACGCAAGAAAGGGAGGCGGGGGCTTATGTTCGACCGTGCGTTGCTGGCCCGCCGGGACCTGTTCAAGATCGGCGGCCTGGCCGCGGCGACTATTTCCCTCGGGGCCTGCGCCAGCACGAAGCCCTCCGGTGGCGGACAGGGAAGCGCCGGGAGCGCCCTGCGGGTCTCGCTCGCCTCCGACGCCACCACCCTCGACCCGCAGAAGCAGGGCGACCTGCCCTCCATGAACGTGCTGATCAACGTCTTCGACACGCTCACCGTCCGGGACACCGACGACAAGCTCGTCGGCGGCCTGGCCGAACGCTGGGAGTCCAAGGACGACAAGACCTGGCGCTTCCACCTGCGCAAGAACGTCACCTTCCACAACGGCGAGCCCTGCGACGCCGCCGCCGTCGCGTACAGCATCGAGCGCCTGATCAACCCCGACACCCAGTCGCCCATCGTCGAGCTGCGCCTGGTCACCGGCGCGAAGGTGATCGACCCGCACACGGTCGACCTGGTCACCAAGGAGCCGGACCCGATCCTGCCGGCCAAGCTGTCGTTGTTCGGCGGCGTGATCGTGCCGCCGAAGCACATCAAGGAGAAGGGCGAGAAGGCCTTCGCCGAGCACCCGATCGGCACCGGCCCGTTCACGTTCGAGCGGTGGCAGCGCGACAGCCAGATCACGCTCAAGGCCAACCCGGACTACTGGAACGGCAAGCCCGCCGTCGAGCAGCTCGTCTTCAAGATCATGCCGGACCCGTCGTCGTCGCTGGCCGCGCTCCAGTCGGGCGAGGTGGACATCGTGACCGGCCTGACCCCCGACGCCGCGCAGCAACTCGGCGACGCCCCCGGCTTCAAGGTCGTCACCAGGCCGGGCGTGCGCACGTTCTTCGTCTCGCTGGACACCGAAGAGGGCCCGCTGAAGGACAAGCGGGTGCGCCAGGCGCTCAACCACGCGCTCGACGTGGACACCCTCATCACGTCGGTGCTCAACGGCGCCGCGGAACGCACCCCGACGTTCATCCCCAAGCAGGCGTTCGGCTTCGACCCCGCGATCCAGCCGTACCAGCACGACATCGCCAAGGCCAAGAGCCTGCTCGCCGCGGCCGGGCACCCGGACGGGTTCGCGCTCAAGCTCTCGTCCTCCACGGCCGACAAGGACATCGCCCAGGCCATCTCGGGGCAGCTGGCCGAGGTCGGCGTCAAGGCCGAGGTGTCGCTGCTCGACCCGGCCACGTTCAAGGGCCGCCTGGTGTCGGACAACCGTAAGGCGCTCGGCGAGATGTACTTCGTCGGCAACTCCGGATGGACCATGGACGCCTCCAGCAACCTGCAGTCGTTCGTCCGGCACGACCGGCGCCAGAGCCGCTGGAACAACCCGAAGGCCGACGCGCTCATCGACAAGGAAGAGCAGTCGGTGGACCCGGAGGTGCGCCAGGAGGCGTTCACCGAGCTGCAGAAGATGCTGATCGAGGAGTCGCCGTTCCTCTACCTCTATCAGGCGAGCATCCTGTACGCGGTCAGCGACAAGGTGCAGTGGGAGAGCAACGCCAACGGCACCCTCGCGATGGCGAACGCCAAGCTCGCGACCTCATGACCGGATTCGTCCTCCGGCGGATCGGCCACACCCTGCTCGTTCTGTTCTGCGTGGCCACCGTCTCGTTCTTCATCGTCCGGCTGGCCGGCGACCCCGTGCAGCAGATGCTGCCCCCGGAGGCCACCGCCGAGCAGGAGGCCACGCTGCGGGCGAGCCTCGGCTTCGACCGGCCGCTGCCCGAGCAGTACGTCTCCTACATGACGGGCCTGCTCAGCCTCGACTTCGGCCAGTCGGTGTTCTTCCACCGCCCCGCGTTCGAGGTCATCATGGAACGGCTGCCGCTCACGGTCGACCTGGCCGTGGCCGCCCTGGCGTTCACCCTGGTCGTGTCGATCCCGGCCGGGATCGTCGCGGCCGTCAAGCGGGGCAGCGCGACCGACACCTCCGTCATGGCCTCGGTGCTGGTCGGGCAGTCCACTCCCGCGTTCTGGGTGGGCATCCTGCTCATCCTCATCTTCGCGGTCAACCTCCAGTGGCTGCCCGCCTCCGGCACCGGCTCGCCCGCCCACCTCGTGCTGCCCGCGATCACGCTCGGCCTCTACTCCGCCGCGATGATCGCCAGGCTGCTGCGCTCCTCGCTGATCGACGTGCTCGGCGAGGACTACATCCGCACCGCCAGGGCCAAGGGCCTGTCCGGGTTCATGGCCGTCACCTCGCACGGCCTGCGCAACGCGTCGCTGCCGGTCGTCACCGTCGTCGGCCTGGAGGTCGGCAGCCTGCTCGGCGGCGCGATCCTCACCGAGCAGGTGTTCTCCTGGCCGGGCATCGGGCGGCTGACCGTGGAGGCGATCACGTACCGCGACTATCCGCTGATGCAGGCCACGGTGCTGTTCCTGGCGGCCGTGTTCGTCGTCGTGAACCTGATCGTGGACCTGTCGTACGCCCTGCTGGATCCCCGGGTGAGGTTGAGCTGATGCCGACCGCAGTCCTGCGCGCGCTGCGCCGCAACCACGCCGCCAAGGTCGCCGTGGGCGTCATCGTCCTCGTCGTGTTCGTCGGCATCTTCGCGCCGCTGATCTCCCCGCACGACCCGAACCTGCAGAACCTCGAGCTGAAGCTGCGCCCTCCGTTCTGGATGAGCGGCAGCGAGCCCGGCTATCTGCTGGGCACCGACAAGCTGGGCCGCGACGTGCTCAGCCGCATCATGTACGGCACCCGCGTCTCGCTCCTCGTCGGTCTGGCGGCCACCGTGCTGTCCGGCCTGGTCGGCGCTGTGATCGGGGTGATCAGCGGCTATTACAGGGGATGGCGGGAGCAGGTGTTCATGCGCCTGGCCGACGTGCAGCTCGCGTTCCCCTCGATCCTGCTGGCGCTGGCCATCATCGCGGTGCTCGGCCCGAGCCTGTTCTTCATGATCCTCGTGCTCGGCCTGACCGGCTGGGTGTCGTACGCCCGCGTGGTCCGCGCCGAAGTGCTCTCCCTGCGCGAACGCGAGTTCGTCACCGCGGCCAGAGCCATCGGGGACACCGGGCCGCAGATCATGGTCCGCCACCTCGTCCCCAACATCGTCGCCCCTCTGGCCACCATCGGCACTCTTCAGGTGGCGGCGATGATCGTCGCGGAGGCGTCGCTCAGCTATCTGGGGCTCGGCGTGCCGCCCAGCGTGCCCACGTGGGGCAGCCTGCTCGCCGACGGCCAGCTCTATCTGCGCAGCGCCTGGTGGATCGCGGTCTTCAGCGGCGCTGCCATCATGATGACAACACTCGCGATCAACGTCACCGGCGACCTCCTCCGCGATGTCGCCGACCCGAAGGCCTACACCCGATGAACCTCGCCACGCACTACAGGTGCGACGACTGCCACGCCACCTTCCCGCTGAAGACCCCCGCCCTGCTCTGCGAGGCGTGCGGCGGCCTGCTCGAGATCGAGTACGATCTCGGCCCCGCCGAGCCGCAGGACATCCTGGACAGCGCGGCGAGCCGCCGCCACCTGGGGTTGTGGCGCTGGTCGGATCTGCTCCCGCTGCCCGAGCACGCCGAACCCCTCCACCTCGGCGAGGGCGACACCCCGCTGATGCGCACCAGGAGGCTGGGCCGCCACATCGGCCTGCCCGGCCTGCTGGTCAAGAACGACACGCTCATGCCCACCGGCAGCTTCAAGGACCGCGGGTTCTCCGTCGCC
The DNA here is from genome assembly GCF_039880665.1 of Nonomuraea sp. B5E05. Classification (NCBI taxonomy): domain Bacteria; kingdom Bacillati; phylum Actinomycetota; class Actinomycetes; order Streptosporangiales; family Streptosporangiaceae; genus Nonomuraea; species Nonomuraea sp. B5E05. The sequence goes on from NZ_JBDPMJ010000004.1 coordinate 287,242, forward strand.
ACCGGCTTCGCCAGGGCGCTGGGCGTGACGCGGGCGTTCACCTACAGCTCGGGCAACGCCGGCGCCTCGTTCGCCGCCTACGCGGCCAGGGCCGGCATCGAGGCCACGGTCCTGGTCGAGGACGTCGCCAACGAGTCCAAGATCGCGGCCATCAGCCTCAGCGGGGCCCGCGTGCTGCGCCTGCGCTACCGCTCCAGCCTGGAGATCTTCGCCGGGGTGAGCGCCCTGTCGGAGGCCGGGTTCTACTGCTTCGTCAACTTCATCAATCCGGTGCGCCACGAGGGCATGAAGACGTACGCGTACGAGATCTGCGAGGCGCTCGGCTGGCGCGCGCCCGACGTGATGGTGCACCCGGTCGGCACCGGCGGCGGGCTCTACGGCGCCTGGAAGGGCTTCCGCGAGCTGAAGCGGCTCGGGCTCATCGACCGGCTGCCGAAGATGGTGGGCGTTCAGCCGGCCGCCTCCGCGCCGCTCGTCCGCGCCTTCGCCGAGGGCAAGACGGTGGCCGGCCGCCACGGCGACGCGAACAAGACCGTCGCCCAGAGCATCGCCGGCGACGCCCCCATCCAGGGCGGCTCGCGGGTGCTGCGCGCCGTCTACGACTCCGGCGGCCGGGTCGTCGCGGTCGACGACAACGACCTGTTCGAGGCGATGCGGCTGCTCGGCGAGGAGGGCATCTCGGCCGAGCCGTCCGCCGCGGCCTCCACCGCCGCGCTGCTGCGGGCCCGCGCCCAGGGCTGGGTGTCCGAGAGCGACACCGTGGTCAGCGTGGTCACCGGGGGCGCGCTCAAGCAGCCGAGCGCCCTCGCCCAGGCCGCGCGCCCGCCCCGGGGGACGGTGCAGGCCGACCCCGCCGAGCTGCTGCGGATCTTCCGGGGAGGCATCGAGTGAGCCTTCTGGAGATCAACGACCTGCACGTGGAGTTCCGCCTGGACGCGGGCACGGTCAAACCGGTCAACGGGGTGTCGCTGTCGGTCGAGGCCGGCCGGACGCTGGCCGTGGTCGGCGAGTCGGGCAGCGGCAAGACCGCGACCGCCCTGTCGATCCTGCGCCTGCACCCCACGCCTCCCTGCCACTACACCGGCGGCGAGATCCTCGCGGGCGGCCGTGACCTGCTCAAGCTGCCCGAGCGGGAGATGCGCAGGATCCGCGGCAACGAGATCGCCATGGTGTTCCAGGACCCCATGACCAGCCTCAACCCGCTCAAGACCGTGGGCGCTCAGATCGCCGAGTCGCTCCGCCTGCACCAGGGCCTGTCCCGCTCCGAGGCCCGGACCCAGGCCGTGGCGGCGCTGCGGGAGGTTGGCATCCCCCACCCCGAGCAGCGGGCCGGGGAATATCCGCACCAGTTCTCCGGCGGCATGCGCCAGCGCGTCATGATCGCGATCGCGCTAGCCTGCCGTCCCAAGATCCTCATCGCCGACGAGCCGACGACCGCGCTCGACGTGACGGTCCAGGCCCAGATCATGGAGCTGCTCGCGGCGCTGCAGGAACGGTTCGGCATGGCCATCGTGCTCATCACGCACGACCTCGGCGTGGTGGCCCGCTCCGCGGACCAGGTCCTGGTCATGTACGGCGGCCGCCCGGTCGAACTGGCCGCCGTGGACGACGTCTTCGACGCGCCGCGCATGCCGTACACGAAGGCGTTGCTGCGCTCCATGCCCCGCTCGGACGTGCCGGGCGGCGCGCCGCTCGACCCGATCCCCGGCAGCCCGCCCAACCTGTTCGCGCCGCCCGGCGGATGCGCCTTCCACCCCCGCTGCGCGCTGGCCGTGCCCGAGTGCGCCACCCAGGTGCCGCCGCTGCTGGAGCGCGCGCCGGGGCACAGCGCCGCCTGCCTGCTCGAAGGGAGCCCGTAGATGGCCGAGCCGCTGTTGTCGCTGCGCGGCGTGCGCAAGGAGTTCAGCTCGAAGGTGGTCGCCGTGGACGACGTGTCCTTCGACGTGCACCCGGGCGAGACGCTCGGCCTGGTGGGCGAGTCCGGCTGCGGCAAGACCACGCTGACCCGGCTCATCCTGCGGCTGGTCGAGGCCAGCGGCGGCGAGATCTGGTTCGACGGCAGGGAACTCCTCGGCCTGCGCCAGAAGGAGTTGCTGGCGGTGCGCGAGGACATGCAGGTCGTGTTGCAGGACCCGTACGCCAGCCTCAACCCCCGCATGCGCGTCGGCGAGATCGTCGCCGAGCCCCTGGTCACCCACGGCCGGGTGCGCCGCCGCTCGGCCGCCGCCCGGGAGCGCGTCGCCGAGTTGCTCGACGCCGTCGGGCTGGAGGCGGGCAGCCAGGACCGTTTCCCGCACGAGTTCTCCGGCGGCCAGCGGCAGCGGATCGGCATCGCCCGCGCCCTGGCGCTGGAGCCGAAGCTGGTCATCTGCGACGAGCCGGTCAGCGCGCTCGATGTCTCCATCCAGGCCCAGATCATCAACCTGATGAAGCGGCTGCAGGCCGAGCGCGGTTTGACGTACCTGTTCGTCTCCCATGACCTTTCGATCATGCGGCAGATCGCCACCCGCGTCGCCGTCATGAACCTCGGCAGGATCGTCGAGCTGGCCGGCACGGAGACGCTGTTCACGGCGCCGCGCCACCCGTACACGCACAGCCTGCTGTCGGCCGCTCCCGTGGCCGACCCGAAGGTGGAGCGGACACGGCGGCGCATCGTGCTCAAGGGCGACCCGCCGTCGCCCGCCGATCCGCCGTCCGGGTGCAGCTTCCGCACCCGCTGCCCGGCCGCCCGCGCGGAGTGCTCGGCCACCCGCCCGCCGCTGGCGCCCCAGGAGAGCCCCGGTCACACCGCGGCCTGCCTGTTCCCGGTGTCGGACGTGGCCGCCCTGACGTGACGCGGCGCCCCGCCGCACGGGCTCGGGGTGCGGCGGGGCGCCGGGCGGGCGGGGCGGGCCGGAGTGCCCCGCCCGCTACGGCGATGGTCAGGCCTCGATGGTGAGCAGTTTCCTGCCGGTCGAGGTGACCACCTCGAAGCGGTCGACGTCCTTCAGCGGCGTGGCACTGCCGCCGTGCATGTAGAGGGGGTCGGGCGAGCCGGGAACTCCGTACCCGGCTGGAGGTACGGACCATCCGGTCATCACCCGCCGCTCTCCCTTCTTGCCGACCGAGATCAGCTCGCATTCCAGCGGCCCTTTGACCCCGGCCAGCTTGAGCGCGGCGTGGGTGCCCCAGGCCTTGGACTCCACGACCAGCCCGCCGGTCACCCCGTCGACGCCCTTGCCCTCGATGGGGGTGCCGCCGGCGAAGAACTGCTCGGCCGGGCCCATGTTCTCCGCCTCGCCCTGCGCGACCGGTGGCTCGCCCGCGCTGAGCTGCGTGCCGACGGTCAACCCGCCGGCGACCAGCGTGACGGCCGCCGCCATGCCGACGGCGAACGTCCCTTTGCGCTGCCGCCGGTGAGCCGCCTTCTTGCGCCGGAGGCGGCCGACCACGTCGCCCTGCCCGGCGAGGTCACCGGAGGAAGGCGGGCGGGGGTCCTCGGGAAGAGGGCCGATGCCGTGCAGCACGCTCGCCACGCCGGCCAGGTCGGCCAGCTCGGACCGGCAGGCGGGGCAGCCGAGCAGGTGGGCCTCGAAGGCGAAGCGGTCGTCCTCCTCCAGCAGGCCGAGGGCGTAGGCGCCGACGTCGGTGTGCTCGACGCGGGAGGTCATGCCGTCACCCCCCGCTCCTCCAGCGCGATCCGCAGCGCGCGGACGGCGTAGTAGACGCGGGACTTCACGGTGCCCACGGGGATGCCGAGCGCCCGCGCGGCGTCGTTGACCGAGCGATCCCGCAGGATCGTCTCGTTGAGGATCTCGCGATGTGCCGGCGACAGCGCCTTCAGCGCTTCTGACACGACCACCTGGTGCAGCAGTCCCTCCATCTCGTCGGGCACGGACATGCTCTCCAGCTGACCGTCGCCCGACTCCTGCGGGCGGGCGTCCCTGCGCCGCCGGTCGTCGATCACGATACGTCTGGCGACCGTGGCGAGCCAGGGCATGAGCGAGACCGCGTCGGGGTCGAGCCGCTCCGCACTGCGCCACGCACGAATCATGGTCTCCTGCACCACGTCCTCCGCCCACTGCCGATCGCCGGCCGTGAGCCTGATCACGAAGGCCAGCAGCGGCCGGTGATATTCCCGGTAGAGCGCGGACACGACCACCTCGTCGTCCGGCACCTCGTCGTCCGGCACCGCGCCGTCGCGCACCGCGTCATCCGGTCGCACCCGCCGGAGCCAGTGTCGTAAGCGCGGTCTGCCCATCGGGAGGGCCCTCTCGGCCGAGGGCGGGGGATACGTGCTGATCCGCATCATTCCCCTTTCTCGCGTCCGTCGGCAGGTGGTACGGCCGGTCGCCCTGGGACGGTTCAACAGATCGCGATACTTAATGTGATTGCGCACGTCGGGGCTGTGTGCGTAAAGTCGCAGAGGCAACCGATCGGGGAGGTGAGGACTATGCGGGTCGTTCTGAGCGACATGCCGTCCGTCCACCTCCGGGCCCTCGTCTGAGCTGCCCGGCTCCTTCTCGCATCAAAGGTTCACTGCGTTGTCATACGATCTTTCCCTGCTCGGCTGGAGCGATCAGCGCGCCGCCGAGCTGCCCGCCGGCACCGTTCCCGCCCGCGTCGCCCGCGTCGATCGCGGTGCCGCCGAGGTGATCGCGGCCGACGGCCAGCATCACGCCAAATACGCCGCTCACGTGCGCAGGGCGGCCGCCGCCGACCCGGTGGCGCTGCCGTGCGTCGGCGACTGGGTCGCGCTGTCCTGGCTCGACGAGGGCCGCTACGAGCTCGACGAGGTCCTGCCGAGGACGACCGCGTTCATCCGGGGAGGCGTCGGCCGCACCTCGGTCGGCGGCCTGTCAGGCGACGGCCAGGGCCAGGTGCTCGCGGCCAACGTCGACGTCGTCTTCGTGGCCGAGCCGTCCATGCACTCCACCGATTTCGCCGACCTGGGCCGCATCGAGCGGCTCGTCGCCCTGGCCTGGGAGTCCGGGGGCACGCCGGTCGTGCTCATCACCAAGTCCGACCTGTTCGAGCACGGTCTCGACCAGTTGCTCGCCGACGTGCGGGTGGCCGCGCCCGGCGTCGAGGTGCACGCCGTCTCCTCGTTGAGCGGCGACGGCGTGCGGCTGGCCGGCGACCATCTCGAGGGCTCCCGTACGGCCGTCATCCTCGGCCCGTCGGGCGCCGGCAAGTCCACCCTGGTCAACGCCCTGGCCGGGGAGCCCGTCATGGAGACGCAGCAGGTGCGCGCCGCCGACGGGCGCGGCCGGCACACCACCGTGCACAGAGAGCTGATCCCGCTGCCGGGCGGCGGGCTGATCATCGACACGCCGGGCATCCGCAGGATCGGCCTCTACGACATCGGCGAGGGCGTCGACCTCGTCTTCGCCGACATCGAGGCGCTCGCGGAGCGGTGCAGGTTCAGCGACTGCGGCCACTCGGGAGAGCCCGGGTGCGCGGTGCTGGCCGCCCTGGACAGCGGCGAGCTGCCGGAGCGGCGCCTGGAGAGCTGGCGCAAGCTGCAGCGGGAGGCGGCGTGGATGGCGGCCAGGACCGACGCGCGGCTCCGTAAGGAGCAGCAGAACAAGTGGAAGGTCATCACGAAGGAGATGCGCCGCTCGGGCCGCAACCGTCCCTGACCCTCCTCTCGCGCCGCCACCCGGCCGGCCTCGCGGGGCCCGTGCGGCCTCGCCTGGCCGGCTCGCGCGCCCTGGCGCCGCCGGCCCTCCGCCGGGCCGGCCGTTCGTCGCGCCGGGGCGGGCGTGGGAGGCGAGGAGACGGCGTCGGCGGGTAGGCAGAGGTCATGATGCTTTTCGCAGACCGGGCAGAGGCCGGTGCGCTGCTCGCCGAACGGCTGCGGGACGCCCACGACCCCGTGGTGCTCGCGCTGCCGCGCGGCGGGGTGGCGGTGGCCGAGCCCATCGCACGCCGGCTCGGCGCCAGGCTCGACGTGCTCGTGACCAGGAAGATCGGCTATCCGGGGCAGCCCGAGCTGGGCGTCGGCGCGGTCGCCGAGGGTGGCGAGCCCGTGTTCGACCTGGCGCTGCTGCACCGGCTCGGCCTGACCCCCGGGGCCGTCGCGGACGTGGTCGAGCAGGAGCGGCGCGAGCTGGCCCGCCGGGTGAGCGTCTACCGGGGCGACCGCCCGCTGCCCCCGCTGGAGGGACGCGAAGTGATCGTGGTGGACGACGGCCTGGCGACCGGCGGCACCGCGCGGGCCGCGCTCAGGGCGGTCGGCACGGCCAAGCCCGACAAGGTGACGCTGGCCGTGCCGGTCGGGGCGCGCGAGACCGTCACGTCCCTGCGGGAGGAGGCCGACGAGGTGGTCGTGCTGCTGACGCCGGTCGACTTCAGGGCGGTCGGCCAGTGGTACGAGCGCTTCGACCAGCTCAGTGACGACGACGTGCTCGAGCTGCTCCGCGAGGCGGGATCACGGTGAATGACGTACGCCGATGACGGGCGCGGCCGCCGGCGAGGACGGCCCGGACGAGTTCGTACGCGGCCGGGTCAGCCTGCGAGGACCGCCCAGACGAGCTTGCGCGAGCCACTGGGGGAGAGCCAGCCCCAGGTGGAGCAGAGGGCGTCCACCAGCCGCAGCCCTCGCCCGAACTCCGAGAACACGTCGGGCGCGGCGGCCACCGGCACGGTGTGGCTGTGGTCGGCCACCACGCAGGCGAGCTCCGCGCCATGAGACAGCAGGCGCAGCTGAGCCACCCCGCCGCCGTGCCGCATGGCGTTGGTCACCAGCTCCGAGACCACGAGCTGCGCGTCGAAGGCCACCTCCATCACGTCCCACGCGGTGAGCGTCTGGTCGACGAACCGCCGGGCGGTCGCCACGCACGAAGGCTCGAGGCGCTGGTGGAAGGGGAAGACGGCGTCGCACGCACCGGCATGACCGTCCACCAGGACGGACGAGAGCCATCCTGGAGGCCGGGAACCGATGGCGGCTTGCGGCCGGGCGTCGAAAGTCGTCATTCAGGCCCCCGAAGCGCGGTCTGGTGATCCAATGCCCATCTTTACGGGGAGTGCTTACCGATGCAAGACTTTTCGTAGTTTACGGATGCGAATCGCATCTGCACGTGCAGATGATCTAGGAGCGGTGCGTGAGCGCACAGAGCGCGGAGGGAAGGCTGCTCAGCCATGCCCCCGGAAGCCCGACGGTGCTGCGAATCCTGCTCGGCACCCAACTCCGCAGGCTCCGCAGGGAGAAGGGTATCTCGCGCGAGGACGCGGGGTACTCGATTCGCGCATCTCACGCCAAGATCAGCCGGCTGGAGCTCGGGCAGGTCAGCTTCAAGCAGCGCGACGTGGCCGATCTGCTCACCCTCTACGGCGTCACCGACCCCGCCGAGCGCGAGCCGCTGCTCGCCCTGGCCAAGCAGGCCAACGCCCCCGGCTGGTGGCACAAGTACGGCGACCTGCTGCCGTCGTGGTTCGAGGTCTACATCGGCCTGGAGGGCGCCGCCTCCAGCATCCGCACCTACGAGAACCAGTTCGTCCCCGGGCTGCTCCAGACCTCCGCCTACGCCAGAGCGGTCATCGAACTGGCCCACGAGAAGGCCGCGCGGTCGGAGCTCGACCGCCGGGTGGCGCTGCGCATGGCCCGGCAGAGAAGGCTGGACAGCGGCCTGACGCTCTGGGCGGTGATCGACGAGGCCGTCGTGCGGCGCACGCTGGGCGGTGCCGAGACGATGCGGGAGCAGATCGCGTTCCTCCTCGACATCACGGCCGAGCGCAACGTCACCGTGCAGATCATGCCGTTCGACCGCGGCGGGCACGCGGCGGCCGGCGGCCCCTTCAGCATCCTGCGCTTCCCCGAGCGCGAGCTGCCCGACGTGGTGTACATGGAGCAGCTCACCAGCGCCCTCTACCTGGACAAGCCCGCCGATTCCGACCACTACATGGAGGTCATGGACCGGCTCAGCATCCAGGCCGAGGAGCCCAAGGCGACCCGGCGCTTCCTGGAGCGGCTTATTTCCGGCTGAGCTGCTGATATCCCTGTGATCCACGGCATACCAGGATTTTTGGTCGTCCGGTATATGTGCCATGGCGTGCTGTCGTATTGTCGACTCGCAAGCGCGGATGCACGTGCATCCGTAAGATCGCGAGGAGCCGCCTCCATGCACGAGTTCCGCAACGGAACGCCCGCCGGCCGCCTTCCCGTCGTCTGGCGCAAGAGCAAGCAGAGCAACCCCAACGGCAACTGCGTCGAGGTCGCCGGCCTGCCCACGGGGGAGATAGCGATGCGCAACTCACGATTTCCCGACGGCCCCGCGCTCGTCTACACGCAGGCTGAGATCACCGCGTTCGTGCTCGGAGCGAAGGACGGGGAGTTCGACGACCTGATCGTCTGAGACGGGTGTTTCGTCGCCGGGCAGGCCGGGTTACGGTCTGCCCGGCGATGCGTTTCGGTCACTCGACCCTGGGCGCGGCGGAGGCGCCCTTCGAGGGGGCCGCGTTACGGGGTGGGCTGGTCCCGATCACCGGGAGAGGCCGCCGGCCGGGGCGGCGGGTGAGGGACCGCCGGATCGCCGTGCGGACCGGCGCGGGCGCGTGTCGCCGCATGGATGGAACGGTGCCGGCGCGGACAACCGGATCGCCCCAGGGGAAGATGCCGGTGCGGGCGTGGATCGCCGCCGGTTCCGGCCGGGATGTCGCCCGGCCGGGACCGTCGGGTGAAGCTGGGATGGTGCCAGGTGAGGGTGCCTGATCAGGCAGTTGTCCCGACCGGGTTCGCCAGGGCCTGGACATGGAAGGCCAGGCTCTGGCTCATCGGGACAACTGCGTGATCACGCGGGCTGGTGACGCAGCCGGGTGTGTGTCAGGCGGCGGAGATGCCGGCGCTGGCCGCGCGGCGCATACGACGGCGACGCTCGCTCGCGCGCTCGTCCTCGTTGAGACCGCCCCACGTGCCGTACTTCTCGGGCCGGGACAGCGCGTAGTCAAGGCACTCGGTGCGGACGGGGCACTGGGCGCAGATCGCCTTCGCCTTCCGCTCACGTACGTCACGCTCGGGCTGCCGCTCCCCGTCGGGGCCGAAGAAGAGCACGAGGTCCTCACCCCGGCACGCGGCATCATCCTGCCAACCCCAGCTGGGGCGCGGGCGGGCGAGCTGCCGACGTACCTGAGACATGAGAAAACCACCTTCGTGAGAGGTATTTCGGAATTGAGCCGCATTGGACGCTTATGGCGTCACTGTTCCAACGCAAGGTCGGGCCGTGATGTTCCCTGGTCAGGCGAGAGCGGGCGTGGCGTACCGCACAGGCGTGAGCCTGTCCAGCGAAACCAGCCGGTAGGTGGTGATCGTCTCGGCACAAGCCGTACCACACGGCGCGGTGAACGCCGATGGCTCGATCACAACCTGGAACCGGACGTCGCCGCAGCGCACGATGGCTTTGGTGACGTCGCCGTCCGACCTGGAGGATTCCACGGCCACCGCGCCGACGGAACACTCTCCCGTATGGGCTCGGGCGAAGTGCTCCACGGCTTGCAATGGCTCAGGGATGCCTGCGCGTCCCCGGTAGCGGTCGAGAATGATCTCGCCCGACCGGTACGCGTTAGCCGCTGCCAGTGCAGCAGCCTGAGACATGCTGCCGTAGAAAATTCCGTGTGGCAAGCACACGAGGTTGGCGGCGTAGCGATCGCCGCCAACGTGTGACGTTTCCCACACTCTGTCCGGCAAAGATTCGGCCAGAGACCGAGCGAGGGGCAATCCAATGCGGGCGCAGCACACATTGCGCTTGGCGTGCGTGCAGACCAGAAATACCGGCTCGTCTTCAAGTATGCAGGACTCCGGGACCACTCCGGCCACGAAAGCGTCCAGGTCAAGATCGTCAGGACCTGCGACGACGCCCCCGGCGAGCCATGGACGATCGCCGGCCGCGTGACCCAGTAGCACACGGATTCCCTGCTCCTGCTGGCGGGTCCGCTTCCCCGGGCGGCGGATCAGCTGGGGCCTGATACCGCGTTCGAGCGCCCGGCGGACGAGTTCGGAGATTTCTTGAGGAAGTTCGAAGTTTTCCAGGCGCGAGGGCCAGGCGCCGGTGTATTCGATGAGCAGCCAGAGCCTGGCTCCCACGGTCGCGCTCGCCAGTGTGGGCACCTCGCCCGTGTGGCACCCGATGGGATGCTCGCAGCCCGTCGCCAACGCCCGAACCCCTTCCCCGATCAGATTAGGTAAGCCTAATCTAACGGGTTGGCGCCATCAGGCGAGGGGTGTTCCGCGCAGTACGTCCCGTGTCGCGGGCAGTGCGCGCTCCCTGTCCCGCTTGACCAGGCCGATCCTGGTCCGCCGGTCCAGCAGGTCGCCCTCGTCGAGCGCGCCCTCGTGCAGGACCGACCACAGCAGCTCGCCCTTGGTGATGCCGAGCCCGACCTCCTCGGGGTGCGCCTTGACGAGCTCGTGCACGGCCTGCGCCTCGGCGCCGTACCGCTCGGCCAGCCGCATGGGCACCCCGGACGGCTGCGGGCCGGCCCCCACGAGCGGGATCTTCTTCGTACGGCTCCGGCCGCCCGGCAGCCTCCTGTCCGCAACCGCTCGATCCACCGCGTCCTCGGCCATGCGGCGATATGTCGTCAGCTTGCCCCCGACGACCGTGACGACGCCCCCGCCGGACAGGACGGCGTGCCTCCGGGACAGGTCGGCCGTCCGCCCGTCGGCCGCCAGGAGGGGCCTGAGGCCCGCGTACGCGCCCGCAACCGCCTCTCTGGTCACCGGGGCCTCAAGAATGCCGTTCAACACCTCCAGGAGCGTTCTGACGTCCTCCTCCGGCGCCTCGGGGACGTCCGGCACCGGCCCGTCCACCGGCTCGTCCGTGAGCCCGACGTAGACGCGGCCGTCGTGCTGGGGGAGCACGAGCGCGAACCGGTTGCTCTCTCCCGGGACGGGCACGTGCAGGCCCGCGATCAGCCCGGGCAGCGTGCCGGGGGAGAGAACGAGGTGGGTGCCGCGTGACGGACGCAGCCTCACCTGCGGGTCCAGCGATCCCGCCCACGCTCCCGTCGCGTTGATCACCGCTCTGGCCCGGATGGTGAACTCCTCGCCCGTCAGCTCGTCGCGTACGTACGCGCCCTCTTCCGAGAGCCGCAGCGCGCGGCAGCGGGTCAGCACGCGGGCCCCGCGCGCGGCGGCGGTCCTGGCGATCGCCACCACCAGCCGCGCGTCGTCGAGCAGCCGCCCGTCCCACGACAGCAGCGCGCCGCGCAGGCCGTCGCCGCTGAGCACGGGCGCCAGGGTGCGGGTGCGGGCCGCCGTGAGCCGCGTGGGACCGGGCAGCAGGCGGCGCGGCGTGCGGGCGGCGGCCCGCAGCGCGTCGCCCATCCGGTAGCCGGCCGCCACCATGGCCGCCTGCCGCCGCGAGACCGCGGGTGTCAGCGGCAGCACGTACGGGTGCGCCTTGACCAGGTGCGGAGCCGTCGTGCGGAGCAGGATCCCGCGCTCGGCCGCGCTCTCGTAAGCCACGTCGACCTGTCCCCTGGCGAGGTAGCGCAACCCGCCGTGGACGAGCTTCGAGCTCCACCTGGACGTGCCGAACGCCAGGTCGTGGGCGTCGATCGCGGCCACGCTCAGCCCGCGGGACGCGGCGTCGAGCGCGGCGCCCGCGCCGGTCGCGCCGAGCCCCACCACCAGCACGTCCACCCGCTCCTCGGCTGCCCGGCGCAGCTCACGGGCCCTTCTGCGGGCGTTCAGCGAACTTCCCGGGGCGGGCGCGCCCATCAGCCCGCCGTCCTTCGTGCACGCGGGGTGAGGACCGTGGCGGCGGCGCGGTCAGCGGCTCTCTCGTCGGTCAAGGTATCCCTCCAGCAACGCGGTGAGTTCGTCGTCGAGGTCGTCCACCGTCACGGGGCCGAGCATGGTCGGAGCGGACAGCAGGAACGACTGGGCCACCAGCAGCACCGCTCTGGCCTTGAGAGGATCGCCGAAGCCCCGCTCCAGCACCTCCAGCACGGCCTCGTGGGTCGCCCCACGCCGGTCGAGCAGGTAGGGGAGGAGCAGCTCGGGATCCGCCTCCACGATCTTGCGCCACAAGGGGTGCGCGCGCAGCCCCCGGACGCCCGCGACGACCGCGCGGACCGGATCTGACATGTCCAGCTCCGCGATCACCCGCACCCATTCCCTGGTCATCACGTCGGCGACCAGCGTGCGCACGTCGGGCCAGCGGCGGTAGATCGTCATCCGTGACACCCCGGCCCTGCGCGCCACGTCCGTGAGGGTCGTCCTGCGCACTCCGTAGGCCAGCACGCAGTCGCGGGCGGCGTCCAGCACCCCGTCATTGTGACGAATCGACGTCATGTGTCACAGTGTACCCATGCCTGGAGAACCCATGTCGTGGTCGGGATGGGGCGACCCCGCCCGCGCCCGGGAGTTGCCCGAGCAGATCCGCGCGCTGCTGCACGACCTGCTCGGCGTGCGCGCGCCCGCCGTCCCCGCCGTCGCGCTGGAGGAGGTGCGGGTCCCGCCGGTCGCCCTGCCGGGGCCGCTGGTCGAGGCGCTGGCCGGGGTGGCCGGCGCCGAGCACGTCCTGACCACGCACGAGGCCCGCGTGCGGCACACGCGCGGCAAGTCCACCCCCGACCTGCTGAGGATGCGCGCGGGAGACGGCTCCGACGCGCCCGACGCCGTGGTGCTGCCCGGCTCGCACGAGGAGGTGGCCGAGCTGCTGCGGCTGTGCTCGGCCGAGCGGATCGCGGTCGTGCCCTTCGGCGGCGGCACCTCGGTCGTGGGCGGGCTCGCGGCCGCCCGCGCCGGATTCGCCGGAGTCGTCGCGCTCGACCTGGCCAGGCTCGATCGGCTGCGGTCGGTGGACACGGAGTCGATGGTGGCCGAGTTCGAGCCGGGCGTGCGGGCCTCGGAGGCCGAGCGGCTGCTCGCCGCGCGCGGGCTGACGCTCGGGCACTTCCCCCAGTCCTTCGAGTACGCCACGCTCGGCGGCTTCGCGGCCGCCCGCTCCAGCGGTCAGGCCTCCGCCGGATACGGGCGCTTCGACGACATGGTGATGGGCCTCACCGTCGCCACCCCGGCGGGCACCCTGGACCTCGGCCGCGCCCCCAAGTCGGCGGCAGGGCCCGACCTGCGGCAGCTCGTCCTCGGCTCAGAAGGTGCTTTCGGCGTCATCACGTCGCTGCGCCTGCGGGTGCGCCGCGCGCCCGCGGAACGCCGCTACGAGGGGTGGCGGTTCGCGTCGTTCGCGGCCGGCTCCGCGGCCGTGCGGGCGCTGGCGCAGGAGGGGCTCATGCCGGCCGTGCTGCGGCTGTCCGACGAGACCGAGACCATGGTCGGCCTGGCCGAGCCGGACGCCATCGGATCGGGCGGCTCCGGCTGCCTGCTGATCGCGGGCCACGAGGGCGCCGCGGATGCCGATCGGCGGCCGGCCGTCTCCGCCGTGCTGGCGCGGCTGGGCGGCGAACCGCTCGGCGCGGGTCCCGGCGAGGCGTGGGAGCGCGGCCGGTTCTCGGCGCCGTACCTGCGCGACTCGCTCCTCGCGGCCGGCGCCACCGTCGAGACGCTGGAGACGGCCGGGTTCTGGGCGAACCTGCCGCGCCTCTACGACGCGGTGCGGCTCGCGCTGCTCGGGGCGCTCGGCTCGCCGCTCGTCATGTGCCACGTCTCCCACGCGTACGAGACCGGAGCCTCGCTGTACTTCACCGTCGTCACCCCGCAGGACGCCGACCCGGTCGCCCAGTGGGAGCGGGCCAAGAAGGAGGTGAACGCGGCCATCGTCGAGGCGGGCGGCACCATCACGCACCACCACGGGGTCGGCCGCGACCATCGCGACGCGTACGCGGCCGAGCTGGGTCCCGTCGGTGTGAGCGTCCTGGACGCGGTCAAGGCCCGGCTGGATCCCGCGGGCATCCTCAACCCTGGCGTGCTCGTCCCGCCGGCCGAACCGGCGTGACGTCAGTCGGGCGGGAGGAGCTGGTCCGCCTCCGCCACGAGCGCGGCGGCCTCGCTGTAGCGGTGGAGGGCCTCCAGCACGGCGGCGAGCCGGTACAGCGAGGCCACCAGCGGGGCGCCGCCCGCGGAACGGGTGAGCGCCACCGCCTCCTCGGCCAGCGGCAGCGCCTCCGCGGGCCGCCCGCGCCGGAGCAGCAGCCTCGCCCCCGTGCTCAGGCACCGGGCCAGCAGACCCGAGTATTCCTCCGGCGACTCCCCGAACAGAACCCGGCTCCTGGCGATGGCTTCGCTCAGGCTCTTGACCGCCGATCCACCCCACCGGGGCCGAGTCTGGGCATAAGCCAGTAAACCCTCAATGGCGTCCACTTCGGATGTGCCTCTGCGGGTCGCGTCGTCAGGGCCGTTACGGGTCATGGGAGCCTCCCCTCGGCGGTCCCAACCGCTTGCTTGGGGAGGTGAGGGTACACCATAGTGCACCCTCCGCGTCCCTGGCGGCACGGAGCGTTGAAGATGCGTGATCGGTAGATCACGGTAAAGATGTGGTCATGGTGGATGTCGCGGCCGAACGCGCAAAGCAGCTTTCCTCGCGGGTGTCGGAGGCGGGCGCCGGGTGGGCGTGCCCGCAGGTGGGGACGTTCGCGCAGCTCAGGCCGGACAGGCGAGGGTTCAGCTGGCTCAATCTGCGGACGTTGTGGCGCTCGCGTAACGAGGTGCTCGCGGGGTTGTTCGGCGATCCGTCCGGGCAGGTGCGGGCGCAGTGGGTGGCGGCTCAGGAAGCGCGGGGGATTGATCCGGAATTTCGCATCAAGGCACCTGTCGCGAGGAATTTTAGTTTCCTGCTGCTCGGTGATACGGGGGAGGGAGATGCTTCTCAGTACGCCGTTGTTCCGGGGATGTTAAAACTCGGGCAGGGAACGTCGTTCGCCGTCATCGCGAGCGATGTGGTCTATCCGACGGGATCGGGCAACGAGTACGGCGACAAGTTCTTCCGTCCGTACAAGGACTATGACGCCCCTTTTTACGCCATCCCCGGCAACCACGACTGGTACGACGGACTCGGTGGGTTCATGCGGGTCTTCTGCGACGCCGAGCTCAAGCCGAAGCCCGACCGCGGGATCCGCGGACTGCTGTGGCGCAGACCGGAGCCGATCGACGAGGAGCGGCTGGCCGAGGCGCGGCAGCTCAGGGGCAGGCCGTCCCAGCAGGCGACGCAGCCGGGGCCGTACTGGGCGATCGAGAGCGACGACCTGCTCATCGTGGGGGTCGACACCGGCATCAGGAACACCATCGACAAGGGGCAGACCGCGTGGCTGCGGCGGGTCTCGCTCGACCCCCGGCCCAAGATCCTCGTGACGGGCAAGCCCATCTACACCGCCAACGCCTACAAGCCGTCACCGCTGGAGGAAGGCGGCACGATCGACGACATCGTGCGCGACCCCGCACACCGGTACGTCGCGGCCATCGGCGGCGACGTGCACAACTACCAGCGCTATCCGGTCAAGGTGGGGGACCGGGTCATTCAGTACATCGTCTCAGGGGGCGGCGGCGCGTTCATGCACGCGACGCACACCATCGAGCGGGTCGACGTGGCCGGCGTGCACGAGGACGACTTCAGGTGCTACCCGCTGCGTGGCGACTCGCTGTCGTTCTACAGCCAGCTCTACGCCACCAGGCTGCGGATGAAGTGGCTCTACCTCACGCCGGCGGAGGCCGCGTGCGTCATGTCGGAGCACGTCAAGAACCGGCCGGTCAGGACCCCGGAGGGCACCGTCGCGATCACCCGCAGGATGCGGTGGGCGGCGCGGCTGCTCGGGGCCTGGCCGTGGCCGTTCAGGCTGCCCGTGGACAAGGTGTTCCACCGCTACCTGTCCGAGCTGTCCGACTGGGACACCCCGCCCTTCTTCAAGCAGCTGATGCACGTCACGGTCACGCCGGACGAGCTGACCCTGCGCTGCTTCGCCGCCACCGGGTGCCTGGGGCAGGAGCTGGATCCGCCGCTGGAGGACGAGGTGCGCATCAGCCTCGCGTGAGCCGTTCCCGGCCCGTTCCCAGCACTGTCGGAGGCGTTTGGCACTCTTGACCACGTGCATGTCGTGGTCGCGGGAGAGACGCTGCTCCCGGTCGGTGGCTCTCCTCGCCGTCCCGCCGATCTGGCGCGGGCCGTCGCCGAGCTCGAGGCGGCCGAGCGTCCGCGCTGGGTCTGGGCCGACGCCAGGGAGGACTACACGCCCCTGGTGGCGGCCGGCGTGCGGGTCGCGCGCTGCCACGACATCGCGCTCACCGAGGGGCTGCTGCTGGCGCACGAGGGCCGCCACGGCGAGGCCCGATCGGCCAGGGCCGCGCACGCCAGGCTCCACGGGCTGGCGGTGCCCGATGACGAGCCGAGCGCGCCCGGCACGCTGTTCGCGCCCGAGCCGCTCGGTGCGGAGGCGGTGGCGGAGGTGCTGGCCGGCCAGCTCGGGCGCATCGCGGCGCTGCCCGAGCCCGGAAGGTTCCGGCTGCTGGTCGCCGCGGAGTCCGCGGGGGCGCTCATCGCGGCCGAGATGGCGCACGACGGCATGCCCTGGCGTGCGGACGTGCACGACGAGCTGCTGACCGAGCTGCTCGGCCCGCGGCCCGTGCACGGCATGCGGCCGGCCAAGCTGCAGGCACTGGCTTCTGAGGTGGCGGCGGCGTTCGGCCACCCGGTCAATCCCGACTCGGTGCAGCAGCTGGTCAAGGCGTTCAAGGGCGCCGGGGTGACGCTCAAGACGACCAGGTCGTGGGAGCTGAAACGCGTCGACCACCCCGCCGTGGCGCCGCTGCTGGCCTACAAGGAGCTGGCCAGGCTGTTCAGCGCCCACGGGTGGGCGTGGGCCGGCCAGTGGGTGCGCGACGGCCGCTTCCGCCCGGAATACGTGGTGGGCGGGGTGGTCTCCGGGCGGTGGGCCACCAGTGGTGGCGGGGCGCTGCAGATCCCCAAGGTGATGCGGCGGGTGGTGGTGGCCGACGCGGGGTGGAGCCTGATCGTCGCCGACGCGGCCCAGCTGGAGCCGCGGGTGCTGGCGGCGATGGCCGGTGACGGAGGGCTGGCCAGGGCGGCGGGGGAGATCGACCTCTACGCGGCGCTGGCGCAGTCGTTCGGAGGCGAGCGGGCCAACGCCAAGATCGCGATGCTGTCCGCCATGTACGGCGGCACCAGCGGCGACGCGTCCAAGCTGCTGACGGTGATGCGGCAGCGCTTCCCCAAGGCCTACCAGTTCGTCGAGGACGCGGCGAAGGCGGGCGAGGAGGGGCGGCTCGTGCGCTCCTGGCTCGGGCGCACCTGCCCGCCTCCGTCGGCGCGGTGGAAGGAGCTGGTGTCGGGGCCCGAGGGCGGGCGGGCGGCCAGGGACCGGGGGCGGTTCACGCGTAACTTCGTGGTGCAGGGCACGGCCGCCGAATGGGCGCTGGCGCTGATGGCGGTGCTGCGGGGGCTGCTGCCCGAGCCGGCCCGGCTGGTGTTCTTCCAGCACGACGAGGTGATGGTGCACTGCCCGCTGGAGCAGGCCGACGAGGTGATGGCGGCGGTGTCCGTGGCGGCGGCCGAGGCGAGCAGGCTGCTGTTCGGGCAGACGCCGGTGCGCTTTCCCATGGAGGCCGTGGCGGTCACCTCCTACGCCGACGCCAAATAGGCGCGTCCCCTTCTCGCGGCGCTTTCCCGAGCGGGTGCCTGTTCCCGCACTGCTGATGTTCCGTACGGTGTGCTCGATCCGGCACCGGGGGTGGCGGACTATCCGGCAGAGGAGACGGCGGGGGTGCGGCGCCAGACGGTGACGAGCCAGAAGCCGGCCAGGGCGACCATGACGCCGACGACCAGGCCGAGCATGCCGTAGCCGAGCACCCCCACGATCGCCCCGGCGACGATCGTGCCCGTGGCGCCGCAGACGTTCATCAGCAGGTCCGACAGGCCCTGCACGGCCGGGCGGCGGGAGAGCGGGACGGACTCCGTGACCAGGGCTGAGCCCGACACCAGGCCGCACGACCAGCCCAGCCCGAGCAGCACCAGCGCCGCCGTCACCTGCCACACCCGGTGCCCGGCCGTGCCCGCCAGCGTGGCCGCGCACAGCAGCAGGGCCATGCCGAGCACCAGCACCGGCAGCTTGCCCGCCCTGTCGGCCAGCCAGCCGACGACCGGCGACAACACGTACATGCCGGCGATGTGCAGGCTGATCACGAGGCCGATGACGTCCAGGTTGGAGCCGTCGTGGTGGAGCTTGACCGGGGTCATCGACATGACCGACACCATCGCGGTGTGGCTGATCGCGATCATGATCAGCGCCGTGCGGGCCATCGGGGTCGTACGCAGCGCCTCCCAGGCCGTCCTGATGGTCCGGTTGCGGCCGGGGGCGGGCTTGTCCTGCGTGTCGTCCAGCAGGCCGCGCGCCAGCTTGAGCGGGTCGGGCCGGAGCAACCCGAGGATGATGACCAGGGCCAGGGCGAACGCCAGCGCGGCGAACGCGAACGGCCCCGCCTTCTCCGCCATCCCCAGCCGCATGCCGATCTCGTCGGCGGGTTCGGCCAGGTTCGGACCCGCCACGGAGCCGATGGTGGAGGCCCAGACGACCAGCGACAGGTGCCGGGCGGAGCGGCCCTTCGGCGACAGGTCGGTGGCGGAGTAGCGCGCCGCCAGGCTGCCCGCGCTGCCGCCGCCCACCAGCACCAGCCCCACCAGCAGCAGCGGCCACGAGCCCAGGCTGATGGCGGCCACGGAGATCGCGCAGCCGGCCAGCGCCGCCAGATAGGCGAGCGACAGGCCGGCACGCCGCCCGCCGCTGCCCGATGCCCTGGCCGTCGGCAGGGCCAGCAGTGCCGCACCGGCCACGGTGGCCGTGCCGGCGAAGCCGCTGATCACCGTGGATCCCGACAGCTCGTCCACGACCACCGAGCTGAGCGCCAGCCCGACCGCCACGCCCACGCCGCCCACGATCTGCGTCGCGGAGAGAACCGCCAGGGTGCGACGCTGAATGCTCGGGATCCGGTCAGAGGGCAGCGTCGCGGGCTGGATGGGGGCACTGGTCACCAGTGAAGTCTGACATAACCCCCCAACACCGCCACAAAGACGACAGCATCCCTACTTCTGCGATATTTCAGAGGATCGTGACGGCGTCGCCCACAACGATGCGCCCGGGCCCGTCGGGGATCAAATTGATCCCGAACCAGACCTTGCCGTCCCACTTGCGGTGCCTGGCCAGCGTTCTGAGGGGCTCCTTGCCCTTGGTGTACGTGGCGGTGTCGACCGTGGTCAGCACGCAGCGGTCGCAGCCCTTGGTGACCCGGAAGCCGACGTCCCCGATGCGCAACCGCTTCCACTCGTCCTCGGCGAAGGGCGCGCCGACCCCGTCGATCACCACGTTAGGCCGGAACCTCCGCATGGGCAGCGGCGCGGGCGGCTCGTCGCCGTGTTCGAGCGCCGTCTCCGCGATCCAGTCGTTGAGCTGGGCGAGCGAGGCGCTGGTGGTGAGCAGCAGGGGAAAGGCGTCCGCCAGGCTCACGCGGTCTTCCGGCCGTCCGTACGCCGGATTGACCGGGCGGCGGGTCGGGTCGTCGAGCCACTTGAGCCGGACGGGCTGCCCGGCGAGCTCCGACAACCACCGGGCCGCGTCGTCGCCGCAGTCGGTGAGTTCCACCGGGGTGCCCCACACGTCGACCGTGGACGTCGCGGCAGGCGTCGCGGCGGACACCGTGACGGACATCTGGGCGGACGCCGTGGCGGCCGGGGTGACCTTCAGCGGGGCGGCGTGCGGGCCGGTCAGTGTGAGAGCGTCGCCGTCGAGCTCGGCCACGCAGGCGAGCAGTGCCGGCTCCTCGCGCGCGGTGAGGATGTCACCGTTCGTGTCGGTGATGAGGTAGCGCCGGTCGCCTGCCAGGCCCCACGGCTGCACCTCGGCCTCACCGACGTCATGGCCCGCGGTCGACTTGATGGGATAAAAGCGAATGCTCCCCAGCTTCATACGGCAGACCGTATCTCACTGATCGGCGCGGTCTGCGGGGACGCGCTCCTACGGTGCTGGGAGGCGGCCAGCGCGACCGCGCCGAGCGCGGCCACCCCGATGGCGGCGCCGATCCAGGCGACGGACGGGTAGCCGAATCCCGCGCCGATGGACAGCCCGCCCAGCCAGGGGCCGACGGTGATGCCGACGTTGAAGGAGGAGACGTTCATCGCGGCGGTCAGCGTGGGGGCGGCCTTGGCGAGGGCGAAGGGGCGGGCGTTCAGCGCCGGGTTGGTGCCGAATCCGAACGCGCCGAGCAGGAAGACCAGCACGATGGCGAGGACGGGTACGGCCGCGGACGCGGCCAGGGCGGCGGAGGTCGCGATGAGGCCGGTGACCCCGGTGAACAGGACGAGGAACGGCCGCGCGTCGGCGGTTCTGCCACCGATCGTGATGCCGATCAGCGCGCCGACCCCGTACAGGGCCAGGACGGCGGGAACCCAGGCGGGCGCGAGGCCGGTGGTGCCCGTCAGCAGGACGCTGAGGTAGCTGAAGGAGGCCAGCAGGGCCGCCGTGGTCAGCATGATCGTGCCGTAGGCGAGCCAGAGCCGCGGGTTCAGCATGGCGCGCAGCTCGGCCCGTACGCGGGGCCGCTCCCCGGCCTCGGACCGGCCGCCGGGGATGGTGGCGAACACGCCCACCGCGGCGAGCACGGACAGCCCGGCCACCGCCCAGAACGCGGCCCGCCAGCCGAGGTGCTGGCCGATGACGGTGCCCGAGGACAAGCCGATGATGGTGGCGACCGTCAGCCCGCCCACCAGGATGCTCATCGCCTTGCCACGGGCGTTCGCGGGCACGAGGCCGATCGCGGTGCTCGCCGCCACGGCCCAGAAACCGGCGTACACGAAGGCGCCGGCCACGCGGGTGGCGAACACGACGGTGTAGTCGGACGTCAGCGCGCCCGCGACGTGCGTGAGGGCGAAGACCAGCATGAACGTCAGCAGTGCCGTACGGGGTGGCCAGCGCAGCGTGGCGACGGCCAGCACGGGAGCGCCGACCAGCATCCCGATGGCGAAGGCCGAGATCAGCAGCCCTGCTTCGGGGACTGACACGTGCAGGTCGCGGGCCATCTCCGGCAGCAGCCCGGCCAGCATGAGCTCCGATGTGCCCTGCGCGAATATCGACAGGCCCAGTATGTAGACCGCCAGGGGCATGGCGATTCCTCCACCAATTTTAGATTGATCAGTACAAAATAAGGGAACAAAAAACTCAGAACGCGTCCAGCGCGGTCCGTGCGACGGACGCGAGGGTCTCGCGGCCGGCGCCGCCGCAGGCGGCCACGCGCATGCCGCTGACCGTGGCGACGACGAAGTGCGCCAGGGCGAGCGCGTCCTTGCCCGCGTCGATCTCGCCCCGGGAGATGCCGGCCTCGATCGCCGAGCGGATCATCCGCACCCGCCTGTCGGTGTCGAGCCGCAGCAACTCGGCGATCGCCGGGTCGTGCGGGGCCATCTCGACCTGCGAGTTGACCACCAGGCAGCCGGCCGGCTCCTCGGGATCGGGCTCGACCGCCCACCCCAGCACGGTGCCGACCTTCTCCCTGGCGGGCAGGTCGGAGTCCATCAGCTCGGCGAGCCTGGCGTGGCGCCCGTCCATGTAGTGGCGCAGTGCCTTCTGGAACAGATCGTGCTTGCTCGCGAAGGTGTTGTAGATGCTGCTGCGCCCGAGGCCGGTGGCCGCGCACAGGGCCTGCGTCGAGGTGTTCTCGTAGCCCGCGCCCCAGAACGCGTGCATGGCCGCCTCGACCGCACGGTCCTCCTCGAACGTCCTCGGTCGCGCCATGTCCGGCACGCTACCAGTTTTGGAACGACCAGTGCAATATCCGAGGGTTCGCGAGGATTCTCACCGTCGCGCCGATGTCAGGTACTTCGCCGGAACGTGTCGAGGAACACCTTGCGCGTGCCGGCCTGGTCGTCCCACTTCAGCTCGGGCAGGTCGAACGTGATCGTGAACCCGGTCGTGTCGTCGATCGTGACGTATCGGGTCAGCGCGTGCATGGGGACGCCGTTGGCGGTGGTGTAGGTGTACTCCCAGTCGGTGGCCTTCCATCCCCGGTAGGACACGGCCCGCAACTGCACCTGGATGTAGCTCTCCCGGCCGCCCTCGGACTCCTCCCTGCTCAGCCGGGACAATCCGCCGTCGGCCTGCGGTGTCACCCGCTCCACCACGATCCGCATGCCGGAGTCCTCCGGCCCGTTGAACGTGGTCTTGCCGTCGGCCTTCGCCGGCTTCCAGCCCTCCGGCACGCCGGCCGCGAACCCGGCGGCGGTGTGCTCCTCGTAGCCCTCCGGCACGGGGGACGGCTCGCCGCCCGCGGCCGCAGCGCTCGTCGTGGCGGTGGGGCTCGCGGTCGCGGCGGTGACCGCGGCCTGCTCCTGCGGTGACCCGCCGGACAGGACGATCATCACGGCGCCCGCGACGACGGCCACCGCCACGATCGCGCTGATGAACGTGAGCGGCGTCGGCCGGCCGTCGCGTATCCACGCGCCGCCGCCGCCGTCGTTCTCGCTCCTGCGCCTGCTGGTGCCGGTGCGCGGGGAGGCGCCGGGCAGCGTGGCCAGGCGGCTGCGGCCGATGTCGTGCGACAGGCCGCGTGACTGCTCGCGCAGGTCGGCGGGGGAGGCCAGCGGCCACGGGGTGGCGCCGGACGTACGGCTGTCGGACGTCAGCGGCAGGATCGGCCGGGGCCGCGGCCCTGAGGGCGCGTCCAGGCCGTCGGCGGAGTCGTCCAGGGACGGGTACGACCCGAAGGGGTCCGGCCCGCCTGACGGGGACGGTCCACCATGCGAAGGCGGGCCACCATGCGAGGAAGGGCCACCCTGTGGAGGCGGGCCACCGGGCGATGGCGAGCCGTCGAGCGAGGGCGGGCCGCCTGCCACGGGGAAGCCGCCCGAGGACGAGGGGCCGCCGAGGGATGAGGGGCTGCCCAGGGAAGGGGCGCCGTCAGGCGAGAGCGGGCCGCCGAGTGAGGGCGGGCCGTTGTCCGGCCACTGCGGCCCCGATGGGCCGCCGAACGCCTCGAACCCCTGCGCCGGAGGTAACTGGTCGGTGTGGTGGCTGCCCGACGGGCTCGTCATCCCGTCATAGGGCATCGAGTAGCCGCCCGACGGGCTGGTCATCGGGTCGTACGGCACACGCACCGGCCCCGAGGGCGTCTCCACGATCCGCGACGGCATCGGCCCCGAGGGGTGTTCCAGCGGCGGCAGCAGCCCGGCCGGTGTCGGGTCGGCCTGGCTGGGCAGCGTCTCCGGCGGGCGCGGCCTGGCGGAGCCGTGCGCGCCCAGCACCGTTTCCAGCATCTCGATGACCTGGGCCGAGGTCAGCCGCTCCGCCGGGCTCTTGCGCAGCAGGCCCTCGATCACCGGCATCAGCGCCCCGGCCCGCTGCGGCCTGATCGGGTCCTGGGTGAGGACCGCGCCGAGCACCGCGATCGGGTCGGGCCCTTCGTACGGCGGGCGCCCCTCGACGGCGGCGTACAGCGTGGCCCCGAACGACCACAGGTCGGCCGCCTGCGTGATCGGCTGGCCGGACAGGCGCTCCGGCGGGATGTACGCGGGCGACCCCATGAGCAGCCCGGTCTGCGTGATCGTCACGTCGCCCTCGATGGCCGCGATGCCGAAGTCGGTCAGCACCACCCGGTCAGAGGTCAGCAGCACGTTGCCGGGCTTGATGTCGCGGTGCATGATGCCGGCGGCGTGGGCGTGCCGGATCGCGTCGAGCACCCTGATGCCGATCTCGGCCGCCTGGATCACCGGCAGCGGCCCGCTCTGGCGTACGGCCTGCTCCAGGGACCACGCGCGGACCAGCTCCATCACGATCCAGGGGCGGCCGTCCTCCTCGACGACGTCGTGCACGGTCACGATGCCGGGGTGCGTCAGCCGCGCGGCCGACCTGGCCTCGCGCAGCATGCGCCGGTGCGCCACCTGCCTGCCCGCGTGGTCGAGGCCGTACGGCAGGATCAGCTCCTTGACCGCGACGTCCCGGTCGAGCAGGACGTCGTGGGCCTGCCACACCATCCCCATGCCGCCCCTGCCGACCGGCGACATCAACCGGTAGCGCCGGCCGATCAGGCGGCCCTGGCTCTGCGGAGTGCCGCTCGGGGGGCCTCCTTCCGCGCCGGGGCCGCTGAGCAAGCGGTCGGCTGCCATGTTCCCGCCCCCATCTCGCCTCATCCGTCACGTGCGTTCTCACGCTACTTGCAGATTGCCACTGAGAAATCCGCCGGACGGCTGCCGCAAAGGGCTTTGACCAGGCGCGGCACAGGGCCGCGGCGGTTTTCTTGCTGGCCTGAGGTTCGTTACGATATCGGCGCTATAACCGCAAGGGAAGCTGACATTGCTTGACAATAGTGCTGACGTGCGGCTATTTCACTATTCAATTGGGTCACTTACTGAGCGTGCCAACGCCAGCAACGCGCCGGTGAACGCCTCGGCGGGCGGCTTGACCAGGCCCGCGCCGACCTGCCCCGTGCCGGCCACGCGTCCCGCGATGCCGGTGTTGACGACGGGCAGCAAACCCGTCCTGGCCACCAGGGCGACGTCGATGCCGACGGGAGTGCCGCGGAAACCGAGGCCCGGGATCTGGTAGGCGGGATGCTCGGCCAGCGTGATCTCGTACATCGAACGGGTGGCCCTGACGGCGTCGGAGACCTCGCCGCCGACGAAACGCACGATGGCAGGGGAGGCCGCCATCGCGAAGCCGCCCAGGCCGGAGGTCTCGGTGATGGTGGAGTCGCCGATGTCCGGGTTGGCGTCGCCGGGGCCGTACGCGCCGAGATAGAGCCCGTCGGGCACGCCGGCCGGGCCGGTGAACCAGCGCCCGCCCAGGCCCGAGACCTGCACGCCGAAGTCGGTGCCGTTGCGTGCCATCGCGACCACCAGCGACGAACCGGGCACGTCGCGGGCGGCGTCGGTGCTGACCTTGGCCGCGGCCATGCCGGCGTTGAGGAAGAAGTGGTCGTTGCCGTTGATGAAGCGCAGCACCTGCGCGGCGGCGCCGGGGGCGGCCTCGACCACGGCGGGCGCCAGCTCGCGCAGCAGCAGCGAAGTGGCGGCGCGGTTGCGGTTGTGCAGCTCGTCGCCCATCTGCAGCGCCTGAGCGATCAGCGAACGCAGGTCGATCGGCCCGCTGCGCTCCAGCGCCGCGGCCAGGGCAGGGCCGAGCACCTGGTCCATCCAGCGCAGCCGCTCCAGCACCTCCGGCCCGTACGCGCCGTAGCGGAGCACCTTGCCCAGGCCCTCGTTGAGCGAGCAGTAGGCGGTGCCGCCGTGCTCCTCGTCGCGCACCTCGAACACCCACATGGACGGGCTCACCACGCCCGCCATCGGGCCCACGGCGGCGTGCTCGTGGCACGGGCGCAGCGTGACGCCGCCCTCGGCGAGCGTGCGCCCGGCCTCGTGCTCGTCGCCCGCCAGACCCTCCAGCAACATCGCGCCGATGAGGGCGCCGCGCATCGGGCCGGACGCGCGCTCCCACGTGATGGGCGGGCCCGCGTGCAGGAACGTCCCCTCGGCCAGCACCTCCGAGGCGCGCCGTACGCCCACCAGGTGCGGGCGGGCGGAGGTCAGCCGGCTGACGGCCAGCTCGTTGGCGGCCTGCCTGCGCGGGTCGGCGAGGACCCTGGCCAGTGCCTCGGCCGTGCCGGGCAGCGGCGGCCGCCACGCCACGGGGACCGTCGGCACGGCCTGGGCCCTGAGCGCGTCGTCGAGCAGGCCGGCGCCGACGGTGACGACGCGGGGCGGTGCGGAGAGCAGGGTCACAGCAGGCTCCTGGCGTGCCGGGCGGCCTGGGCGTTGGAGGTGAACACGGCCGCGCCCGCCTCGCGGAAGGCGGTGGCCTGGCGGTGCAGATCCTGGGGGTCGCCCTCCGTGCCGATGAGCGCGATGACGACGGTGGCGGGGGCGCGGGCGACGGCGTGCGCGAGCGAGGCGGCCGGGTCGGGGTCGGCGCCGTGGCCGAGCACGACGTCCATGAGCACCACGTCGGTGTCCTCGGTGCAGGCGAGCGCCTCGACGCGGAGCGCCGGGTCGATCATGGGGTGGGCGCGTCCCCTGGTGTAGGCGTCGTCGCCGTAGTCGACGATGTCGCCGGAGCCGGCGACCATCGCGGCCTCCGCGCTGAGCGTGCCGCCGGCGTAGACGCCCCTGATCGCCTTGGCGGGCGGGCGGGCGCCCGGCCACGACGGCCACGACGGCCACTCGGGTACGGGCCTGCCGAGCGCGCGCAGCACCTGCTCGGTCGCCTCCGTGAGGTCGGGCGCGCCCTCCTGGAGCATCGCGCGTACGACCGGCGTGCGCAGCCGGCCCACCGACTCCTCCACGGCCCGGGCCACCTCCGGCGACGGCGGCTTGGAGATGAGCACGATCAGTTCGGTGGCCGGGTCGTCGTCCAGCATGCGCAGGGCCCGCAGCGCCGACAGGCCGCCCACCTCGGCCGACAGGTCCCTGCCGCCCACGCCGAGCACGTGGCTGACGCCCGTGCCCGCCCAGTCGAGCAGGGACGTCACCTGCTGCGCGCCGGTGCCCGAGGCCGCCACCACGCCCACGGGGCCGGGGCGCAGGACGTTCGCGAAGCCCAGGCCGACGCCGCCGATCATCGCCGTGCCGCAGTCGGGGCCCATCACGAGGACGTCCCTGGTCTCCGCCCGCTCCTTCAGCAGGCGTTCCTGCCACACGGGCACGCCGTCGCTGAAGATCATGACGGGCAGGCCCGCCTCGACGGCGTCCAGCGCCTCGGCGAAGGCGTGCTCCCCGGGCGTGGAGACGAGAACCAGGTCAGCCGGGGTCCGCGCGGCCGAGCGGGTGGTCAGCGGCGGCTGGTGCTCCGGCGCCGGGTCCGCCCGCTGGTAGGTGGTCAGCTGCCGGTCGGCCTCCTCGACGGCGGCCTCGGTGTCGCTCGCGCGTACGGCGATCAGCAGGTCGCCCGGGTCGGTCTCCGGGATCGTGAACCCCAGCTCGCGCAGGATGGAGACGTTGAGATCGGTGGCCATGGCGACCATCGCAGCCCTTACACCCGGCATGTCGGACAGTGCCCGGCTGACCCGCATGAGGGTCACCGAGTCGTGATAAGTCCCTCGCCGTACCAGCACCATCTCGTTCACAGCGTCAACTACGGGCTCACTCACGGGCTCACTCACTGGTCCGGTTCCTGGTCGGCCAGGGCGAGGACCGCGTTCACCCCGATGGCGACGCCCTGCGCCAGATCGGCCCCCGAGGTGTGGCCGAGCCGGTGCAGCCGGCGCAGCGCGGGGTCGAGCGCCTGCGTGCCGGCGATGCCGCGCAGCACCCCGATCACCTCGGGGCTGGCCGCGCCCCTGGCCGCGCAGTGCAGCAGCGTGGCCGAAATGGGCGTCGTCCGCGTACGGGCGTCGAAGGTGACCGTCGCGCCGAGCCAGCCGGCCAGCCAGACCGCCCGCTCCACGCCGGCCGCCGCGCCCACGTGCCGCAGCGTCACCAGCAGCCCGGCCAGAACGTCGTCGCCGCTCGGCGTGAGCCCAGGCCCCAGGCCCACCAACTGCTCGGCCGCCGTCACCGCCCCCAGCAGCCAGCCCTTGGCGCACCCGCCCGCCAGCATGTCGACCGCGGCGTTGCCGGCCAGGCCCGGCTCGGGCGGGTCGGTCATGCGGGCGGCGGCGCGCGCGAGGCTCGCCCGGTCGACCGTGCCCAGCGGCGGCGAGGGATCCCACCAGCGCCGGACGGTCAGGCTGAGCGGGCCCAGCTCGATCGAACGGTCGCCCACCGAAGCGTCGTCACCCACCGTGACCTTCGGGAGCGGGCCGGACAGCAGCACGGAGTTGGGCAGCCGGATCGCCTCGCCGGTGATGACCGCGATCACCGAAGGCTCAAGATCGGTCCTGACCTCCAGGTAGATCCCGCTGGGAAACGCGGCGAGCACGCGCGCCGGGCGGCGGGACGACTCCAGGACGGGACGTACCGCCGTGCTGGCCGCTCCCGTGACGTGGACGCGGGTACGTCTCGCGTGAGTACTGACCGTCACCAGACCTCCCAACCGACCCTGGTCCTGACCGTAGAACGGGCCGGGAACCCTCCGTACGGGTAAATTTGCCAACAGTGAGCGGGAAGGTTGGCTCTTCCTGACAGACGGTCTCCGGGGTCACAATCACATCCATGGAGCCCCCCGTGCGTCTGGCGAGCACCGGAACGATCACTCATGGCGTGTCCGTCGGAGAGGTGCTCGGCGTGTCCACCCTCGCCGACGCGAGGCTGATCGCGGGGGAGAGCGGGCTGGGCCGCATCGTGCAGCGGCTCAACGTCATGGAGGTGCCCGACATCCTGGCCTGGGTCAAGCCGCACGAGCTGCTGCTCACCACCGGCTACCCGCTGCGCAACACGCCGCAGTCGCTCGGCAGGCTGGTGGCCGACCTGGACGAGCGCGGGCTGTCCGCCCTGGCGATCAAGCTGGGCCGCTACGTCGACGAGTTGCCCGCCGAGATGGCCGAGCAGGCCGACCGGCTCGGCTTCCCGCTCATCCAGCTGCCGGACGACGTCGGCTTCGACGACATCCTCAACCAGGTGCTCACCGACATCCTCAACCGCCAGGCCGCCGTGCTCGCCCGCGCCGAGGAGGCGCACCGGGCGCTGGTGCAGGTGGTGCTGGCCGGAGGCGGGCTCAACGAGGTCACCGCCGAGGTGGCGCACCTGCTCGACGTGTCGGTGGCCGCGGTCGACGGTTCGGGCCGCGTGCTGGCCGCCGCGGGACCCGCAGGACACGTGACCGTCCTGTGCGAGTCGATCACCCACGAGGGACCCCCGGCGGCCGAGGCCGACGGGGCACGCAGGCGGTCGTTCGCCTCGGTGCCGGTGCTGGCAGGAGGGCACCACCACGGCAGGATCGTCGCCTACAGCCCGTCCGTGGCCATCCGGGACAGCGACATCGGCATTCTCGAACGCGCCGCCACCGTCGCCGCGCTCGTCGTCACCCGCCAGGAGGCGGTCAACGCCGTCGAGAGCAAATACCGGGCCGACTTCCTGCGCGACGTGCTCACCGGACGGGCCGGCACGGTCGAGCGGGTCACGGCCAGGGCCAGGGCGTTCGGATGGGACCTGTCGCGGCCCGTGACCGTGCTGGTGGCCGAGCTCGACCCCGACGGCGACGAGCGCAGCGCCCAGGACCGGCTGGTGGCCTGCTGGACGGCCGCGATCAGGCGGCACGACCCCCAGGGGGCGGTGGCGGGGTTCTCGCACGAGGTGGTGGCCGTGGTCGACGCCTCCGCCGACGTCGCCAGGATGGCCAAGGACGCCGCCTGCGCCTTCCCCGACGCGCCGCCCGCGACGTTCTCGACCGGCACGTCCCGGCCGAGCCCGGGGGCGGAGACCCTGCCCGAGGCCTACGGGCAGGCGCTGAAGGCCGCCAGGGTCGGGCGGCAGTTGCACGGGCCCGGCGCGGTGGCCCACTTCGACCAGCTCGGCGTCTACCGGCTGCTGTCGCTGGTGAACGACACCGACGAGCTGCACGCGTTCGTCCGCGAGACGCTCGGGCCGCTGGCCACCGACGACGACGCCGAGAACGCCGACCTGCGGCGAACCCTCCAGGCCCTTCTGGAGACCAACCTGAACGTGGCGGAGACAGCCAGGCGGCTGCACTTCCACTACAACACGCTGCGCTACCGGATCGGGAAACT
Organism: Nonomuraea sp. B5E05; assembly: GCF_039880665.1. Lineage (NCBI taxonomy): Bacteria > Bacillati > Actinomycetota > Actinomycetes > Streptosporangiales > Streptosporangiaceae > Nonomuraea > Nonomuraea sp. B5E05. The sequence continues at coordinate 316,769 of NZ_JBDPMJ010000004.1, forward strand.
GGAGCGGCTGCTCGGCGGCTTCACCGACGACCCGCACCTGCGGCTCAACCTCACCCTCGCCCTGCACGTGCTGCGCATGCGCGGCATCTAGGCTTGGGGCCTGTGGACTTCGAACTGCGCTCCGACTTCATCCCGCTGTGCGACCTGCTGAAATACTGCGGCATCACGGAGACGGGCGGCATGGCCAAGCAACTCGTCGCCGAGGGCATGGTGCTCGTGGACGGCGAGGTCGAGCTGCGGAAGCGGGCCAAGATCCGGTCAGGCCAGGTGGTCAGCGGCGAGGGGTTCTCGATCCGGGTCGAATAGCCGCGGGGTTTCACGTGAAGTCACCGCGAGATTACGCAATGTTGACTGACATCAAGCGCGCCGGCGAAAAAGAAACGGCCCCCCCGGCGGGGGCCGTAGCACCCGGGAGCGCAGCCCCGGGCGGGAGGTGTACCTCGCCGCGATGGAAAGCATGGGCATCCAGGTGGTCATGGGCCGGTACCAGGAACAACTGATGCGCTGTCGTGCGCACACACCTGACGGAGCCGTCTACCGCCGTCCGCCGTACTGGAACTGACGGAAGGCGCCCAACTGCGAGAGCTTTTCTCTGGTTCCCGGCGTAGATTTGGCAGATCATGCCCGTGTAGGAGTGATCCGGCGGGCCTAATGTGCCCGCAACGGAAAAGCGTGTCGCCGGCCCAGCGCAACGCCCGGTACAAGAGGGGCTCTCATGGTTTTGGGATGGACCAAGCACGGTGACGGCAAGCATCTGGCCCCGGGAGAGGTGGTCAGGCCCGACGAGCGGCTGAGCTGGCCCCGGATGGTGGGGTTCGGGGCGCAGCACGTGATCGCGATGTTCGGTGCGACGTTCGTCTTCCCCCTGGTGATGGGGCTGGACCCGAACATCGCCGTGATGATGTCAGGGGTCTCGACGATCCTGTTCCTGCTGATCGTGAAGGGCAAGGTGCCGAGCTATCTCGGCACCAGCGCGTCCTTCGTCGGCGGGGTGTTCGCCATCAGGGCGGCGGCGGGGGGCGACACCGCGGGAGCGGACGCGATCGTGACCGGCGCCATCCTGGTGGCCGGGCTCGTGCTGGCGCTGGCCGGGCTGGCCATCCACTTCCTCGGCGTGCAGATCATCCACCGGGTCTTCCCTCCCGTGGTCACGGGCGCGGTGGTGATGCTGATCGGGTTCGGGCTGGCGTTCGTGGTGGCGGACACCTACTGGCCGCAGGACCACTGGGTCGCCCTCGTCACGATGCTGATCACGTTCGTGGTGATCGTGCTGTTCAAGGGGTTCATCGGGCGGATCGGCGTGCTGGTCGGGCTCGTCGCCGGGTTCGTGCTGTCCTGGGTGCTGGACGGGGTGGCCGGGCCGATCACGTCGGTGCTGCCCGGCGCGAACCTGCGGGACGCCTCCGGGGCCGCCTGCCAGCCCGAGGGCACGTACTGCGTGGCGACGGCGTTCCCGCACGACCGGGTGAACTTCGAGCCGGTGGCGCAGGCGGAATGGATCGGGTTGCCGGAGTTCCACGGGCCCGACTTCAAGACCTCCGCCGTGCTGCTCGTGCTGCCCGCGATCATCGCGCTCATCGCCGAGAACATCGGCCACGTCAAGGCGGTCGGCGAGATGACGGGCACCGACGTCGACCCGTACGTGGGCCGCGCCGTGGCGGCCGACGGCCTCACCACCGCGCTCGCCAGCTCGGTCGGCGGCTCGCCCACCACGACGTACGCCGAGAACATCGGCGTCATGGCGGCCACCAAGGTCTACTCCACGGCCGCCTACTACATCGCCGGGGTCATCGCGATCCTGTTCGGCCTGTGCCCCAAGTTCGGCGCGCTGGTCGCGGCCACCCCCGGAGGCGTGCTCGGCGGCGTCACCGTGATCCTCTACGGCATGATCGGGCTGCTCGGCGCGAAGATCTGGATCGAGAACCGGGTGGATTTCGCCGATCCCGTGAACATGGTTCCGACCGGGGCGGGCATCATCCTGGCCATCGGACCTGTGCAGCACTTCATCGGGGGCGACTTCACCTTGGAGGGCATCGCGCTCGGCACCATCGTGGTGCTGGGCGGCTACCACTTGCTCAGGGCCATCGCCGGGCGCGGCCCCGGGCCGGCCGGGAGCGAGCCCGCGTGAAGCCGCCGCCGTTCGCGTACCACGCGCCCCGTGACGTCGGCGCTGCGCTGCGCACGCTCGCGCAGGTGCGCGGCAAGGTGCTGGCCGGCGGGCAGAGCCTGATCCCCCTGATGAACATGCGGCTGGCCGCGCCCGAGCACCTCGTCGACATCAACCGGATCGGCTCCCTGTCCACGATCGACGCGACCCCGGCGGGCGTCAGGGTGGGCGCGCTGGTCAGGCACTCCGATGCCGAGCACGCGGGCGCCCACCCGCTGCTCACACGGGCGCTGAAGCTGGTCGCCCACCCGGCGATCCGCAACCGGGGCACGGTGGTGGGCAGCCTCGTGCACGCCGACCCGGCCGCCGAGCTGCCGGCGGTGCTGGCGGTGCTGGACGGCACGGTCAGGGTGGCCCGCTGGGACGGCCGGGCCGTGGAGCGGGAGGTGCCGGCGCGGGAGTTCTTCGTCGGACCTCTGGAGTCGGCGGTCCAGCCGGGCGAGCTGGCCGTGTCGGCGTACTTCCCCGCGCTGGGCCCGGGCGCCGGCACCGCCTTCGAGGAGGTGGCCCGCAGGCACGGCGACTACGCGCTGGCCGGGGTCTGCGCGGTGGTCACGCTGGACGGCGACGCGCGCGTCACCGCCGCCAGGGTCGCCTGCGTCGGCGTCGGTCCCGCGCCCGTCGTCGTGGACGTGACGGGGGCGTGCCGGGGAGAGGACGTGACCGGGGCGTGTGGGGGAGGGGCCGGCGGCTGGGCGGAGGCGGCGCGGGCCGTACAGGCGGAGACCGAGCCGGAGAGCGACGTGCACGCCTCGGCCGCCTACCGGCGGCACCTGGTGGGCGTGCTCACCGAACGGGCGCTGCGGAACGCGGCCAGAGAAGGGGCGGCAGCCCGTGGAGCATGAGATCACGCTCGTCGTGAACGGCGCGATCCGGCGGGTGAAGGTGCCCGCCCGCCGGCTGCTGTCCGACTGCCTGCGCCACGACCTCGGCCTGACCGGCACCCACGTGGGTTGCGAGCACGGCGTCTGCGGCTGCTGCACGGTGCTGCTCGACGGCCGGCCGGTGCGCTCGTGCCTGACGTTCGCGGTCACCGTCGACGGGCAGGAGATCACCACCGTCGAGGGCCTGGCACGCGAGGGAGCGCCGTCGCCTGGACTGAGGAGCGCAGGGAGCGCAGCGACCGGAGCGACGAGGGAAGGCGGCGGATTTGAGCGACCGAGCCGCCTCCACGAAGTGGAGGCAGTGAACACAGAGCTGTCGCCGGTGCAGCGGGCGTTCGCCGAGTGCCACGGGCTGCAGTGCGGGTTCTGCACGCCGGGATTCCTGTGTACGGTCACCGCGTTCCTCAGGGACAATCCGGCGCCGTCGGACGACGAGATCGTCGAGGGCATCTCGGGCAACCTGTGCCGGTGCACCGGCTACCAGAACATCGTCAAGGCCGTCCACAGGGCCGCCGAGCTGCTGGCGGAGGAGACATGACGACGAGGTTGTTCGGTGAGCCCGTGCAGCGGCGCGAGGACCCCAGGCTGCTCACCGGGCAGGGGCGCTACCTCGACGACCTCGGCCGCGACGCGCTCGCCGCCGCCTTCGTCCGCTCGCCGCACGCCCACGCCCGCATCCGCGACGTCGACGTGAGGCCCGCACTCGACGTGCCGGGGCTCGTCGCGATCTACACGTGGGAGGACCTGCCCGAGCGGGTGGGCAGGGCGCTCCCGCTGCTGATCCCGCATCCCGCCCTCACCCACGGCCGTACCGCCTACCCCCTGGCCCGCGACGTGGTCAGGCACGTCGGCGAGCCGGTCGTCATGGTCGTGGCGAGCGACAGATACGCCGCCGAGGACGCCTGCGCGCTCATCGAGGTGGACTACGAGCCGCTCAAGCCGGTCGTCGGCCTGGAGGAGGCCGTGCAGGGGGCCGCGCTCGTGCACGAGGACGTGCCCGGCAACGTCGGCGCCCACCTCGTGCAGGAGGTCGCGGCGGCCGACGGCCGCGGCGCCGGTGAGGTGATCGAGGCCGCGCCGCACACGCTCTCCTTCCGGCTCGACATCGAGCGCAGCGCCAGCATGCCCCTGGAGGGACGCGGCGTCTACGCCCGCTGGGACGGCAGAGACCTGCGCGTCTACTCCAGCACCCAGACCTCCACGAGCGTCCGCATGGCCGTCGCCGCCACGCTCGGCCTGCCGCTGCCGCACGTCGAGGTGATCGCGCCGGACGTCGGCGGCGGCTTCGGCGTGAAGATCGTGCACCCGTGGCCGGAGGAGATCCTCGTGCCGTGGGCCGCCATGACGCTCGGGCGCGAGGTCAAGTGGGCCGAGGACCGCAGGGAGCACTTCGTCTCCTCCGCCCACGAACGCGCCCAGATCCAGCACGTGCGGGTCGGCTTCGACGACGACGGCCGCGTCCTGGGGCTGGACGTGACGATCCGGCACGACCACGGCGCCTACACGCCCTACGGGATCATCGTGCCGATCGTGACGTCCACCCAGCTGCTGGGGCCGTACAAGATCGGCGCCTATCGTGTCGCGTTCGCCTCCGTCTACACCAACACCGTGCAGGTCACCCCCTACCGGGGGGCGGGCAGGCCGCAGGCCGTGTTCTGCATGGAGCGGACCATGGACAAGATCGCCCGCCATCTGGGCAAGGACCGCACGGAGGTGCGGGCGGTCAACTTCATCCGGCCGGAGGAGTTCCCGTACGACCAGGGCATGACCTTCCAGGACGGGCGCCCGCTGATCTACGACAGCGGGAACTACCCGGAGATGCTCCGCATGATCAAGGAGCTGATCGGCTGGGACGAGCACGAGAGGCGTCCCGGGCGCGGCATCGGCATCGGCTGCTACGTCGAGGGCACCGGCGTCGGCCCTTACGAGGGCGGGCACGTGCAGGTCACCTCCGACGGCCGGGTGCACGTCTCCACCGGGCTCACCTCGCAGGGCCAGGGGCACGAGACGGTGTTCGCCCAGATCGCCGCCACCGAGCTGGGCGTGCCGATCGAGCGGGTCAGCGTGGTCACCGGCGACACCAGGAGGTTCGGCTACGCGGTCGGCACGTTCGCCTCGCGCGCGGCCGTCATGAGCGGCAACGCCATCGCGCTGGCCTGCAGGAAAGTACGCGAGAAGGCACTGCGCATCGCGGCCGACGCGCTGGAGGCCGACCCGGCGGACCTGGCGATCGACGACGGGATGGTGCACGTGGCGGGATCACCGTCGGCGTCGATCCCGCTGTCCACGGTGGCCGTGCTGGCCAACCCGCTGAGGTACGCCTTCGACGACGAGGCGGCCAAGGCGACCCAGTTCTCCGGTGCGGCCTCCCCTGACCGGCCGCCGGTCGCCGAGGGGGAGGAGCCCGGCCTGGAGGGGCGCGACTACTACTCGCCGATCAGATCCACGTTCGCGTCGGGCATGCACGCCGCCATCGTCGAGACCGACCCCGACACCGCCGAGATCAAGGTGGTGCGCTACGCCGTCGTGCACGACTGCGGGCGGCTGATCAACCCCATGATCGTCGAAGGGCAGATCCACGGCGGGGTGGCGCAGGGCATCGGCGGGGCGCTCTACGAGCGCATGGTGTACGACTCGCACGGCCAGCTGGTGAACGCCTCCTTCATGGACTTCCTCATGCCGTACGCCACCGAGATCCCGCACGTCGAGACCGCCCACCTGGAGACGCCCTCGCCGCTGAACCCCCTCGGCATCAAGGGTGCGGGCGAGGCCGGCGTGATCCCCGTCTCCGCGGTCATCGCCTCGGCCGTGGAGGACGCCGAGGGCATCGACGTCGACCGTATGCCCATCTCCCCGTCCGAGCTCTTCGAGCTCCGCTCCGCCATGGGATGATCCGGTCTCGTGCCGGATCTGCGTGCCCCCGGAGCGGGCCTGACCTCCTTCCCCGACGTCCCCGACGGCGTCCGCCTGATCGACCTGGCCTGGAACGCGATCACCGAGGTGCCCGGGTGGGTGGCCGGGCTCGGCTCGCTGGAGGAGCTCAGGCTCGACGGCAACCGCCTGCGCGCCCTGCCCGACCTGTCCGGGCTGGCCGCGCTGCGCGCGCTGCACCTGGACGGCAACGCGCTGACGGCCGTCCCGGCCTGCCCGCCGGGCCTGGAGACGCTCTCCCTGTACGGCAACCGCGTCCGCACGCTGCCCGAGCGGCTCGGCAGGCGGCTGCGGCACCTGGCGGCGGGCCGGAACGCGTTGACCGAGGTGCCGGGCTCGTTGTGGGAGCTGACCCGGCTGGAGTCGCTCAACCTGGCCGAGAACGCGCTGACCGAGGTGCCGGCGGCCGTCGGCGGGCTGGTCCGGCTGCGCATGCTCGACCTCGGGCACAACCGGCTCACCTCCATCCCGCCCGAGCTCGGCGACCTGGCGCTCACCGACTACCTCTACCTGAGCGACAACCTGTTCACCGAGGTGCCCGCGGCGATCGGGCGGCTCGACCGTCTCGCCTACCTCAACCTGACCGCCAACCGGATCACCCGCCTGCCGGAGGCGCTGGGACGGATGGCCGCGCTGGTGGAGCTGCGGCTCTACGACAACCGCCTGGAGTCGCTGCCCGAGACGGTCGGCGGGCTGACCCGGCTGCGTGAGCTGCACCTCCAGGGCAACCGGCTGACCCGGTTGCCCGCGGCCATCGCCGAACTGGAGGAGCTGCGGGTGCTCGACCTGCGCGACAACCTGCTCGGCGAGCTGCCGGACACGTTGCCGTCCGGGCTCAGGCAGCTCGACCTGCGCAACAACCGGCTGCGGGGGCTGCCGGACCGGCTGCCCCCGCTGGACAAGCTCGATCTGCGGTGGAACAAGCTCGACGGTGAGCCGGAGGTGCTGCGCCGGCTCGCCGCGCGTGGGTGCGTCGTTCTGCGCTGAACCGAGGTGCCGGGTCCTGCGTACCTCCGCACATGACGACTTTTCCACGCTTGGCCGCTTTCGCGCTGCTGGCCGGGCTGGTCGCCGGATGCTCCTCAGGGGGCTGGAGCGACTACGTCGCAGCAGGCGCGAGCGGGCAGCCCGCGGGCCCGCTGACCGTCGAGCAGCTCTCCGCGAAGGTCGGCTGCAAGCCGAAGATGCAGGTCGAAGGAGACGACCTGCGCACCGGGTTCTGCAAGACCTCCGACGGCAGGTTCTTCGTCAACACGTTCAGGACCGAGGCGCTCAAGGACGCGTGGATGGATCAGGCGCCCGAGTACAACCCCCACCTCGTCGGCCCCCGCTGGACCGTCCTGGGCCCGCTCGAGGTGCTGGAGTCGATCCAGGAGCGGCTCGACGGCGACCTGCACCTGACCGACCACCGGGTCTCGCAGACGCCCACGCCGGCCACCTGACCCCGTGGAACGCGTACCTCCGCACATGACGGCACCTCGGCGCCTCGCCGCGCTCGCGCTGCTGGCAGGGCTGGCCGCGGCCTGCTCTGTGGGCGATGGGAGCGGCGGCTACCTCGCGGCCGGCGGGCGGGCCGGGGCCGCCCCCCTCACCGTCGAGCAGCTGTCCGCCAGGGTCGGGTGCGAGCCGCGCCTGCAGGCCGGCGGCGCCGGCGTCCGCTCAGGACACTGCACGACCCCTGACGGCGAGTTCGTCGTGACGACGTTCGCCACGCGGGCGGGCAGGGACGCGTGGATGGGCGCCGCCCCCGCGGGCACCCCGCACCTCGCGGGCGACCTGTGGACCGTCACGTCCAGCCGCAAGGTGCTCGACCTGCTCGGCGAGCGGCTCGGCGGGCGGCTCGGCGGCGAACTGCACATGATGGATCCGGGGAGCGGTGAGATGCGGGTCGTCGAATAGTGCGCGACGCGACCGCCTGGACGTGGGCCGCGACCTCGGCGCTCACCCCTGAGCTGCCCGTCGTGGCGCGCGAGGCCGTCGCCGGCGAAACCCCCGCGGCCCTGGCCACGTCGACGCGCGTAAGGTCGCTCTGCCATGCGGACGATCCCCCTTGTCTGGGGCTGGATCCCGTGTGATCGTGACCGAAAGCGCTTACGAAAGCGCTTTCGCGGCGCCTCTCCTGACGGGAGTCTCCTCGATGGCAAGACTTTCCAGCGGCCTAGTGATCATCTCGATGTGCGGTCTGGCGCTGACCGCCTGTGCGAAGACCGACGAACCCGGCGCCGCCCCGTCACCCGGTCAGCGGCAGGGACCGGTCAAGATCGGCATCTCGCTCCCGCTCACCGGCGACTTCTCCGAGCCGGGCAAGGGCATCCAGGAGGGCTACCAGGTCTGGGCGGACCGGGTGAACGCCAAGGGCGGCCTGCTGGGCAGGAAGGTCGAGCTGATCTTCCGCGACGACGCCTCCGACCCCAACAGGGTCAGCTCCGACTACGAGTCCCTCATCACGCAGGACAAGGTGGACCTGGTGTTCGGGCCGTTCTCCTCGCGGCTGGTGATTCCCGCGGCGAAGGTCGCCGAGTCGTACGGCATGGTGTTCGTGGAGCCGGCGGGGGCCGCGAAGGAGGTCTTCGAGCAGGGCTTCGAGCGGCTCTTCTACGCGGCCCCCGCGATCGCCGACGACCACTACGACTACTTGGCCGACTATCTCATCAAGCTGCCGGCCGACCAGCGGCCCAGGACGGCAGCGTACGCGAGCCTGGACGACCCGTTCGCCCAGGGCACCGCGTACGGGCTGCGCGACAGGCTGGCCGAGGCGGGGATCAGGACGGTCGTGGACGAGGTCTACCCGCCGGAGACCACCGACTTCTCGCCCATCGCCGCCAAGATCGCCGCGGCGAAGCCGGACCTCGTCGTCGGGGGCACGCAGTTCGAGGACTCCGTCGGCCTGGTGCGCGCGCTGCAGGAGCTGAAGGTGCAGCCGAAGCTGGCGGCGTTCTCGACGGGGCCGACGCTGGCCGAGTTCCCCGCCGCGGTGAAGGGGGCGGCCGAGCACATCGTCTCGCCCGTCGGGTGGTCGGCCGCCTCGACGTTCACCGGCAACGAGGAGATGGTCAGGCGGTACAAGGAGATGTTCGGCGGCGAGGCCAACGAGGACGCGGCCAACGGCTACACGGTCGGCCAGATCATCGAGGCCGCCGTGACCGCGGCCAAGTGCGCCGACCCGAGCAAGGAGTGCCAGGACAAGCTGACCGGGCACATCAGGCAGGGCACGTTCGAGACCGTCGTGGGCCGGCTGTCCTTCGACGACAAGGGCCGGCCCGAGCAGGCGCACATGATCCAGCAGTACGTGGACGGCAAGATCGAGATCGTGCTGCCCGAGCAGGCGAAGACCGCCGACCTCGTCTACCCGAAGCAGGCATGGTGAGCCTGCTCCTGCAGGGGCTGGCCCTGGGCGTGCTGACGGGCGGGCTCTACGCGCTGCTCGCCTCGGGCCTGTCGCTGTACTTCGGCGTGATGCGGGTCGTCATGGTGGCCCACCCGGCGTTCCTGTTCCTGGCCGCCTACCTGACGTACACGGTGCACACGGCGCTCGGGGTGGACCCGTTCCTGGCCCTGCCGGTGACCGTGCCGGTCTTCTTCCTGCTGGGCGTGGCGGTGCAGCGGCTGCTCGTCGCCCGGCTGGCGCCGGAGAACGTGCCGATGATGTCGGTGCTGCTGACGTTCGGGCTCGCGCTGACGATCGAGGGGCTGCTCGGGACGTTCTACACGGGCTCCTACAAGTCGGTCAGCATGGAGTACGCGACCAGGTCCCTGACCATCGGCGGCGTGCACCTCCCGTACGACAAGATCATCGCCTTCGCGGTCGCCGCGCTCACCCTCGGCGTGCTCTTCGCCGTGCTGGTCAGGAGCAGGTTCGGGCAGGCGCTGCGGGCCACCATCCAGCACCGCGAGGCGGCCAGGCTGGTCGGCGTCCCGACCGAGCGGGTCGCCGGCTACGGCTTCGGCGTCGGCCTGGCCACGGCGGCCGTCGGCGGCACCGTGCTGGCCCTGATCACGCCGTTCTTCCCCGCCTCCCACTGGGTGTGGATCGGCAAGCTGATGGCGATCATCGTGGTCGGCGGGCTCGGCAGCGTGGCCGGCGCGGCGCTGGCGGCCGTCCTGCTCGGCGTCGTCGAGGGCATCGTGCTCGTCACCGTCGACGCCACCTGGGCGACGATGATGTTCTACGTCTTCCTCTTCCTGACCCTGCTCGCCCGCCCGCAGGGGTTCTTCGGAGGCCGCCTTGCGCACCGCTTCTAGAGGGCTCCCGCTGCTGGTCGCCGCCCTGGCGATCGCCTATCCCTGGCTGGTGCCCAACTACTACCTCGTGTACGCGGGCGCGCTGACCGTCATGTACGCCGCCATGGCCACCTCCTGGAACCTCCTGGGCGGTTTCACCGGCTACGTCTCGCTCGGCCACTCGGCCTTCTTCGGGCTCGGCGCGTACGGCACCGGGCTGCTCGTGACCCGGCTGGACGTGCCGTGGGCAGTGGCCCTGCCGATCTCGGCGCTGCTGGTCACCGTGTTCGCCGTGGGCGTCGGCGTCGCGGCCGTACGGGTGCGGGGCGCGTCGTTCGTGATCGTGTCGATCGCGCTCGTGTCGATGATGAACCTCGTCGTGCAGGGCTGGCGCTCGCTGACCGGCGGCTCCACCGGCCTGCAGGTGCCCTCGCCGTTCCCCGGCCTGCACCGGGGGCAGACGCACATGGTCTTCTTCTACCTGTTCCTCGTGCTGCTCGGGCTCGCGCTGCTGTCCTGGTGGTACGTCTCCCGCTCCCGCTTCGGCGCGGGCCTGCGGGCGATCAGGGAGGACGAGGACAAGGCCGAGTCGCTCGGCGTGCCGACGGCGGCGTACAAGGTGGCCGCCTTCGCCCTGTCGGCCCTGTTCGTGGCGCTGGCCGGCGGCCTGTACGCGCTGTGGTTCGGCAGCCTCGATCCGATCTTCATGTTCTCCATCCTGATCGGCTCGTACATGGTGCTGATGAGCCTGCTCGGCGGGGTCCGGCACGTGTACGGACCGCTGCTCGGCGCGCTCATCGTGGCGCCCGCCGGCGAGTATTTCCTGATCGCGCTCGGCGAGACGCAGGTCCACCTGGCCGCGACGGGCGTGCTGCTCATCCTGGTCGTGCTGTTCATGCCGGAGGGCATCCTGTCCAGGCTCACCAGGACAGGCCCGGGGCCGTCCATCCCCGAGGAGAGCGCCGGGCAGCGGCTGGAAGGGGCGGCTCGATGACCTCGCTGCACACGGAGAGCCTCACGAAGTCGTTCGGCGGCGTGCCCGCGGTGCACGGCGCCACCGTCGAGCTGCTGGAGGGTCAGGTCAACGGACTCATCGGGCCCAACGGCTCGGGCAAGACCACGTTCTTCAACCTGATCACCGGCATGATCAGGCCCGACTCGGGGCGGGTGCTCTATCGCGAGCGCGACATCACCCGCCACGCGCCGCACCGGATCGCGCACGCGGGCATCGGCCGCACCTTCCAGCTCTGCCGGGTCTTCCCGCGCCTGACCGTGCTGGAGAACATGCTGGTCGCGGTCCGCCGTACCCGCCTGCGGGAGCTGCTGGCCGGGCTGCACGACAGGGGCGAGGCCGAGCGCGCCCGCCGCTGGCTGCACCGCATGGGCATCGAGCACCTGGAGCACGCCGAGGCCCGCGACCTGTCCTACGGCCAGCAGAAGTTGCTCGAACTGGCCGCCGTGCTCATGGCCGAGCCGGACCTGGTGCTGCTCGACGAGCCCGCCGGCGGCGTCAACCCGGCGCTGATCGACCGCATCGTCACCCTCGTACGCGAGCTGAACGCCGAGGGACGCACCTTCCTCGTCGTCGAGCACAACATGGACATGGTGATGGGCATGTGCGACCACGTGATCGTCTTCGACCGCGGCGCGCCGATCGCCGCCGGCCCGCCCCCGGAGATCAGGGACGACCCACGCGTGCTGGAGGCGTATCTCGGTGTCTGAGGTGCTGCTCGCCCTGGAGAACGTCGTGGCCGGGTACGGCAGGGCGGCGCCGGTGCTGCGCGGCCTGTCGGTCACCGTGCGCGCCGGCGAGGTCGTCTGTCTCGTCGGCCCCAACGGCGCGGGCAAGTCCACCGTGCTCAAGGTCGCAAGCGGCCTGCTCGCGCCCAGGTCGGGCCGGGTGCTGCTGGCGGGGGAGGAGGTGGCGGGCCTGTCGCCGCAGCGGCTGCTCGGCCGCGGGCTGGCGCACGTGCTGCAGGGGCACAGCGTGTTCCGGGAGATGACGGTGGCGGAGAACGTGCGGCTCGGCGGCTACACCGTCCGGGACCAGGCCGTGCTGAACGCCAGGATCGAGGCGGTCAAGGAGTTGTTCCCCGTCGTGGCCGAGCGGTGGGGGAGCGTGGCCGGGCTGCTGTCGGGCGGCCAGCAGAAACAGGTCGAGTTCGCCCGCGCCCTCATGCTGGAGCCGGCCGTGGTGCTGCTCGACGAGCCGTCGATGGGGCTCGACCCGCGCAACACGCAGGTCGTGTTCGACCAGATCGACCTCATGCGCGGGGCCGGGGTGGCGGTGCTGCTGGTGGAGCAGAACGCGCGCAGGGCGCTGCAGATGGCCGACATCGGCTGCGTGCTCGACCTCGGCCAGGTGCACATCTCCGGCCCGGCGCGCGAGCTGGCGGCCGACCCGCGGCTCGGCCGCCTCTACCTCGGCGGAACGCCGTCTGACCACACGGCCGGGGATGCGGCTACGCCGCGCCCACCCGGACCCGCTTCCTGAACACCCAGTACGTCCACCCCTGGTAGACCAGCACGAACGGCAGCGTGATCAGCCCGATCCAGCTCAACATCGTCAGCGTGTAGGCACCGGAGGCGGCCTCGGCCAGCGTCAGCCCGGGCAGCGGCCGCGCGTGCAGCTCCACGAAGACGGCCAGCGTGGTCAGCACGATCGCGCCCGCCGTGGCCGCGAACGCCCAGCCCTCCCTGCGGCGCCAGACCAGCGCCGTGGCCGCGGCCAGCGCCGCCATGGCGGCCAGCGCGGGCGGCGTGCCCAGGCCCGACAGGGCGAACACGGCCACGGGGACGGCCACGGCGCTGGCGGCCATCGCCGCGACGCGGGCGCGGCGGCGTACCGGTCCGGTGGTCTTCAGCGTCAGGAAGACGGCGCCGTGCAGGACGCACACCGCCAGCGTGAACGCGCCTCCGAGCAGGGCGGCGAGCGGGCCGCCGTACAGCAGGCCGGCGAAGATCGCGCCCCAGAGGAACGCCGGGAGCGCGCTGCCCGCCACGACGCCCAGGTCGCACCAGCGCGGGGAGGCGACCTTGCCGCGCCACTCCAGGCCGACCCCGCGCACGATCAGCCCGACCAGGACGAGCACGACCGGCAGGTAGAAGGAGCTGAACACGCCCGCGTACCAGGCGGGGAACGCGGCGAACATGGCGCCGACCGCGGTGATCAGCCACACCTCGTTGCCGTCCCACACCGGGCCGATGGTCTGCAGGCTCTGGCGCCGCTCCTCGGCGTTCCCGCTCACGAGCGGCGCCAGCATCCCGACGCCGAAGTCGAAGCCCTCCAGCACGAAGTAGCCGGTCCACAGGAAGGCGATGATGACGAACCACAGATCGATCACTGTCCGCTCCCTCAGTACATCAGCGACGGTTGGAGCTGCTCGGTCGTGGCCGCGGGCCGCCGCTCCTCCTCGGCGCCCCCGCGGACGTGCCGGACGAGGAGCACGACCTCGGCGACGGCGAGCGCGCCGTACAGCAGCGTGAAGACGGTCAGCGAGGTGGCCACCTCGGCCAGGCTCACGCCGGGCGACACGCTGGCGGCCGTCAGCAGCTCGCCCGCGACCGTCCACGGCTGGCGGCCGATCTCGCTGAGCAGCCACCCGGCGGTCACCGCGGCCAGCGGCAGCGGCAGGGCCAGCAGGAACGCCCGCGCCAGCCATCTCGGCATGTCACGCCTTCCGCGGGTCAGCCAGAGGCCGAGCACCGACAGGCCCACCGTGGCCATCCCGAACACGATCATCACCCGGAACGACCAGAACACGACCGCCTGGTCCGGCCGGTAGTCCCCGGGGCCGAACTCCTGCTCGAAGCGCCGTTGCAGGTCCTCGGTGCCCTGGACGGTGGCGCTCGCGTCGTGGGTGGCCAGGAAGCTCAGGACGGCGGGGATCTCGATGCCCGGGGCGACGCTGAACGCCGCGCCGGCGGTGTCGCGCTCCAGCCCCTCGGCGGAGGCCAGCTTCATGGGCTGCTGCTCGTACATCAGCCTGGCGGACGTGTCGCCCGTGCCCGCGACGACGGCCCCCGCGATCGCCGTCATGATGAGCGCGCCCCTGGCGGCGCCGCGCCACATGCCGGAGCGCGTCCTCAGCAGCCAGTATCCGCTCACGGCCAGCACGAAGCCGCCCGCCACGACGAACGCCGCCCCGATCACGTGGGGCACCTGGGCCAGCGCCGTGGGGTTGGTCAGCACCGCCCACAGGTCGGTCATCCTGGCCTTGCCGCCGACGACCTCGTAGCCGACGGGGTGCTTCATCCAGGCGTTGGCGGCCAGGATGAAGTAGGCCGACAGGTTGGACCCGATGGCGGCCGCCCAGATGCACGCCAGGTGCACCCTCTTCGGCAGCCGGTCCCAGCCGAAGATCCACAAACCCAGGAACGTCGACTCCATGAAGAAGGCCAGCAGCGCCTCCATCGCCAGGGGCGCCCCGAAGACGTCGCCGACGAACGTGGAGTATTCACTCCAGTTCATTCCGAACTGGAACTCCTGCACGATGCCGGTGACCACGCCCATGGCGAAGTTGATGAGGAAGAGCTTGCCGAAGAACTTCGTGAGCCGCAGGTAGTGCTCCTTGCCCGTGCGGTGCCAGGCCGTCTGCAGGCCCGCCACGAAGACGCCCAGACCGATGGTCAACGGTACGAACAGGAAGTGGTACACGGTGGTCACCCCGAATTGCCACCGTGCGAGGTCAAGTGCGTCCATCGTCTGCGTCGACTCCCGTGAGCTCTACAAGCTGTAGTACATCTACTTGCAGTAGTACTACATGCTGTAGAGCAATGGGGTGCGACCTTGGTCACAGCCCTTCTCCCGTCTGGCAGGTGTTGCCCTTATCCGGCCGGACGCGGCCGCCTAAAGTTGCTCCATGAAGGTGGGTGGCAGCGCCGTGATCGGCGTTCAGAGAGATCAGGTGTGGACGGCGCTCCAGGATCCGGCGGTGCTGGTGCGCACGATTCCGGGGTGCGAACGCCTGGAGGAGTCGGGACACGACACGTACCGGATGACGGTCAACGCGGGTGTCGCCTCCATCAAGGGGGTCTACCAGGGGGAGGTGGCGCTGACCGACCCGCTCGCGCCCGAACGCTTCACGCTCAGGGCCCGCGGGCAGGGCGCGCCGGGGACGGTGGACGCCACCGTCCTGGTACGGCTGACCGAGATCGACGGCGGGACCCGCGTCGACTACGACGCCGACGCCGTGATCGGCGGAATGATCGGCGGGGTCGGGCAGCGCATGCTCGGCTCGGTGGCCAGGCGCACGGCGGGCGAGTTCTTCTCGGCCGTCGAGGAGCACCTGCTCGCACCGGCCGAGACCCCCGCCACCGCCTCAGGCACGACGACTCCGGCCTCCGGAGACCTGGCTCTGTCCGGCCCGGCCCTCGGCGACCTGGCCGCGGAGGCTCCCACCGGCCCGGCTTCCGGCGGTCCGGGTGGGCAGGGCGTCACCGCATCGGGAGCCGCCGCGGCCGTGGGCGGTGTCCGGCCGGCCGGGGCCGTCTACGAGCGGCCCGCCAAGGCACGCGCGGAGACGCGGCCATGGGTGATGCTGGCGTCGTTCGGCATGGGCGCGGGCGTGGCGGTCGGCGGCGTCGTGGTGGGCTGGCTGCTCGGCCGCGGCTCCCGGCGCCGCGACTCCTGACGGCGGGCGGAAGCAGGTGGTGAGGGGCGGGGCGGCGTGGCCGGGGCTCTCGCGGAAAAGGATCTCCGGGCGTAGCGTGGCTGTATGCGGCAGGCACACGCTGAAGACGCAAGGACCGAGGCCAGACGAGTCGTACGCAACCTGCTCGGCGAGGAGCGCCCGACGGCCCCGACCCTCATCGACGGCGTACGTCCCGTGCTCGGCGACGAGCGGACCGATCGCACGCTGGAGCTGGCGCTCGGGGCCTCGCTCACGAGACGTTCGGCCGAGCTGGCCGCCATCGCCGCGCTGCTGGTCGGCACCCGCGAGCTGGGCGCCGAGTGGTGGTCGCGGCCCAGGGGCGGCAAGCTGCCCCCTCCCGACGAGGTGGTGCGCACGGCCGTCGCGATCGAGCCGTGGACCGATCTGACCGCGCTGGAGATGCTGGCGGCCTGGATCGCCGACGACGCCGCCGACCAGCTGTGGGGCCTGCCGGTCGCCCAGGTCGATCTCAACTCCTGGCAGGCCGAAGACCGTTTCCGCCTGCCCCCGGAGGTCAGGCCAGGGCAGCGGCTCGTGGTCCACTTCGACGCGGGCGGGCGGCTCGACGCGGTCGTCACGCGCCGGGCCGACGACGACCTCGGATCCAATCTGGACTTCCACTCGCTGCGTTACTCGCGGCCCGCAGAGGCGCAGTGGAGCTGGGGCGTGGCGGCCGGGCTCGGACCGCACCGGCTGCCAGGGGAGCAGCCCGACCCGTACGCGCGCGAGGTCCCCGCGGCGGCCTCGGGTGTCCTGCGCGACTGGGCCATACGCCACGGCGCCACCCGCGAGCAGCTGGGCGAGCGGTGGGAGACCGTCGGTGACGTCGTGGCCGCCATCGAGCGGGTCGACTGGATGTGGCGCAGCGGCGAGTGGTTCGGGTGGTGGCGCGGCGCGTCGGCGCTCGTGGACGACTCGGCCTACCTGCCGTACCGGCTGGAGGAACTCGCCGCGGGCTGACGCGCCCCCGGGTGGGGCGGCGCGGCAGGCAGGCGCCGACCACCCAGCTCGCCGCGCCCGCCGACGGTTACTGCGCCGTATGAAAGGGCTCGTGCGCGGGCTCATGAACGGCGTCCACCGAGCCCTCGCCGAGCCGGCCGGAGCGGTGGTGCCTGCGGCAGAGCACCTGGTAGCGCACGCGTGAGGCGTCGGTGTCGCCGATCACGACCTGCTCGCCCGTACGCGCCATCGCCCCGCCCACGACCCTGGCGTTCAGCTGCCCGGGCCGGCCGCACCAGCACAGCACCTCGACCTGCAGCCGGCACACCTCGTCGGCCAGCTCGAACAGCCGCTGGGCGGCCGGGAACATCACCGAACGGAAGTCGGAGGCCAGCCCGAACGCGTAAACGTCGACGCCGTGCTCGTCCACCAGGTCGGCGAGCTGCTCGATCTGCTCGACCGTGTAGAAGCAGGCCTCGTCGCAGATCAGGTAGTCGATCCTGTCGTGCGCGGTCACCAGCCGGACGAGATCGAGATCGTCCTCCACCTCGATCGCCTCGAGGCCGAGCCCTATACGGCTGGTGACCTTGGGACCGCCGGAGCGGTCGTGCTTGGTCAGCACCAGGCCCCGGCGCCCTTGCCGGCCGTGGTTGTAGTTCATCTGGAGGGCGAGCGTGGACTTCCCGCAGTCCATGGGGCCGAAGTAGAACTTCAGCACGGCATCCCTGACACCAGACGGCACCGCAGACAAGGCAGACACTTCAGTCACGGGCCGCCAGCTTAGCGGCTTGGCTTGTTCCATGACCTCATGGGACATTTCTCCCCTGGAGTTACAGGAGGAAGTGTGGTCACCGACAATTCGCCGCCCAACCCGCCCTCGACCCCGCCGTCCAGCGGGCCGTCCAGCGGGCCGTCCAGCGCGTCGTCCAGCCCTCCGGCGCTCGACGCGATGATGTCTCAGGACGACATCACGGCCGCCCAGGCCGAGGCGACCCGATGGCGCTACGGATTTCTCGTCGTCGTCACCGGGATCGTCGCCGTCCTGGTCGCCTTCGGCGCCGCCGTGTTCGCCACCCGGGAGTTCGCCGTGCTGTTCGCGGGCGTGGCCGGTGTGATCGGCACCATCATCGGAGCGTATTTTGGGGTGCAGGCCGGTCAGTCCGGCAAGGCCAGGGTGGAGGCAGAGCTCTCCCGCTCCCAGGAGATGGTGGTGAGGCTGGCCGCGTACGTCGGCACAGACAACGCGCCCCGGGTCATCGACGAAGTTCTCGGCCGTCGCCGAAGCTAGAGGAGCCATGCGTAGCGTCCGTATCGGAGTGGACACCGGAGGCACCTTCACCGACGTCGTGGCGGTGGACGAGCAGACCGGTGAGATCCTCACCACCAAGACCCCTTCGACCCCCGCGAACCCGGCGGACGGGTTCGTCGCGGGCATCGAGAAGCTGGGTGAGCTCGACATCGGCTCGATCGTGCACGGCACCACGGTGGCGACGAACCAGCTGCTCGAAGATCGCATCGCCGACCTCGGGTTCATCACGACCGAGGGCTTCGAGTTCATCCTGGAGATCGCCAGGCAGAGCGTGCCCGACGGCTACGGCAACTCCTACTTCTGGGTCAAGCCGCCGAGGATCGTGCCCGTGCACCAGGTCAAGACCGTCGGCGGGCGGCTCGACCACCTGGGCGAGGAGGTGTGGCCGTTCTCCGAGGAGCAGGCCGTCGAGGTGGCCCGCTGGTTCAAAACCAGGGGCATCACCGCGATCGGGGTGTGCTTCCTGCACGCGTACGCCAACCCCGAGCACGAGCGACGCATGCGGGAGGTGTTGTGGCGCGAGCACCCGGAGGCGGTGATCTCCCTGTCGAGCGACGTGCTGCGCGAATACCGCGAGTACGAGCGCTCGGTGACCACCCTCGTGGACGCCGCCGTCAAACCGGCGATGCGCGGATACATCGCCGGCCTGTCCAACCGGCTCGGCACGCCGTTCTCCGTGATGAAGTCGAACGGCGGCATCCTGTCGGCCCGCGAGGTCGTCAACCAGCCGATCACCACGGTGTTGTCGGGGCCCGCGGCGGGCGCGCTCGGCGCGGCGCTCATCGCGTCCACGGCGGGTCACCGGTCGGTGATCACGCTGGACGGCGGCGGCACCTCCACCGACGTGGCCGTGGTGGTCGACGGTGAGCCGTCCATCACCACGGAGGGATCCGTCGGCCGCTACCCGTGCAAGATCCCGATGATCGACATCGTCACCGTCGGCGCGGGCGGCGGCTCGATCGCGTGGATCTCGCCCGAGGGCACGCTCAAGGTCGGGCCGAAGTCCGCCGGCGCCGACCCGGGCCCGCTCTGCTACGGCAAGGGCGGCACGGAGGTGACGGTCACCGACGCGCACGTGTTCCTCGGGCGCATCCCGCCGCACCTGCTGGGCGGGGAGATCCCGCTGGACGCCGGCGCCGCCCGCGCGGGCATCCAGGCGCTGGCCGGCAAGCTCGGCCTGACCCCCGAGCGCACGGCGACGGGGATCCTGGAGATCAGCGCGTTCAACCAGAGCAACGCGATCCGGCAGCTCACCGTCAAGCGCGGGCTGGACGTGCGGGACTTCCCGCTGGTGACGTTCGGCGGGTCGGGGCCGCTGCTGGCCTGCCGGCTGATCGACATCCTCGGCCTGCCGTCCGTGGTCGTCCCGCGCGACCCCGGCAACGTGTCGGCGTTCGGGCTGCTCACGGTCGACGTCAAGAACGACTACGTCCGCACGTACGTCACCCGCGACCTCGAACTCGGCAAGGCGGTCGAGATCTTCCACGACCTCGAACATCAGGCGGGCGAGGCGCTGGACCGCGAGGGCTTCGACGACCCGGTCTACGTGCGCAGCGCCGACCTGCGCTACTACGGGCAGGCGTACGAGGTGCGGGTGGCCGCCCCCGCGGGCGAGATCGACGAGGCCTGGCAGGCCGAGGTCGTCGACCGTTTCCACGCCGCCCACGAGAAGTTGTACGGCTACGCCTACCGCGACGACCCCCGCCACGGCGTCGAATGGGTCAACCTGCGCGTGTCCGGCATCGGCCCCATCAGCCGTCCGGTCATCCCCCGACTGGGCAAGCCGGGCGAGGGCGGCACCTCGGTGCGTCCCGTGCACTTCGACGAGACCCGCGACACCCCCATCCACCAGCGCTCCGCGCTCGGCCCCGGCGCCACGGTCACGGGCCCGGCGGTGATCGAGGAGTACGGCTCCACGATTCCCATCCACCCGGGCTTCACCGCGACGGTGGACGACTTCGGCAACGTGGAGATATCCGCAGTGGACGGAGGAACGGTGAACGACCGATGAACACGGCTGACCCCATTCTGGTGGAGATCGTCGAGGGAACCCTCGCGTCCGTCGAGAAGGAGGTCGAGACGGCCATCGCGCGCACGGCCCGCTCGCCGATGATCCGCGACGCGCACGACTTCCGCGCCGGCATCCACGACGTACGCATGCGCAAGCTGACCGGCCGCTCCTACAGCGCGCTGGTCCAGCCGGTCGTGCGCGACTTCCCCGTCGAGACGATGAAGCCCGGCGACGTCTACTTCCACAACGACGTCTACCTCTCGGAAGGCGGCATCGGCCACCTGCCCGACCTGTGCGTCACCGTGCCGGTGTTCCACGAGGGGGAGGTGGTGGCGTTCGTGCAGGCGTTCGGCCACCACGACGACATCGGCGGGTCCGTGCCCGGGTCCATGCCCTCGCACGCCCGGTCGGTCTACGAAGAGGGCCTGATGGTGCCGCCCATCAAGCTGTGGGACGAGGGCGTGCCCAACGAGGCCGCGCTGCGCATCATGACCCGCAACTCCCGCATGCCCGACTCCCTCGCCGGCGACCTCGACGCCGAGTGCTCGGCCTGTCTCATGGGGGCGCGGCGGCTGGCGGAGCTGTTCGACCGGTACGGCAGGCAGGCCGTCGAGGAGAGCTTCGACGCGATCATCGGCAAGACCACCGATACGTTCCGCAGGGAACTGCTCGCCAAGATCCCCGAGGGCACGTACGTGTGGGAGGACTACGCCGAGCACGACGGCGTGGACGAGCCGCGCCTGCACGCCCAGCGCATCACCCTCACCGTCGACCACTCCGACCTCGAGCACGGAGGCGACCTGGCGCCGCTGACCATCGACTTCACCGGCACGTCGCCGCAGGCCAAGGGGCCGATCAACCACGCGGGCGACTACGCCGACGGCGTGTTCCTGAAGAAGTGGCTGGCCCCGGTGTTGCGCAACCTGGCCGACACTCCGGAGCGCATGGCCGAGCTCGACGTCAACGAGGGGGTCGTCCCCCTCATCAAAATGATCTTCCCGGAGAAGGGCAGCCTGCTCACGCCGGTCTTCCCCGCGCCGACCAACGCCCGCACGTTCGTCATCCTGCGCCTGCTCGGCGTGCTGGCGGGCGTGCTCGCCAAGGCCACGGGCGGGCGCATGCCGGCCGACCAGGAGACCATCCGCTACACCGGAGTCCACGGCACCGGCGCCGACGGCGAGCCGTACCTGATGCGGGAGGTGCTGGGCGGCGGCTCCGGCGGGCGCTGGTACGCCGACGGCGAGGACACCATCCACGTGGTGCCAGACTCGCGCAACATCCCCGTGGAGTTCGCCGAGGCCCGCTGGCCGTTCCGGGTGGAACGCCTGGCGCTGGCCTGCGACTCGGGCGGGCCGGGCATGTTCAGGGGCGGTCTCGGCTACGACAAGCACATCAGGATGCTCAGAGACGCCTCGTACATGTCCATCGCCGACCGCTCGATCCTGTCCTGCTGGGGCGTCAACGGCGGCCTGGCCGGGCGGCCGTTCCGCGTGGAGATCGCGGGCAGGGAGATGGAAGGGCTGGTCGACGACCACCCGGTGCAGGCGGGGGAGCTGATCAGGATCCGCACCACCGGGGGCGGCGGATGGGGCTCACCCTACGATCGCGACCCCCGGGCGGTGGCCGCGGACGTGCGCGACGGGAAGGTGTCGATCGCCGGCGCGCTGGGCGACTACGGCGTGGTGCTCGACGGCGACCGCATCGACGAGCAGGGCACGGCCGAGCTGAGGGCCCGGCTGCGGCCGCCGGCCGGACGGTTCTTCGACCGCGGGCCGGGGTACGCGAAACTCGCCGGGCGGCCCTTCGCGGACGTCGACGAGCTCAGAAGCCCCCTCGACAGCGGCGGGTCCCATGACGGCCCGCCTGACAGCGGCGCGTCGCACGATGGCCCGCCTGAGAGCGGCGGGTCCCTTGACGGCCCGGCCGACAGCGGCGCCCCCGGCGATGGCCTGGCCG
Source organism: Nonomuraea sp. B5E05 (assembly GCF_039880665.1). Classification (NCBI taxonomy): domain Bacteria; kingdom Bacillati; phylum Actinomycetota; class Actinomycetes; order Streptosporangiales; family Streptosporangiaceae; genus Nonomuraea; species Nonomuraea sp. B5E05. The sequence goes on from NZ_JBDPMJ010000004.1 coordinate 338,841, forward strand.
ACGGTGGCTCGCCCGGCGAAGGCCCGGTCGGAGAGCCCTGACAGGTGCTCACCGACCTGACACGGGCGCCGCGAGCCCGGACAGGCGCGCGGCGGACCGCCGGGCCCCGCACGGGCGAGAGGCCCGGGACGAGTGGCGAGCCGAGGGTTCGGTCAGGGCGTGTCGAAGCTGGCGAAGTAGGTGGCCGACATGTCCTCGTCGCCGTGCCCCTGGGCCTCGGCGCGGCGCAGCTGCTCGCCCGCCGCCGCCACCACGTCGAGCCGCACGCCGGCCGCCTCTCCCGCCTGGGTGATCAGCCGGGTGTCCTTCGCCGCGTTGCTGACGGCGAAGCTGGTCGTGAAGTCGTTCTCCAGGATCGACGCCGACTTGGCCTGGAAGTAGGGGCTGTCCATCGGGCCACCGATGATCGTCCGGTCGCCGCCACGCCCACCGTGCTCATCTGCGCCCACACCTGCCCGGGCCGGAGCCCGGGGGCGGCGGCGGTCATCGCGGCGAGCACGGCGTCGCCGTCGCTGAGCATCGTGACGATCACGTCGGCCCCGTCGACGGCCTCGGCCGGCGAGCCGGCCACGACCGCGCCATGGGCCGCCAGGGGCTGGGCCTTCTCCCGCGTACGATTCCACACGTGAACCTGCATGCCGGACGTGGCGATGTTGCGCGCCTTCGGGGCGCCCATCAGCCCGGTCCCCAGGACTGCGACCTTGGTCATGGGATCATCGTACGTTCGGCCGCGACTCGGCCCCGCGCAGGGTGCGGTGTTGACGCCCGCCGGCGCCGGAGGAACTGAACCATCGTGAGAAAGGGAGGGACCCGCGTGCGGATCGTGCTCGCCGGGCTCGCCACGAGTCACCCGTACACCGACGCCCGCACCCTCGCCAGGCATGCCGAGCTGGTGGTGTGGGAGCCCGATCCCGAGCGGTTGCGGCGCTTCACCGACGAACATCCGGCCGCGAAGGTGGCGGAGAGCCTGGCAGGGGCGCTGGGCCACGAGCCCGACGGCGTGGTGCTGACCGTGCCCAACCCGCGGGTGCCCGCGGCGCTGGCCCGGGTGCTGGAGACGGGCGCGGCGTGTTTCGTGAACAAGCCGGCCGCCGCGACCAGGGGCCAGCTCGACGCGCTCGACCGGCTGCCGATCCACGAGCGGGTGATGTCGACGTCGGTGCTGCGCTTCGCGCCCGCCTTCGCCGGGCTGCGGGCCGCCCCGGAGGAGTTGCTCGCCGTGCGCGCCACCGTGCGCCACGACGTGGGCCTCTGGGCGACCGGCTACAACGCCTGGCAGGACACCCCGGGTGAGGGCGGCGGCACGATGGTGACCATGGGGATCCACGGGGTGGAGCTGCTGGTGGCCCTGCTGGGCCCGGACGTGCGGCTGGCCGGAGCCGCCCGGTCCACGCGGCATTACGGTGTGCTCCGTTCTGAGGACACCGGGGTGATGGCCCTGCGGTGGGGCGGCGGCGTGCTCGGCACGGTCGAGGTGCTCGGCGTCTCCGAGGCGGAGTCCTACGCGGTCACGCTGCACGGACGCGACTCCACCGAGACCGTGCTCATCGAGGGCGGCGACGACCCGATGAGGGGCCTCGGCTACGAAGGCACCATCGACGCGTTCCTCGCCATGGTGGGCGGCGCGCCCAGCCCGGTGCCGTGGGAGCAGACCAGGGCCGTCCTCGACGTGCTCGTCTCGGCGAGGGAGAGCGCGTAGGGAGCCGCCCCGGCGTTGACAGCACGACTCTCGCGCAGTTACGGTCTGGACCGTAAATAGCGGATGGAGGACGTTCGTGCGGACGACGGCGGAACTCGAGGAGCGGCTGGCGCGGCCCGGCGCCGGGCTCGTCGACGATCTGGGCAGGCTGCCCGGCGACATCATGATCCTGGGCGCGGGCGGCAAGCTGGGCCCGAGCCTGGTGCGGCTGGCCCTCAACGCCACCCGCGGCGACCGGCGGATCATCGCGGTGTCCCGGTTCGGCGAGCCGGGCCTGGCGGACGCCCTCAGGGCGGACGGCGCGACGGTGGTGAGCGCCGACGTGTCCGACGAGCGGGCGCTGCGCGACCTGCCGGAAGCGCCCAACGTGGTCTTCCTGGTCGGCGCCAAGTTCGGCACGCAGGGGCGCGCCCACGCCGCCTGGTTCACCAACACCTACCTGCCCGGCAGGGTCGCCGACCGGTTCAGGGAGAGCAGGATCGCCGCCCTGTCCACCGGCAACGTCTACCCGCTCGTCCCCGTGGCCGGCGGCGGCAGCACCGAGGACTCGCCGGCCGGGCCCGTCGGCGACTACGCGATGAGCTGCCTGGGCAGGGAGCGGGTGCTGACGCACTTCTCCGAGACGTACGGCACCCGCGTGGCGCTGCTCCGGCTCAACTACGCCGTTGAGCTGCGCTACGGCGTCCTGGTCGACCTGGCGCAGAAGGTCCTGGCGGGCGAGCCCGTCGACCTCACGACCGGCCAGGTGAACGTGGTCTGGCAGGGCTACGCCAACGAGGTGACGCTGCGGTCGCTGCTGCTGGCCGGCGCGCCGCCGTACGTGCTCAACGTGACCGGGCCCGAGCTGATCTCGGTACGGCAGGCCGCGCTGGCGCTCGGCGAGGCGCTCGGCAAGGAACCCGTCTTCACCGGCGAGGAAGCCCCCACGGCGCTGCTGTCGAACGCGGGCCGCTGCCACCGGCTGTTCGGCTACCCGGAGCTGACCCCCGCCGAGCTCATCGAGCACACGGCGCGCTGGGTCACGGGCGGCGGGCCGCTGCTCGGCAAGCCCACCAAGTTCGAGCGCCGTGACGGGCGTTTCTGATTCACAGCTCACCTCACCGCACCTATCACTTGGGGGGACTCACGTGCTCGGCACGGCTCCAGAGGCGCACGCGTCCGTGCGCGACCTGTTCAGGCGCGGCCTGGTGATCCCGGCGCACCCGCTCGCGCTGACCTCGGACAGGAAGCTGGACGAGCGCCGCCAGCGGGCGCTCACCCGCTACTACGTCGAGGCGGGCGCGGGCGGGCTGGCGGTGGGCGTGCACACCACGCAGTTCGCCATCCACGGCACCGGGCTGCTGGCTCCGGTGCTCGAACTGGCCGCCACGGTGGCGGGCGAGTACGCGCACGAGGTGGTGCTCGTGGCCGGCGCCACCGGGCCGACCGCGCAGGCGGTGGCGGAGGCCGAGCTGGCCAGGTCGCTCGGCTACCACATGGTGCTGCTCAGCCCGTACCGGGAGCTGGACGAGGACGGCCTGATCGAGCGGGCGCGGGCGGTGGGCGAGGTGCTGCCGGTGATCGGCTTCTACCTGCAGCCCGCGGTCGGCGGCCGCCACCTGTCCAGGGAGTTCTGGACGAGGCTGGCGCAGATCGAGGCCGTGGCCGGCATCAAGGCGGCGCCGTTCGACCGCTACCGGACCCTCGACGTGCTGCACGGCGTGGTGCGCGCGGGCCGGGCCGGCGAGGTCGCCCTCTACACCGGCAACGACGACCACATCCTGACCGACCTGATCACCCCGCACCGCGTGGTCGTGGACGGGCGCGAGGTGGACGTCGAGTTCGTCGGCGGGCTGCTCGGCCAGTGGGCGGTGTGGGTACGGCGGGCCGTGGAGCTGCTGGAGCAGGCCAGGGCCGCGCGGTCCGGCGACGACGCGGCCGTGCGCCGGCTGCTCACCCTCGACGGGCACCTGACCGACGCGAACGCCGCCATCTTCGACTCCGCGAACGCCTTCCACGGCTGCATCCCCGGCATCCACGAGGTGCTGCGCCGGCAGGGGCTGCTGGAGGGTCGCTGGTGCCTGGACCCGGCGGAGGACCTGTCGCCCGGCCAGCTCGCCGAGATCGACCGGGTGCTGGCCGCCTATCCGGAGCTGCGCGACGACGACTTCGTCGCGGAGAACCTCTCACGCTGGCTCGCCTGACCGATGCGCGGGGGCGGGGTGCCGGTGCGTCCGGCGGCGAGCGAGGGCGGAGCGCTGGAGCGTCGGACGGCAGGTGGGCGCGGGGCGCTAGAGCGTCAGGCGGTAGAGGGTCAGCGGGCGGCCGCTGGATCCGCTGGTGAGATTGCCGGTGCGCTCGGCGAGCCCGGCCAGCTCCAGGCGGTGCAGCATGCGCCGCGCCGTACGCTGCTGGACGGCCAGCCGGTCGGCGATCTCGCGTGTCGTCAGGGGTTCGTCGCCCGCGGCGGCCCGCGCCTCCAGGAGCTTCTCCAGCGTGGGCACCGACAGCCCGACCCGGCGGGCGATGACCGACAGGCTCTGCCGGCCCGCGGGCGTGGTGGTCACCGACTCCAGGACGACGTCGGCATCCGCCCGCAACGACAACACCGCGGCGACCGGGCCTATCCTGCGGGCCTTGGCCAGCGCGCGCCGCGCCAGGCTCTCCGCCTCCGCGGCGCTGCGTCCCAGGCCGAAGCCGACGCGGACCGCGTCGTTCTGGCCGGCCAGCCGGGCCAGCATGGGCAGCCCGGTGAAGCCGCCCGTGGCGTCGTGCAGGGGGCCACGGGTGGTGACCAGCAGGTGCGTGCCGCCGCGGAAGGCCGCCAGCGTGCCGCCCAGGGCCGTGGCCTCGCGCAGCAGCCCCTCCTCGTTGGCCACCTCGATGAGCCCGAGCGCGATCTGGGCGTCCTCCTGCACCTGCCCCTCGGCGGTCAGCACGAGCTGGCGCAGCGCCACGCGTACGGAGTGCACGGACGGCACCAGGCGCAGCACGTGCCGCTCGTCGCGCAGCGCTTCGTACACGGAGCTCAGGCAGGTGATCACCGTGTGCGCGGGACTCCTGCGGTGGAAGGCGATCGCCTTGTGGGAGGTCATCCCCGGCCGGTACGGGTGCGTGCGCAGCTCGCCGGTCGGCAGCCCGGCCTCGGTGAACGTGGCGTCGACGTCGGCGGCCGACAACGTGTCGATCGACAACATGGTGACGTCCTCGCCCTGGTGCTGGAGGCGTACGAGGGCGTTGAGCAGCGTCGCGCCGGAGTAGTCGACGAACGCGGCGGGACGGGTGAGGGCCTCGGCGTCGCGGGAGAGCATGTAGGGGACGATGCCGGTGAACAGCCAGCCCTCGACGGAGGTGGCGTGGGCCTCGACGATCGCGGGGGCCTGCGACTCATGGTCGTAGTCGAGGCGCAGGGTGCTCACGCCCGGCTGCTCCTCGCAGACGGCCGCGACGTCGTCGACCAGATCGTGCGGGCCGACGACTCCGATGACGATTCCCACGCACGCCTCCCTCTCGCTCATTTCGGTCAAGACCGCAATCATAACTGGTGAGGTGCCAGGTGAAGTTCCCGTCCATGGCAGAGGCAGACGGCCGTACCCTCGGCGACGAGGAGGTGGCCGCCGTCGAGCGGGTGATCCGCTCGGGCATGCTCAGCTCCGTCTGGGGGACCGAGGCGCGGGCGCTGGAACGCGAGATCGCGCAGGCGTACGGCTCCCGCCATGCGATCGCGTGCAGTTCCGGCACCGCGGCCCTCCATCTGTCGGTCGTGGCGGCCGCGCCGGACCCAGGGGACGAGATCATCACGACACCGATCACGGACTTCGGGACCGTGGCCCCCATCCTGGCGCAGAACGCCGTTCCTGTCTTCGCGGACGTGGATCCGTCCGACGGAAATCTCGATCCCGGCGCCGTGGCCCGGCTCATCGGCCCGCGGACGAGGGCGATCATGGCGGTGCACCTGTTCGGGGCGCCGGCCAGGATCCACGAGTTGCGCGCCCTCGCCGACGAGCACGGCCTGATGCTGATCGAGGACTGCGCGCAGGCCTGGCTGGCCGGGCTGCCCGGCGGCGGGCTCGCGGGGACGACGGGTCACGTGGGGTGCCTCAGCCTGCAGCAGTGGAAGCACATCACCTGCGGCGACGGCGGGGTGGCGATCACCGGCGACGACGGGCTGGCCAGGCGGATGCGGCTCTTCTCCGACAAGGGCTGGGACCGCGCGGCCGGGCGCTCGCACGCCGCCTTCGGGCTCAACTACCGCATGACCGAGCTCCAGGCCGCGGTGGCGCGCGCCCAGCTCGCCAAGCTTCCCGGCGTGGTCGCCGCGCGCCGCCGTACGGCCCTGCGGCTGATCGAGGCCCTCAAGGACCTGCCAGGGGTACGGCTGCCGCGCCCGCAGGGTCACGTGTGGTGGCTCTTCCCGGTCGTGTGCCCGGACGGCGACGCGCCCGAGCTGGCGGCGCACCTGGCGGCGTCCGGGATCCCCGCGCGCGCCGGATACCTCGCGGAGCCGCTGAACAGGGCGCCGGTGTGGCAGGCGGCCATCTACGGGACCGCCCGCTTCCCGCTCGACGGCTACACCCCGAACCCCTGCCCGCAGGCCGAGCGCATGGTGGACCGTACGCTGCTCGTCATCGACTGGAACGAGAACTACACGCCTGAGCACGTCGAGCTGATCGCCGAGGAGATCACGAAATTTCGGGCTCGGGGGTAGTCACGTTCATATCTCAGGCATTGACCAGGCCAAGTCCCGCTCACTAGGTTTCGGTCAGGACCGGTATTAAGCGAAAGGAAGCCGCCGATGAAGAAGGCAGCGGCAGTCGGCCTCGCGGCCGCCCTGAGCCTGGCGGCCGCCGGGTGCGGATCCAGCGGCGGCTCGGACAAGAGCGTCGTGACCCTGTGGATGTACCCCGTCATCGGGGACCAGGCGAAGAGCCAGGCGTTCTGGGGCAAGGTCGAGAAGGACTTCGAGGCCGCCAACCCCACGACCGACATCAAGATCGATCTGCAGCCCTGGGAGGGCCGTCAGGAGAAGGTCACCACGGCGCTCGTCTCGAAGAAGGGCTTCGACCTGGTCGTGCTCGGCCCCGACCAGATCCCGCAGTACGCCCAGCAGGGCACGATCGAGCCGGTCGACGACATCGTCGCCCCGGCCAAGGCCTCCTACCTGCCCAACTCGCTGACCGCCCTCACCGTCGACGGGAAGCTCTACGGCGTCCCCATCTACCAGACGATCACCGCGCCCATCTACAACAAGAAGCTGTTCTCCGAGGCGGGCGTGGACAAGGTGCCGGAGACGCTCGACGAGCTGAAGGAGGCCGCGCCCAAGCTGGCCGCCAAGAAGGTCGCCATCCTCGACTACCCGGGCAAGCCCGAGGTGACGCTCAACCAGAGCTTCTACCCGATCCTGTGGGCCAACGGCGGCACCGTCTTCGCCGCCGACGGCAAGAGCGTCGTCTTCAACGGCCCTGAGGGCGTGGCGAGCCTGCAGCTCCTGCTCGACCTGAAGGCCGCCGGCGGCCTGCCGCCGAACACCGCCAGCAAGGGCAACGACATCGAGGGCGGCCTGCTGGCCGCAGGCAAGACCGCCATGTACCATGCGGCCACCGCGGGCCAGGTCGACCAGCTCGGCGCCGCCATCGGCGAGGAGAACGTCGGCATCGGCCTGCCGCTCGAAGGCACGAAGCGGGTCGCGTTCGGCATCCCCGGAGGCCTGATGGTGGCCAAGCACTCCGAGAACAAGGAGGCGGCCAAGAAGTTCGCCTCCTACCTGGCCTCGCCGGAGGTCTCCGCCGCGCTGGCCAAGGAGTCGGGATTCTTCCCCGCGCGCACGGACGTGACCGTGCCCGGCCAGTCGGAGGCGTCCAAGGAGTTCGCCAAGTCCCTGCAGTACGCCTTCCCCGGTGACACCCACCCGAAGGCCCGGCAGGTGATGGGCGTGCTCGCCCCGCACATCCAGGCGGCGCTGCTCGGCAAGGAGGAGGACGCGAAGACCGCGCTCGACGCGGCCGCCGAAGAGGCGAACCAGCTGCTCGGCAGCGGCGGCTGAGAGGGAAGGAACCACCTGGTGCGTCAACGCTTGCGTGACCCGGTCACGGGCCTGCTGTTCGTGCTGCCCGTGCTCGTGCTTTTCCTGATCTTCCGGATCTTCCCGTCGCTGGGCGCGGCGGGCATGAGCCTGACGAACTGGAATATCGGCGGCGAGTGGGACATCATCGGCGCGGACAACTACGTCCGGCTGCTCGACGACGTGAACTTCTGGCTGAGCCTGCGGGTCACCCTCGTGTACTCCGCCGTCTACGTGCCGCTCACCATGATCGTGGCGCTCGGCACGGCGTTGCTGCTCAACCAGGTGGTCTTCATGCGCGGGCTGTTCCGCGGCATGCTCTTCCTGCCGTACGTGACCAGCTTCGTGCTCGCGGGCATCATCTGGCGCTGGATCTACGAGTTCAACGGCCTGATCAACGGCCTGCTCGCCAAGGCCGACCTCGGCCCCGTCGCCTTCCTGGAGGAGTCGGGGGTGGTCCTGCCCGCCCTGGCGGTCGTGGCGGTGTGGAAGGGCTTCGGCTACTCGATGCTGATCCTGCTGGCGGGCCTCAAGGCGATCCCGTCCTCCTACCTGGAGGCGGCCAGCATCGACGGGGCGAGCGCGTGGCAGCGCTTCCGCAGGATCACGCTGCCGCTGCTCAAGCCGGCGATCTTCTTCGTCATGGTGATCGAGACGATCAGCGCGTTCCAGACGTTCGACACGGTGTACGTGATGACCGGCGGCGGCCCGGCCAGGGCGACGTACACCCTCATCTACGGCATCTACGACCACGGTTTCCGGTCGTTCGACTTCGGCTACGCCGCCACCTGGGGCATGGTGCTGTTCGCGATCGTGCTGGTCGTGTCGCTGGTCCAGCGCCGCTTCCTGGACCGGGGGAACACATGACGATCACCACGACCTCCCGTCCCTCCGTACGGGCCGAGGCCCCAAGCGCGGCGCGCAGGCGGTGGTGGCGGGGCAGGTGGCCGCTGGCCGTCCTGCTCGCGCTGCTGTCGGTGCTGACCGTCAGCCCGTTCGTGGCGATGTTCATCGTGGCCCTGTCGCCGGCGGGCCGGCCGACCGTGCCCGCGGGGTGGCCGGATTCGCTCACGCTCGACAACATCACGATGGTGCTGTCGTCGTCCGGCTTCGTCACCTGGACGATCAACTCGCTGATCTACGCCCTGGTCTCCGTGGTGATCATCCTGCTCACCTCGTCGATGGCGGGCTACGCCTTCGCCAAGAAGCGCTTCCCCGGCCGCGAGGCCATGTTCTGGACGTTCCTCGCGACCATGATGGTGCCGTTCCAGGCCACGCTCATCCCGACGTTCGTGCTGGTCAACAGCTTGGAAGGGGTGGACACGTTCTGGGGGCTGATCGTGCCGACGCTGGCCAACTCGCAGGCCGTCTTCCTGATGCGGCAGTTCATCCTGGGCCTGCCGGACGAGCTGTTCGACGCCGCGAAGGTGGACGGCGCCTCCGAGTGGCGGGTGTACTGGACGATCGTGCTCCCGCTGACCAAGCCGATCCTCGCCACGCTGGGCGTGTTCGTGTTCCTGTGGCACTGGAACGACTTCCTGTGGCCCCTGGTCGTCGGGCAGAGCGACGCCACCCGCACGCTCACGGTGGGCCTGACCACGCTGCGGACCGAGGAGATGCAGCTGTCGCTGCTCATGGCCTCGGCGGCGGTGTCCGTGGTGCCGTGCCTGCTGGTGTTCTTCCTGCTGCAGCGCTACCTGGTCAACAGCATCGCGATGACGGGACTGAAATGATCGCCCTCAGCCTGGCTCCCGAGCTCCGCGAGATGTTCCTCCCGCCGCCCATCTTCACGCAGCTCGAGCGGCTGGCCCCGATCGGCCCGCTGGAGCGGGCGCGGGTGCTGGTCACCGGGTGGGACACTCCGCGCGTGGACGCGCAGACGCTGGCCCGCGCGCCGGAGCTGCGGCTCGTGGCGCACACCGGCGCGGCGGTGGGGTTCCTGGTCTCCGACGCGCTCTGGGGACGCGGCATCCGGGTGACCCAGACCGGAGCGGCGATGGCGCCCGCGGTGGGCGAGGTGGCGCTCACGTTCACGTTGTGCCTGCTGCACCAGGTGCACCGCTTCGACCACGGCCTGCGGTCCGGTTCGGGCTGGGCGGAGACCAGGCAGGCCGCCCGGCCACGGCGCGAGCTGCGCGGCAGCGTGGTCGGCGTCGTGGGCGCCTCCCGCACCGGCAGGGCGTACGCGGGCCTGGTCCGGGCGCTGGGCGCGGAGCTGCTGCTCGCCGACCCGACCGTCTCCGCCGGCGAGGCGGCCGGGCTGGGCGCCACGCTGGTGGAGCTCGACGACCTGCTGACGCGCAGTGACGTCGTGGCCCTGCACGCCCCCGCCATCCCGGCGACCCGGCGCCTGATCGGCCGCAGGGAGCTGGCGCTCATGCCCGACGGCGCGGCGCTGGTGAACACCGCCCGATCGTGGCTGGTCGACTCCGCCGCGCTCCTCGACGAACTGCGCTGCGGCAGGATCGACGCGGCACTCGACGTCTTCGACGAGGAGCCCCTCCCGGCGGACAGCCCGCTGCGCGGCCTGCCGAACGTGCTGCTCACGCCCCACCAGGCGGCGGGCACCGAGGAGGCCAGGCACCGGCAGGGAACGCTGACGGTCAGCGAGATCGCCAGGTTCCTGGCCGGTGAGCCGCTCCAGCACGAGATCACCCGCGAACAGCTGCGATGGACCGCCTAGTGCTCCAGAAGAGAGGGTCTAAGCTGTGCGAATGGCCCCTATCGACCCCCGTGCGGCCGCGCTGCGCGACCGGCTGCGCGGCACCCTGATCGCCGCCGCCGCGACGCCCATGACCGGGTCGGGCGAGGTCGACCTCGACGTGGTCTCGCGCTATTTCGCCGGTCTGGTGGCCGACGGCGCCACCGGCCTGGCCGTGCTCGCCCACACCGGCCGCGGGCCCTTCCTCGCACCCGGCGTCCGCGCCGCCGTCATCGAGCGCGCCGCCGCTCTGGACGTCCCGGTGCTGGTCGGCGTGGGCGGCGGTCCCGAGACCTGCGACCCGGCCGAGCAGGCGCGGGTGGCCGCCGGCCTGGGCGCGGACGGCGTGCTCGTGTTCCCGTCGGAGGGCGACAGGGCCGCGCTGCACGAGGAGGTGTGGCAGGCCGCCCGCCTGCCGATGGTCGCCTTCGACCTCTACACGCGACCGTGCCCGCCGGGCGTCCTGCGGGAGATCCTGCGGCACCCCGGCGTGGCCGGGCTCAAGACCGCGCTGCTGTCCGACGCCATCGGCTGCCAGCGGGCGATCGTGCTCGCCCGCGAGTCCGGCCGGCTGGCGATCACCGGGGAGGACCGCATGTTCGGGCCCTCGCTGCTGTGGGGGGCCGAGGCGGCGCTGGTGGGCATCGCGGCCGCCGCCGTCGAGGTGACGGCCGAGGTGATGCGCGCCTTCCGCGAACCCGGCCTGCGCGCGTTCGAGCAGGCATCGGGACGCCTCGACCGGCTGGCGGCCGTCACCTTCACCGACCCCATGGAGGGGTACGTCCAGCGCATGCTCTGGCTGGCCGCCGCCGAGGGCCGCATCCCCGGCACCCACGCCCACGACCCTCACGGCCCCGGCCTGACGGAGCGGGAACGCCTGGAACTGCAGGCCCGGGACTTCGGTCCGCCCCCGGCGCAGGAACGGGCCGAGGCGATCGCCTGAGCGAGGGCGCCGCCGGCCCGTACGGTGTCAGAGCCGGAAGAGGGCGGCGGCGTTGCGCCAGGCGATCCGCTCGGCCGTCTGCCCGGACAGGCCGGCCGCGGCGACCGCCCCGAAGGCCGACGACGGGTCGATCAGGGTCGCGTCCGTGCCGAACAGGAGCTGGGCCGGGTCCACACCCGCCACCACCTCCGCGATGCGGCCTGCCGGGGCGTGCGACCAGCAGGGCTCCAGATAGAGGCGGTCGCAGGCGCCCGCCGCCTCGATGGCGTGCCGGAACCCGTCCGCTCCCATGTGCCCGGCGATCACCCGCAGGCCGGGGATGTCCAGGCAGACCTCGGCCAGGTCGAGCACCGAGGTGCCCCACGTGTGCACGAGCGCCGGGCGGCCCGTCCCGGCGACCAGCGTCAGCGCCTCGCGCAGCCGCGCCGAGCCGACCGGCGAGCCCGTGTAGTCGGTGTGGATCTTGACGCCGACGAACCTGCCGCCCGGCAGGTACGCGCCCAGATCCGCCTCCGCCTCGCGCAGCCGGCGCGGGTTGACCGTGACGTAGCCGAGCAGGCGGTCCTGGGTCTCCAGGTACGCGGCCAGGGCGCGGTTGCCCGCCGGGGCGTCGTAGATCACGGCCTCGGTGGCGGAGACGATCGCCCGGTCGATGCCGTAGCGGTCCATGGTGGCCAGGGTGGAGCCGGCCACGTCCATGGTGAAGAACCACGGGCCCCAGTGGGCGTGCACGTCGATGATCACAGCGCGGGCCTCCTCGGCGTCCCGGCGAGCAGCCTCGTCGCGTTGCCGCCCGCCACCGCGGCGATCTCCGCCGGCCCCAGGCCGCTGGTGGCCAGGCGGAGGAGGGGGACGAGGGGTTCGTAGTGGGGGGTGCGCGAGCCGTACAGCAGGCGGCCGGCCCCGATCTCCGCGGCGACCGTCTCCAGCGCGTCGGGGGAGTTGAGCAGGCGGGTGGAGGTGTGGAAGCCGGGCTCGTCCGCGGCGGCCACCAGGAAGTCGCCCAGGTGGTAGAAGTGCGTGTCGAGGAAGACCACGTCGGCCCCGAGGCCGGCGAAGGGCTGCCAGAACCTGCGTACGTCGCCGCCGGTGAGCACCACCAGGCCGAGTCGCGCCGCCCCGCGGGCGACGTGCCGGACGGACGGGAAGCCCGCTTCGACCCCCTGCTCGTCGGGGAACAAGCGGACGGCCCTGGCCCCCGCCGACGCCAGCCGCTCCAGCTCGCGGGCCGCGCCGATCGGGTCGCGCAGGTCCACGGCCCCGACGGGAACGATTTCCGGGCGCGCGGCCATGGCCAGCAGTTCGTCGTTGCCCGTGCGCACGTCGAACAGCGCCGCCCGCAGGTTGGCCACGGCCGCCGCCCGGACGTGGTGCGCGGCCAGCGTCTCCAGCACGGCGCCGGGCGTGCCGGGCGGCCCGTCGCGGTCCGGGTACGCCCCGAACAGCACGTCCACGTCGAGCGTCACCTCAAGCTCGCCCACCAGCCGCCACGCGTCGAAGGGCGTGGCGGACCCAGCATTTTCGGGCCCGTCCTCAATCGACATGCCGGTTATTATGTCATTGACGACGTGCATTGCTGAAGATACGGTCAAGACCTTAATCGGGGTTCGCTCCGCCTCCGCGGTCGTCGTCGATCGCGCCGGGCGCGCACCGCCCGCCCTTGACCGCCGCTCCATCGCCCGGATAGTTTCGGTCTGTGCCGAAATATGTGATCGATGCGCACCGGCTCGTCGGTCCCGTGCCGTTCGACGACCTGCCGGCGGATCCCCGGGGCGAGATGGACCGGCTGGGCATCGACCGGGCCCTCGTCACCCACACGCTCAGCCTCTACTCCGACCCGGGAGCGGGCAACGAGGCCCTGCTCGCGCTCGACGATCCCCGGCTCGTCCCCGTGCCCGTGGTGGTGCCAGGGGAGACGGACGAGCCGCCGCCCGGCGTACGGATGGTCAGGCTCTGCCCGGAACGTCACCGGTTCGATCTCACGGGCCCGGCTACGCTGCGCTGCCTGCCCGCCCTCGGGCTGCCCGCCGCGATCGACCTCGACGAGACCTCGCCCGCCCAGCTCCGCCACCTCGCCGAGCGCCTGCCCCGCCAGCGCCTCCTCGTGCTCAACCCCGGCTACCGCAGGCTGCGCGGGCTGGGCGAGCTGATGGACGAGGCGCCGAACGTGTGGGCCGAGATCGGCACCGTCAACACCCAGGGCGGCGTCGAATGGCTGGCCGCGCGGTTCGGCGCGGGGCGGCTGGTGTTCGGCACCGGAGCGCCCGTCGCCGACGACTGCGGGCCGCGCTTCCTGCTCGACCACCTCGACCTGCCCGCCGAGGACGTCGAACGGATCGCCTCGGGGTCGCTGGAGGCGCTGCTGTGATCCTCGACGCCCACGGCCACGTGGGGACCTGGCCGGACTTCCTCATCCCGCACTCCGCCGCCGAGCACCTCGTGGCCGCGATGGACCGGATCGGCGTGACCGCGATGGGCATCAGCCACCTGCTCGCCGTCGGTCCCGACGCGGTGCGCGGCAACGCGACGGCCTTGCAGATCGCCGAGCGCTTCCCCGGCAGGTTCGGGGTCTGGCAGGTCTACAACCCGCACCACCGCACGCCGCTCCCCGCCGAGGGCGCGCGGGGCGTGTGGGGGGTCAAACTCCACCCCGACGTGCACCAGTGCCGCCTCGACGACCCCTTGTACGAGCCGGTCTGGCGCTGCGGCCTGCCGGTTCTCGCGCACGGCCAGACCGACTCGCCATGGAGCGACCCGGCCCAGTTCGCCGCCGTCGCCGCACGCCATCCGCACGTGCCGCTGCTCATGGGGCACACGGGGCTCTGGCCGTACGGGTTCGGCCGCGCGGCCCGGCTCGTGGCCGATCATCCCAACGTGTTCCTGGAGACGTGCGGCTCGAAGATGACCGGTCGCTGGATCGCCCGGCTGGCCGCTCTCGCGGGGGCGGAGCGGGTGCTGTTCGGCTCGGACGCGTGCTTCCTCGACGTGCGTACGGGCTACGGCCGTGTCGCGCTGGCCCCGCTCGCCGACGCCGACCGCGCTCTCATCCAGGGCGGCAATCTGGCCCGCCTCCTCGGTCTTCCCCTGCCTGATCTGCCCGGCTCGCCCGAGTCGCCTGGTTCGCCGGAGAAGGGACATCCAGCGTGACGCTCGCCATCCACGGAGGCGCCCCCGTCCGGACGGCCCCCTGGCCGGCCTGGCCGCCGCCCGTCGACCCCGCCCAGCGCGAGCTGGTCACGAAGGTGCTGGAGAGCGGCCTCTGGGGCGCCACACAGGGCGGCTCCGTCGTCGCGGACCTGACCGCCGCGTTCGCCCGCCGCTCCGGCGTCCGGCACGGCGTCGCCGTGGCCAACGCCACGCTGGGCCTGTTCGCGGCGCTGCGCGGCCTGGGCGTCGGCAGGGGGGACGAGGTGATCGTGCCGGCGTACACGTTCGTGGCCTCGGCCACCGCGGTGCTGCTGGCCGGAGCCACCCCCGTGATCGCCGACGTCGACCCCGTGGACCTGCACCTGTCCCCGGGCGCGGTGCGCGATGCGCTGACCGGCAGGACGGCCGCGATCATGCCCGTCCACCTGGCGGGCAGCCCCGCCGACATGGACGCGCTGAACGACCTGGCCGCCCGCCATAGCCTCGCGGTCGTCGAGGACGCCGCCCAGGCGCACGGCGCCACGTACAAGGACCGTCCGGTCGGTGGCCTGGGTGACGCCGGCGTCTACAGCTTCCAGGCGAGCAAGGCGATGACCGCGGGGGAGGGCGGCCTGATCGTCTGCCGTGACGAGGCCGTGCACGAGCGCGTCTGGTCGGTCTGCAATCTCGGGCGCGCGCTGGGCGGGCAGTGGTACGGTCACCCGTCCGTCGGCTGGAACCTGCGCCTGACCGAACTCCAGGCGGCGCTGCTGCTGCCGTGGCTGGACCGGCTCGACGAGGAGATCGACCGCAGGAACACCTTCTGCGCCGCTCTCGAGCGCGAGCTGGCCGCCGTCCCCGGGGCCGACGTGGTGCCCGCGACGGAGGGCACCACCCGCGACTCGCGCCACCTCCTCATGTTGCGCCTCGATTCCGGCGTGGACCGCGCGTTCCTGCTGAGGGCCGTGGCCGCCGAAGGCGTGCCGCTGGACGCCGGCTACCCGCCGCTCGGCACCATGTCCGCGCTGACCGGCGAGGGCGCCCGCGCCGAGCCGTGCCCCGCCGCCACCGAGGCGTCGAACACCGTGGTGTGGGTGCGCCAGTCGATGCTCATGGAGGCGCCGGCCGCCGCGGCCGACATCGCCGAGGCCCTCGCGAAGGTGCTGAGTCATGAGGGCGACGCCGGGATCGCGAATTAGTTCCTTCACCGTAATCCAGGTATTGACGACATAACAGCGCCTCTCTAGATTTCGGTCATGACCTTAATTAGACGAATGCTGACTGCCGCGATGGCGGCCGTCCTCGTGGCACTGGCAGCGGCCGCCCCCGCGGGCGCCGCGGAGCGCCGGGTGGAGGACTTGGGCGTGCCCCTGGAGGACGTGCTGCTGATCGGCGGCGTCGTGGCGCCGGGCCCCGGTGGAAAGACCGTGCTCTGGAGCGCGTCCTCCGGCAGCCCCGCCCATCTCAACGCCGTCGATCCGGTCACCGGAGCCGAGGTGGCCAGGTACGACCTGCCGGGCGGCGAAGGCTCATGGGCCGTGGAAGCCGCCGGCGACGGCAGCGTCTACGTCGGCACGTACGGTGACGGGCGGCTCTACCGCTGGACGGATCAGGGCGGTGTGCAGGACCTCGGCCGGCCCTTGCCCTCGGAGAACTTCATCTGGTCCGTGACGGCAGGTGCGGGCGCCACCGTCTACGGCGGCACCTACCCGGGCGGCCGCCTGTTCGCCTACGACCCCGGGACCGGCGTACGCGACTACGGCAGGCTCTCGCCTGCCCACAGCTACGTCCGCAGCGTCTCCTACGCCGACGGGAAGATCTACGCCGGCACCGAAGCACCCGCCGCGGTCTTCGAGATCGACGCCGCCTCCGGCGCCGTCAGGCAGCTCCCCCTTCCCGACGGCCTCGACCCGGCGGGCAAGTGGGCCTACGACGTGGACGTCGCCGCCGGCCACCTCTACGTCCGCTTCGGCAGCGCCTTCCCCGGCCCGCTGCACGTGTGGGACATCGCCGCCGGCCGCTGGAGCGACACCCTCGATCCCGCCCACGGCCTGGACGTCTCGCCGCCCGACGCCGACGGCGCGGTCTACCTCATCAAGGACGCCGAACTCGTCCGCTACGACCCGAAGACGAAGGAGACGACGGGCACGGGCATGCCGTTCACGGGCCGCGTCGCCAACACCCGCGGCATCGGCTGGGCCGAGCTGGGCCTGCCGGACTACCCGGGCAAGAGCGTCGTGGGCCTGCTCTGGCGCGGGCTGATGTTCCGCTACAACCCGCAGACCGGCGCGACGTCGTTCGTGCAGACACAGGTCAAGGGCGAGCCCATCGACGTGACCGCGCTCTCGGAAGGCCCCGACGGCCGCATGTACGCCGGCGGCTTCCTCAACGGCGGTTTCGCCGCCCTGGACCCGGACACGGGCGAGCGCGCCGAGTTCCACACGTTCTCGCAGAGCGAGGACATGGCCACGCACGACGGAAAGCTCTACGTCGGCGCCTATCCCGACGCCAGGGTCTACGCCTACGATCCGAAGCTGCCGTGGAACAGCCCCGAGTACTCGCCGAGCCCCGAGCCGGGCCCGGCGGACAACCCGGCGCGCCTGTTCGACCTGTACGCCGACAAGCAGATCAGGCCGCGGGCGCTGGCGTCGGCGGGCCGCTACCTCGCCGCGGGCACCATGCCGGACCTCGGCCACCTGGGCGGCGTGCTGGCGGTCTGGGACCCGGAGACCGGCAAGCTCAAGCACTCCCAGCGCAACGTGATCAAGGACCAGAGCATCGTCTCGCTCGCCTACCGCGACGGCGTGCTCTACGGCGGCACCTCCATCTACAGCGGCCAGTCGGCCACGCCGCCGACCCAGCCGGAGGCCAAGCTCTTCGCCTGGTCGGTGAAGGACGACCGGTTGCTGTGGGAGATCGTCCCCGCGCCGGGCAAGCCGGCCGTCCCCGCGCTGACGTTCGACGATCGGGGCACGCTGTGGGGGATCGCCGGCGGCGAGGTCTTCGCCGTCAACACGGCCGCCCGCAAGGTGGTCAAGCGGGTCACGCTGTCGGACAGCGAGAGCGCGAGCGGGCAGCTCTCCTTTAACCGGCGTGACCGCACGCTGTACGGCGCCCACGCCGGCCAGTACGTCTTCTCGCTCGACCCGCGCACCGGCCGGCACACCCAGCTGAAGCAGGGACCCGTGCACCAGCTCGCGGTGCACGGGTCGGGAGACGTCTACTTCGCCGAGGGCCCGCGTCTGTTCCGGCTCACGGGTCAGCAGACGCGGTAGGTGGAGAAGTTCTCGAAGCGCCAATAACGGTCTCGACCGTAATTTGGCCGGTGGCTCCGTGGCAAGATGGCGGGCGTGGGCCCTTCAGTGATCATCGCCGTCCGGCACGGAGAGAGCGAGGCCAACCTCGCCTACCGGCGGGCCGGTGACACGCCGCTGGTCTACGAGCGGGGCGACGACGAGGTGACGCTGACGGAGCAGGGCAGGGCGCAGGCCGCGGCCCTCGGGCGGCTGCTGGCCGCACTGCCCGCGGGCGAGGCGCCCGAGCTGGTGTGGTGCTCGCCCTATCTGCGCGCCCTCGACACGTGGCGGATCGCCCAGGCGACCTGGGGGATCCACCCGCTCCCCGTCACCGTGGACGAACGGCTCAAAGACCAGGAGGCGGGCGAGTTCGCCCGCTACAACCCCGCCGCGGTCAGGCAGCGGTTCCCCGGCGAGCAGGAGCGGCGGGAGGCGGAAGGGGCCTGGGCCTACCGCCCGCCCGGGGGCGAGTCGCTGGCCGACGTGGTGGCCCGGTTGCGTGACCTCCTCGCCGGCCTGCCGCGGCGGGCCGACGGCCGGCGGGTGCTGATCGTCGCCCACGACTCCGTGGTGCTGGGGCTGCGCCACGTCGTCGCCGGCGGCCCCGACGCGGAGCTCGCGGCCGTGCTGGAGTTCGCGCCGGTGCTCAACGCCTCCGTGTCGGTCTGGCGTACCGGCGGCGGCCGCTTCGAGCTCGTCCGCTTCAACGACGTCGGCCACCTCGGCCCCTGACGTTCCGGGGCTCGTCCGCCGCGACGACGTCGGCCACCTCGACCCGGGGCTCGTCCGCCGCGACGAGCTCGCCTGTTACGGGCCCTGACGTCACCCCGTCCGGATGATCAGGTCGGCGCGTTGCCGCGTCCGGTCCTCGGCGAACCACGCGCGCTCGGCCGCGAACCACCTCCGCCACCGCGGCTCCAGCTCGGGTCCGTCCCGCTCCAGGACGCGCGCCAGGCGCACCGCCTCGGACGCCTCCACCCAGACGGTGTACGCCAGCAGCTCCGCCACCGAGGCCCTGGCCGTGCCGACCCCCTCGATGACGAGCGCCGGCGCGACCGGCACGGTCACCTGTTCGGCGTATTCGCCCCGCACCCAGTCGTACCTGCGAAAACACCCCGGACGGCCGTGGCGCAACGGATCGATCACCTGCGACTCCAGCGCGTGGAACCAGCCGCCGGGCCCGTCGTCCCACGGCACGGGGAAGTCGTCGCTGTGGATCACCTGGGACCCCAGGTCTGCGGAGAGCCGCCGCGCGAACGTCGTCTTGCCCGCCCCAGCGGGCCCGTCCACGGCCACCAGGCGGACAGGGCCGCATGACGGGGGCAGTTTCCCGATGACCGCGGCCGGCGGATTCATCGGACCAGGGTAGAGGAGGCAGGCCCCGCGCCTGAGAGAATGTTCTTTCGCCCTTGGATCGCATGTAGGAGGTTGATCTTGCTCGGACCCCTCGGCGGCATCGTCGTACTCGATCTTTCCAGGGCCCTGGCCGGGCCGCACGCCGCGCAGATGCTGGGTGACCTGGGCGCCAGGGTGATCAAGGTCGAGCATCCGGACGGCGGTGACGAGTCCCGGGGCTGGGGACCGCCGTTCGCTGGGCCGGATCACGACGTTTCGACCTATTTCCTGGCGGCCAACCGCAACAAGCAGTCCATCACCGTCGACATGAAGTCCGTGGAGGGCAAGGAGCTCATCGAGCGCCTCGTCCGCCAGAGCGACGTCCTCGTGGAGAACTTCCGCACCGGCGTGCTCGACCGTCTCGGCTTCTCCGTCGAGCGCCTCCACGAGCTCAACCCCCGCCTCGTCATCCTGTCCATCACCGGGTTCGGCCACGACGGCCCGGAAGGCGGCCGCCCCGGCTACGACCAGATCGCCCAGGGCGAGGCCGGCCTGATGTCGCTGACCGGCCCCTCACCCGACGAGCCCTACCGCGTCGGCGCGTCGA
Source organism: Nonomuraea sp. B5E05 (assembly GCF_039880665.1). Classification (NCBI taxonomy): domain Bacteria; kingdom Bacillati; phylum Actinomycetota; class Actinomycetes; order Streptosporangiales; family Streptosporangiaceae; genus Nonomuraea; species Nonomuraea sp. B5E05. The sequence goes on from NZ_JBDPMJ010000004.1 coordinate 358,588, forward strand.
TCGCCGACCTGCTGGCCGGCATCCACGGCGCCTACGGCGTGGCCGGCGCACTCTACGAGCGCGAGCGCACCGGCAAGGGCCGGGTCGTGCGCACGTCGCTGCTGGCCGCCGTCACCGGCGTGCACGCCTACCACGGCACCGCCTGGACGGTCGGCGGCAAGGTGCCCGGCCCCGGCGGCAACCACCACGCCTCCATCGCCCCCTACGGCGCCTTCCGCTGCGCCGACGGCATGTTGCAGATCGCCGCGGCCAACGACGGCCAGTGGAAGAAGGTCGCCGCCCTGCTCGGCATCGACCCCGCCGATCCGCGATACGCCACCAACAGGGAGCGGTTCGCCCACCGCGACGAGCTGATCGCCGACATGGAGCGGGCCCTGGCAGCCCATGACCGCGCCCACTGGCTGGCCAGGCTGGCCGAGGCCGGTGTGCCCGCGGGCGCGATCAGATCGATCGACGAGGTCTACGCCTGGGAGCAGACCCGCTCGCAGGGCCTGGTCGTCGAGGTGGAGCATCCGGTGCTCGGGAAGATCGAGCTGCCGGGGCCGCCGCTGCGGTTCGACGGCCTCACCGGGGCCGAGCACAGCGCGCCGCCCGCGCTCGGCCAGGACAACGACGCCGTGCTCACCTGGCTGGAGGCGCGCGAACAATGATCCGCCACCCGCGGCACCGGACGGCGCTCTCATGCGTCACCATTGCAAGGATGCCCGACTTCTAGGGAGTGATAGTGAGCCGTCCGGACGCGCGCACACTGATCGACACGGTCCTCGACAAGGACTCGTGGACATCGTGGGACGCGCCGCCAGCCGACCCGGCGCCGCCCGGCTCCTCCTACGCCGACGAGCTGGCCGCGGCCCGCGCCAAGTCCGGCTACGACGAGGCGGTGATCACCGGCGAAGGGCGGCTCGACGGGCGCAGGGTCGCCGTGGCGGCCTGCGAGTTCTCGTTCATGGCGGGCTCGATCGGGGTGGCGGCGGCCGAGCGCTTCGTCAGCGCGGTCGAGCGGGCCACGCGCGAGGGGTTGCCGCTGCTGTCCGCGCCGGCCTCGGGCGGCACGCGGATGCAGGAGGGCGCGCTCGCGTTCGTGCAGATGGTGAAGATCACCGCCGCGATCCAGGCACACCGCGCCGCCGGCCTGCCCTACCTGGTCTACCTGCGGCATCCGACGACCGGCGGGGTCTTCGCGTCGTGGGCGTCGCTGGGGCACGTCGCGGCGGCCGAGCCGGAGGCGCTGATCGGATTCATGGGGCCGAGGGTGTTCGAGTCGCTGCACGGCTACCCCTTTCCCGAGGGCGTTCAGGTGTCGGAGAACCTGCACCGCAAGGGGCTGCTCGACGCGGTGGTGTCGGCCGGGGAAGCGCGCGACGTCGCGATCAAGGCGCTCGCCGTGCTCGCCGCCGACAGGTCCGCCGTCGTGGCCGGCGCTCCCCCCGAGGAGGATCTACGGCCCGTGGAAGCGTGGGAGGCGATCACCCGCTCGCGCCGCGACGACCGGCCCGGCGTGCGCACGCTGCTCAAACTGGCCGCCACCGACGTGACCCCGCTCAGCGGCACCGGCGAGGGCGAGAACGAACCGGGGCTGCTGCTGGCGCTGGCCAAGTTCGGCACCGCGCCGGCGGTGGTGCTCGGCCAGGACCGGCGCTTCCAGCGGGCCAACTCGCCGCTGGGCCCGGCCGGGCTCCGCGCGGCCAGGCGCGGCATGCGGCTGGCGGCAGAGCTGGACCTGCCCCTGGTGACCGTCGTCGACACGGCGGGCGCCGACCTGTCGAAGTCGGCCGAGGAGGGCGGCCTGGCCGCCGAGATCGCCCGCTGCCTGGCCGAACTGGTCATGCTCGACGCGCCCACCGTGTGCCTGCTGCTCGGCGAGGGCGCGGGCGGGGCGGCGCTGGCGCTGCTGCCCGCCGACCGGGTGCTCTGCGCGCAGCACGCCTGGCTGTCGCCGCTGCCGCCCGAGGGGGCCTCCGCCATCCTCTACCGCTCGGTCGACTTCGCCCCCGAGATCGCCCAGGCGCAGCACATCCGCGCCACCGACCTGCGGCGCGACGGCATCGTCGACCGGGTCATCCCCGAGGTGCCCGACGCCGCGTACGAGCCGCGCAACTTCTGCGAACGGGTGGGGCGGGCGCTGGAGCACGAGATCGCGCTGCTGCTGCGGGCGGCCCCCGCCGACCGGCTCGCCGCCCGCCAGGCCCGCTACCGCGGCCTCGGCATCTCCGCCGGTTAGTTCCCTACGGCACCGGGACACGCTCGACGCGGATCGAGAAGACCTCCTCGCGGGGCACCACGACCTCGTAGGCGCCGTGGTCGACCATCCAGTAGCCCAGTGCCTCCGCCTTCATCCCGCTGTGCCCGGTGTAGGCGATGTGCAGGCCGTCATCGTCCTCATCGAGCACGATGCACGGCTCGCCGCCGAATGCTCCCACCGTGCGGATCAGCACCAGCCACTCCAGCTGCGCCCTGGGCACGACCCGCCGCCAGTAGCCGGAGGACGGCTCGAACCCCTCCAGCTCCTTCTCGCTGAACAACACCACCTGGTCGCTGTCGGGGCCGAGGGCGGCGGGCAGGGTGCGCTCACCGAAACGGGCCACGAACCCGGCGGCGATCGGCACGATCTCGTCGCTCATGCGGAGGGCCGCCAGGTCAGCCCGTCGTAGTGGGCGAAGGTCCGCTCGCCCTCAGCGGTGACGCGGATGATCTCCGCCCCGGCCGGGATCGGCATCGGAACGGTGTGGAACTGCGGCACCACGTGCTCCGACGAGGTCGTGAACCCGTTGCCGGCGAACGGCGGGGCGTCGCTCCAGTCGCCGCCCATGTGCGGTCCGTACGGCACCGCGTAGGTGTCGATGTCGCGGGCGAACCAGCGCATGACGTAGATCTCGGGCACCTCGGCGAACAGCTCCGATCCATCGAACGACAGGTCGAGCCCGTGGTAGAGCGCCTCCGGCGTGGCCAACCTGACGCAATCCTGCACCCGGTAGACATAGCCGGAGATGACCGTGCGCTTGCCCGACAGATATGGCACGAGCAGACGCGGCGGGACAACCTTCTGCATCTGCGTTCCGCTCACGCTTCTATTTTACGAGCTCTTGAAACCGGAGCACCCGATGTTCAAGGCACGGCAAGGTGGCGCGGGCGGCCGCGGTCTGCTCGTGGTCGATCTCCACGACCTGCACACCCGGCGCGGTGCCGAGGTCGGCGCGCACCACGCCCAGCGGGTCGACCAGCATGCTGCGGCCCACACCGTAGCCGTCGGACGCCTCGGCCGGGTTGGGCGCCTGGCCGATGGCCGCCGTCCACATGGTGTTCTCCAGCGCCCGCGCTCTCACCAGGGTCACCCAGTGGTCCTCCTTGAGCGGACCCGAGCCCCAGGCCGCGATCACCGCGAACAGCTCGGCGCCCTGGTCGACCAGCGCCCTGGCCAGCTCGGGGAAACGGACGTCGTAGCAGGTGATCAGCCCGACCCGCACCCCGGCCAGCTCGACGACCACCGGCTCGGCGCCCGGTTGGACCAGGTCGGACTCCTTCGCCCCGAACGAGTCGAACAGATGGATCTTCCGGTACGCCGCCCGCACCGTGCCCTGGGCGTCGATGGCCACGGCCGTGTTGTGCACGCGCTGGTCGCCCGGCTCGAACACGCCGGCGATCACCGCGAGACCGTGCTCCTTGGCGGCCTCGGCCAGGCCGGACACGAACGGCCCGTCGAGGGGCTCGGCCAGGCTCGTGATGCGCCTGCCGTAGCGGGTGAGCGTGGCCTCGGGGAAGATCGCGAGGTCGGCGCCCTCGGCTCGGGCGAGCGCCTGCCGCACTCTCTCGAGGTTGGCCGGCGGGTCAGGAGAGACCGGGATCTGGCAGAGGGCGATTCTGGTCACGGCCAGACTCTAGCCGGTTGGGGACCCGCCGAAACCACGTGAGGCACCGCCAGATCCATTCGAGCGGGCCGTACCTGAACCTCGCCAGCCACCACCTGCTCAGCAGCACTTGCGCGGCCACGGTCACCACCGTCAGAGCCACCACCGACCAGCGGCTCCTGTCGGCGTCGACCAGCGGGCCCGCCAGCATGACGATCGCGGTGCCCGAGACGTAGTTGGTCAGCGCCATCCGGCCCAGCGGCTCCAGCACCGCCGCCGACCACGGCCGCAGCGCGAGCAGCAGCCCCAGCGAGTACGCCGCCGCGCCCGCCAGCGCGGCCACGCTGTAGATGCTCCAGGCGTGCGTGGACGACCAAGCGGCCGTCAGCAACGCGGTGGCCGGCACGGCGACCGCGAACGACGGCAGCAGCAGCCACCTGGGCGGACGCAACTGCCACAGCGCCATGCCGACCAGGAACAGGCCGGGGATCAGCAGCGGCCCGCCGCCGGCGATCACCCCCCACCCGGCGACCGCCAGCCCGAGCACCAGCACCGGCAGGCCGGGCGCCAGGAACGAGGCGGGCAACAGCACCACCGCGCCGTAGAAGGCGTAGTCGGTCAGCACCTCGCCCTCGTAGAAGGTGTGCTGCACGAGCCCGAAGCAGAACAGCCAGAACAGCCTGCTCAGCAGCGCCCACCGGCTGTTGCCGCGCAGGAACAGCAGGAAGCTGATGCCGAACAACATCGAGAAGATGGGGTAGAACCGGCTCTGGAACAGCGCCTCGATGGTCCAGTCGACGCCGGTCTGCTGCTTCGTGGTGTGCTGCCAGGTGTTGACCAGCATGATCCCGCCCACCGCGAAGCCACGGAGAGCGTCGAGCTCACGAATGCGCGTCACAGGAACCAGGTGAACCACCATATGAGGAATCCGGCGCCGATGACGGTCGTGGCGATCTGGGGCCACCTGCGGTCGTGGAGCAGCGCCCCGGCCGTCAGCACGGCCGACGCCACCGCGATCGACGTGTACGGGCCGGTGGTGCCGGGGACGCCGACGGCCAGGGCGGAGCCGTTCGTGCCGGCCAGGGTGTGCGTGGACTGGGCCATGAGCCCGGTGAAGGCCACGCCGGCCAGCCCGGCGAAGGCCGCGGGCGCCCGGCCTCGCAGCGCCCCGGAGACGAGCTGGACCAGCGAGGCGAGCGCGAACGCCGCGAAGGGCGCGGCCAGCCAGGGGGAGCGGGAGATCAGGTAGGGGGCCGCGGTGACGTGCAGGTCACCCGGCCGGGTGGCGGTGGTGGGGGACGCGCAGGGGGCGGTCGACGCCGTGGCCGGGTCGGCGACGAACGCGGCGATCTTCCCGCGGGCGCAGGCGCTGGTGAGGAAGACGGCGTGGGAGGCGCCGGCGAACTCCTCGAAGCGGGCGTCCGGCAGGGCCTGCGCGGCGGACCTGGCGGTCGCGGCGGGGGCGGCGGTGTCGTACCGGCCACCCAGGACGTACACGGGGGTTGAGGGGGAGGCGTTCACGGGCTCTGACCTGGACACCTGCCAAGCATCGCATACCGCTTTGTCTGCATTTATGGTGAAAAGTCGTGATTTTGGGGTGAAGGTGTTGAACGGGACCTCGTCCTGGCACTGCACCGCGTGATACAGCCCCCACACGCGCGCCGCCAGCCGCTCGCCCGCGGCGTCCACCAGCGGCCGCAGCAACTCGTCACGCCCCTCGGCGAGCCCGCCGACCAGCGCGGGCGCCACCGCGGCCACGTCCGCATCGAGCAGCGCCCCGGCCATGATCGCGGCCAGGTCGTCACCGGTCACCCGGGCCGTGAACGCCCCGCCGAGCACCGGATCCGTCGTGGGCACCCGGGCCGGCGAGGCGTTCAGCCTGGCCCGCACGGCCGCGAACCGCTCCCCGACCCCCAGCGCGGCGAGCGCGCCGCCGAGGTCGCGATCGGCGCCGTCGTAGCGGCGGGCGCCGGTATGAAGGAACGAGTCGAGCACCGCCGAACGCACGCCCCCTGGGTCGGCCGCGGCCACGCCGAGCATGACCCTGGTCGAAGAGCCGACCCCGAACAGGTGCCACGCGTCGTACCCCAGCTCCTCGCGCAGGGCGACCACGTCGGCCGCGATCTCCCGCGTGCGGTACCCCCGCAGGTCGACGCCCTCCTCCTGGAGCCGGTCGCGGCATCGTACGGCCGCCGCGGCCATGTCGGCGGCCATGTCGGCGGCTCTGTCGGTGGCTCTGTCGGCGGTCCTGTCGGCGGTCCTGTCGGCGGCCGGCCGGCGCAACTGCCCGAGCAGCGCCTGCGCGGTCTCCGGGCAGCCCAGCGACGGCTCGGAGTGCCGGCCGCCGCGCTGTTCGACCGTCACCACGTCGCGATCGGGGAACATCGCGCTCAGCACGGACATCGCGTCCATCGACGCCGACCCCGGCCCGCCGCCCATGAAGACCACCGGATCCGTTTCGCGGTCACCGGCGCCCGCCACGCGCACGGCGTACGCCACCTTGACCGTCCGCCCAGGGGCATCCCTCCGCTCGGGGACCTCCAGGAACCCGCAGGTCGTGCGCGGTGGCATGGCGACCGGGCACGGATGCCGCGCGGCCGTGCCCGAGCTGAGGGTGGGGGACACGGCGGGGGACACGGTGGGGGACACGGTGGGGGACACGGTGGGGGACACGGTGGGGTCCATGGCGGGGTTCATGGCGGGGTTCATGGCGGGGGGCGCCGTGAGGGCGAGGGCGAGCACGACCCGAGAGATCACGGCACGAGACTAATAGTGTGGGCACGTGACCGAACCACTTGTTTCCAGGATGCGCGCCTTCGGCACGACGATTTTCGCGGAGATGAGCGCGCTGGCCGTGCAGACCGGGTCGATCAATCTCGGCCAGGGCTTCCCCGACACCGACGGGCCCGCCGCGATGCTCGACCGCGCGGTCGAGGCGATCGGCTCGGGCGCCAACCAGTACCCACCGGGGCCCGGCGTGCTCGACCTGCGGCAGGCGATCTCCGAGCACCGCTATGCCCACTACGACCTCTCCTACGATCCGGCGGGCGAGATCCTCGTCACGGTGGGCGCCACCGAGGCGGTCGCGGCGAGCGTGCTGGCGCTGTGCGAGCCGGGCGACGAAGTGATCGCGTTCGAGCCCTACTACGACTCCTACGCCGCCTCGATCGCGCTGGCCCAGGCCCGGCTGGTGGCCGTGACCATGCGGCCTGAGGCCGGCCGCTTCACGTTCGACCCCGACGAGCTGCGCGCCGCCGTCACGCCGCGCACCAGGGCCATCCTGGTCAACTCGCCGCACAACCCCACCGGCACGGTGTTCACCAGGCAAGAGCTGACCGTCATCGCGGAGCTGTGCCAGGAGCGCGGGCTGATCGCCATCACGGACGAGGTCTACGAGCACCTCGCCTTCGACGGGGTCGAGCACATCCCCCTCGCCACGCTGCCCGGCATGCGGGAGCGCACGGTGATGATCTCGTCGGCGGGCAAGACGTTCTCGGTCACCGGCTGGAAGACCGGCTGGGTGTGCGCGCCGCCCGCCCTGGTCACGGCGGTGCAGACGGTCAAGCAGTTCCTGACGTTCACGGCGAGCGCCCCGTGGCAGCTGGCGGTGGCGTACGCGCTGCGGCACGAGCTGGAGTGGGTGGCCGCGCTCCGGGCCGGCCTGCAGGACAAGCGCGACCGGCTCATGGAGGGGCTGACGGCCGCGGGCTTCTCCGTGCTCAAGCCCGCCGGCACCTATTTCGTGCAGACCGACATCCGGCCGCTGGGCTTCGAGGACGGCCTGGAGCTGACCCGCCGGCTGCCTGGCCTGGCCGGCGTGGTGGCGATCCCGACCCAGGTCTTCTACGACCATCCCGAACGCGGGCGGCACTTCGTACGGTTCGCCTTCTGCAAGAAGGACGAGGTCATCGACGAGGCGGTGACCCGGCTCAAGCGCCTGTCGTCCTGACGCGCCCTCCGTAAAGGGTGTGTAAGCATGCGGTCGCTGAGGGTAATAGGGAGCTGTGGTATCGCGGTGATACCACTCCCCGGCCTACGATGAGGGGCATGGCCATGACCCTCCGCCTCAGCGACCAGCAGACCGAAGCCCTCCGCAAGCGCGCCGACGCCGAGGGGCGCAGCATGCAGCAGGTGGTGCTGGCGGCGGTGGACGAATATCTCGCCCGGCACGCGGCCGACGAGGAGGTGCGCCGCCTTGGCGCGCGCTCCAGGGAGCGTTGGCGGACCGTCCTTGATCGGCTCGGCGAATGACCCGTTACCTCTCCCTCGAGCAGGTCCTGGAGCTTGCCGAGGCCGAGCTCGGCGACGTCCTCGCTGTGCGGGATCTCGGCCTGCTCGACTCGGCCGTGCACCGGCCGAGTTCCGCCATGTTCGGGCTGGAGGCCTATCCCGACCTGTTCACCAAGGCGGGCGCCCTGTTGCAGTCGCTGGCGGTCGACCATCCGCTCGTCGACGGCAACAAGCGGCTGCCGTGGCTGGTCACGGACGTCTTTCTGCGGTTCAACGGTGTCGTGCTCGACACCGACGACGACAGCGCCTACGACCTGGTCATCGCCGTGGCCTCCGGCAAGCTCACCGAGGCCGACGAGATCGCCGACGTGCTGCGTACGTTCACCGTCCCGTCGTGACGGGCGGTCACCGGCGGTGGGTGTTGCCGCCGCTCGGCTCGTCCAGCGGGGTCAGCGCGGCCGTCGCCTCCTCGTTCTCCATCCCCGTCGCCTGCAGCAGGTCGACCACCACCGAACGCAGCTGCGCGATGATGACGTGCGCCGAGAACCCCAGCTGCGGGGGCCGTTCCCTGGCGGCCACGGCGAGCAAGGCCTGCCGCGCCAGCGTCGGCTCGCGGCCCGCCCCCAGCTCCAGCTGCAGCAGCAGGGCCGCCTCCGACACCTCCCGCATGGCCTCGGCCAGCGCGGCCGGGGGAGGGCTGACCTCTCCGAGCGAGGCCAGCGTGCGCCTGATCAGCACGCGTGCGTTGCGCAGGGCCAGGTCCACCGGCATGGCAGCGGTCTCATAGCGCGCCAGCCGGGCCCGCCGGTGCCAGTGCACGGGCGAGATCATGGCGATCTCCTTGCTGGTCTCCAGCGCCGCCTCGAACTCCTCGACCGCTCCCTGCGTGTTGCGTGCCTCCTCCAGCGCCTCGGCGGCCAGCTCCACGTCCCGCTTCTCGATCGCCGCGGCGGCCTGCTCCAGCACCGTCGACAGCGCGTCCAGCACCCCGGACAGGTGTTTGGCGGCGATCATGAACGGGCTGGCGGGCAGCAGCGCGACCGCCGCGATCCCGATGATGCCGCCGGTGAGCGCGTCGGCCATCCGGTCCAGGCCGCCCACGTCCTCGCCGGGCACCAGGGTGGCCACCAGTACGGCCGACGAGCCGGCCTGCGCGACGAAGAGCGCTCCGCTGTTGAGCAGCACCGCCACGGTCATCGCCAGCCCCACCACGAGCGCGAGCTGCCAGGCGCCCGAGCCGATCCAGGACACCAGCAGGTCGCCCACGCCGACGCCGAGGCTGACCCCGACGACCAGTTCGATCACCCGGCGCAGGCGCTGCCCGAGCCCCACGCCGATGCAGATGAGCACGGAGATCGGTGCGAAGATCGGTCGCGGGTGGCCGAGCAGCTCGATGGCGGTGAGCCAGGCGAGCGCGGCGCCGACCGCGCACTGCGCGATGGACGGCGCCATCAGGCCGAACGTGCCCAGCCGTTCCTTCACATGATCGCTGAGCCTCGTTCGCACCTCTCCACCTTGGCGGATCTTCGACACAATGTCACGTTTGCCCCGGCCAGGTGTGTTTAGTCGGGAGCCGGTTCTGCGATCAAGAACCCGCCGCTGATCCGTTCAGGAATCCGGCGGCGACCCGTTCAGGAAACCGTCCACCACCCGCAGGAACGCGCGGCGCGCGTTGACGTGGACGAGGTGCCCGGCCTCGATCGTGACCAGCTCGGCCCCGGGGACCAGCGCCGCCACGTCCTGCGCGCGCAGCGGGCTCGCCGCCCCGCCCGACACCACCAGCGTCGGCGCCGTGATCCGTGCCAGCCCCTCCCGCCAGGCCGGATCGGGGGCGACGAGTTGCCGCTCGGTGTCGTGCACCATCCGCCAGTCGAACCGCGTCGACCCGTCCTCCACCAGCGGCGCGCGGTTCTCCAGCGGGTAGGGCTGCGGCGGATCCTCCAGCACGAGCCGCTCGACCCGCTCGGGACGGCTCATGGCCAGAAGGTAGGCCACCACGCCGCCGAGCGAGTGCCCCACCACCGTGGCGCGTTCGATGCCCAGGTGGTCGAGCAGCCCGACGACGTCCTCGGCCATGGCGGGCAGCGGGTATTCGCCCGGACGGTCGCTCGCCCCGTGCCCGCGCAGGTCGAGCGCCAGAACGTGATGGCGGGCGGCGAAGTGCTGCGTGATGCCGTTCCAGTCGTTGTGGTCGGCGGTGCGCCCGTGGAGCAGCAGGAGGGCGGGGGACGAAGGTTCGCCTTCCTCCCGGTAGACGAGCTTGATCCCGTTGACGTGCGCGTCGCGAATCACAGGCGCGACCCTACCGCCGCCGCTCAGCGCACGTTGACATCGTCCGCGGCGTTCCTGGGCAGACATTGACCATGAACCCCGCTGACCGGCTCGGCTAGCGTCGCCAGGACAGGGGGCCAGAACAGGGGAAAGTACGGGAAGAAGGGGCTTCGCATGCCGGACCCGATAGAAGTGCGCAAGGTGCCCATCGAGAGCGTCACCGACGCCTCAGGGTTGTCACGGCTCATCGCCGACGGGGTGATCGAGGCCGACCGGGTGCTGGCCGTCGTCGGCAAGACCGAGGGCAACGGCGGCGTCAACGACTACACGCGCATCCTCGCCGACCGCGCCTTCCGCGAGGTGCTCGCCGAGCACGGGCATCCGGCGCCGGACAGCGTGCCGCTGGTCTGGTCGGGCGGCACCGACGGGGTGCTCAGCCCGCACGCCACCATCTTCGCCACCACGGCCGACGCGCCCCCGTCCGAGGAGCCGCGGCTGTCGGTGGGCGTGGCCATGAGCGAGGTGATCCTCCCCGAGGACATCGGCAGGCCCGCCATGGTCGAGAAGGTCGCCGCGGGCGTGCGCGAGGCCATGAAGATCGCCGGCATCGACGACCCGCGCGACGTGCACTACGTACAGACCAAGACGCCGCTGCTCACCCTCGCCACCATCACCGACGCCAAAAGCCGCGGCCAGGACACCGCCATCGAGGAGACCGGACCCTCGATGGACCTGTCCAACTCCACCACCGCCCTCGGCATCGCCGTCGCGCTCGGCGAGATCGACATGCCACGCGCCGACCAGATCCACAAGGACCTGTCGCTCTACTCGTCGGTGGCCTCGTGCTCGTCGGGCGTGGAACTGGACCGGGCGCAGATCGTCCTCGTCGGGAACGTACGGGGGATCGGCGGCCGCTACCGCATCGGCCACAGCGTCATGAAGGACGCCCTCGACGCCGACGGCATCTGGGAGGCCATCAGGGACTCCGGGCTGCCGCTGCCGGAGCGCCCGCATCCGTCCGACCTCGGCGGGCGGCTGGTGAACGTGTTCATGAAGTGCGAGGCCGACCCGTCAGGGCGGGTGCGGGGACGCCGCAACATCATGCTGGACGACTCCGACGTGCACTGGCACCGGCAGATCAAGGCGACGGTGGGCGGGGTGGCGGCCTCGGTCACGGGCGACCCCGCCGTCTTCGTCTCGGTGGCCGCCGTCCACCAGGGCCCATCCGGCGGCGGCCCGGTCGCCGCCATCTCCGACCATGGATGAGCTTTTATGAGTAGTTACGGCTTCGCCCAGGTTCAGCCACTCGCCGCAGGTTGCTGACGGCCCTCCAGGAAACGCCCGCTGACCCTTCACCGGCGTACCGCCGTTACGGAGCGCACTCTTGACCCTCGCCGTGGTCAAACCCGCGACCGGTCGCGTGACCTGACGCAGGACACCGTTAGCACGTTGGTGCGCAGCACGAGGGGTATGGCGGCGAGTTGCTCGTCGAGGGGGAGGCGCGCGATCCGCATCGGAAACCATGATGTCACCCGGGCGCGGCCGGAGGTGGACCATGACCGGCCGGATGCGCGCGCTGCGGGCCAAGCCCGGGGCCGAATCCGGGCGCGGGTAGTCTCGGGGGTTGTGCCGAGCATCCCGCAGCCTCTGAATCCTGACGACGACGGCCGTGCCGCTCCCGCCGTCGCCGCCGCTCTGGCCGCCTTCGAGGCCGGTACGGCCGGCGACGCCGAGGTGCTGGCCGCGCTGAGCGGCGCCAGGCTGCTCGTGCCCGTGGTCGCCCTGCTGACCGAGACCGAGGTCGGCGCGCACGGGCTCCGGCAGGAGAAGGAGAGCGAGATGGCCCTGCCCAAGCTCGTCGGGCAGGACGGCAGGCACGCGGTGCTCGCGTTCACAAGTTCCGGCGCGCTGGTGAGGTGGCGTCAGGACGCCCGCCCCATCCAGGCCACCGCGCTCCAGGTCTGCCGGGCCGCCGTGCAGGAGCAGGCGGCCGCGGTCGTGGTGGACGTGGCTGGTCCGGTGCAGTTCGTGATCGAGGGAGATGTGCTGGCGGCGCTCGCGGCGGTCGAGTCCGGCACCGTGGGCGACCTCAGCGGCGTCACCGTCGCCCGCGTGGAGCCCACCCGCAGGCGCCGCCGCTTCCCCTGGGGACGCAAGCCCGCCCGATAGCCACCCGGCGACCGGCCGGGCATCGGCGGTCGGAAGGGCTGAAGAAGCCGCCACGTGCGGATCGTCCTCATCGATCCTGGAGACGCGGGTCCCGCGCCTGTCCTGCGGGGCGCCGAGGGAGGTGCGCCCGTCGCGCGGCCACGCCGGCGGTCAGGAGCCCGACTCAGGCCACGCCTGGTCTTCCCTGATCGCGCGCAGGTTCCCGCCCGGCTCCGGCCGGTTGCGCTGGTTGATGGGCGGCAGCGTGAAATGGCCGCGGATCATGTCGACGAGCTTGGCCATCTTGTCGTCGGCCTCGCCGACCTTGCGCTGGTCGAGCGTGACGCCCACGACATAGCGGCCGTGGTCGACCCAGTAGTGGAACAGCGCGCCGCGCTCGACGTCCAGCACGGTCCTGATCACCGTGCCGCTCTCCAGCAGCCTGAGGTGCGCGTCGAGCCGCTGCCCGATCCAGTCGATCTGGCGGCCCAGCTTGAGATAGGTGATCCTGCGTTCCTCGGGTGTCGACTCGTGGAAGAAGTGCTGCAGGTCGGCGTCATCGAGCACGTCGGTGTAGAAGGCGCAGCCGCCAGGGCTGAAGAACGCCACGAAGTGCAGATCCTCCTGGTCGATCATGGAGATGCAGCTCCCGAGCGCCTTCTCCATCGCCGCGCTGATGTCCGGCTGCGTGCGGATCAGGATCTCCGACTCGCCGATCACCTTGCGCTTGGTCGTGGTCGGCGACGGGCCCGCCGTCGCCTCCAGATGCGGCACGTACAGGCCGCGCCGGAAGAGGACCAGCAGGTACGTCCCGGTCAGCAAGCTGAAGGCGGCGATCCCGATCATCGACAGGCCGAGCAGTTCGCCGGACAAGTGCCCGTTCCACAGAATCGGCCCGAACCCGGCCGCGAACCCCAGCACGATCCCCCCGGCCGCCGTCACGGTCATGGCCGTGACCAGCATGGTCGGCAGCCGTCCGCGCAGCCGGCCGGCGACCAGGGCGATCAGGGCCAGCCCTGTCACCACGGAGACCACGGTGATGGCGCGGGAGACGTTGTACTCCTCGCCCTCGATGTACCAGGCCAGTATTTCGAGCAGTACAGGGGCGAGCACGAAAGTCGCGATGACTACCGCGAACCTGACTAACCGATCCCTGTCCACGCGGGAAGTGTCCGTGATCGGCTCGCCGACCGCAATAGCCGAAGCCCCGAACGGACCGGCTCGCACGCCGGGCCAGGGGCGCGACGACGACCCGGCCCAGCGCCAGGGCTTGGGGCGGCGAGACGAGTCGGCTCCCGTGGCGGGGCTTGGGGGATCGGCCTGCGGGGGCGGGCCGGGCGGTTTAGGGTCTGTGCGTGGTCGCACTCATGGCGCTGCTCGGACTCCTGTGCGGACGCGCCATCCGGGCGCTGGCCGACGCCTATGACGACGGTGTCACCCCCGTTCCCCCGTGGCCGCCGGTCATCGAGGTGGTGTGCGCCGCCGTCACCGCGCTCGTCGCGTGGCGGGTGGGGCTGCCGTACGCGTGCTTCGCCGTGATCGGGGTGGCTCTGGCCGTGGTCGACTGGCGTACGAGCCTGCTGCCCGACGCGATCACGCTCCCGGCGTACCCCATCATGGCGCTGGCGCTCGTGCCGACGGGGGAGCTGCCCGCGGCGCTGGCCGGCGGGGCGGCGCTGGCGGTCGTGTACGGGCTGCTCTGGTTCGCCAGGCCGTACGCGATGGGTCTGGGGGACGTGAAGCTGGCCGGGCTCATCGGCATGACGAGCGCGGCGCTGGGCTGGCAGGCGCTGGTCGTCGCCGCCTTCGCCGGACAGTTGCTGGGCGCGCTGTACGCCGTCGCCCTCCTGGTGACGAAGCGCGGGACCCGGCACACCGAGTTCCCTTTCGGGCCGTTCATGCTGCTAGGGGCGTTCAGCGTGCTCTGTCTCGGTTGATGAACGCCGGTCCGGCCACTGGGCCGCACATGGAAGACTTGGAGTCATGTTGCGCTGGTTGACCGCCGGAGAATCCCACGGGCCCGAACTCGTCGCCGTCCTCGAAGGCCTGCCTGCCGGTGTCGAGGTGACCACGGCCGCCATCGACGAGGCCCTGCGCCGCCGCAGGCTCGGTTATGGCCGCGGCGCCCGGATGAAGTTCGAGCAGGACCAGGTGACGATCGTGGGCGGCGTGCGCCACGGGCGCACGATGGGCAGCCCCGTCGCCATCCGCATCGGCAACACCGAGTGGCCCAAGTGGGAGAAGGTCATGGCGGCCGACCCGGTCGACCCGGCCGAGCTGGAGGGCCTGGCCCGCAACGCGCCGAGGTCCCGTCCCCGCCCCGGGCACGCCGACCTGGCCGGCATGCAGAAATACGGGTTCGACGACGCCCGGCAGGTGCTCGACCGGGCCAGCGCTCGCGAGACCGCGGCCCGCGTCGCGCTCGGCGAGGTCGCCAGGCGCTTCCTCAAGCAGGCGCTCGGCGTCGACATCGTCAGCCACGTCACCTCCATCGGCGGCGCCAGGACTCCGGCCGAGACGCTGCCCGGCCCCGCAGACCAGGCCCGCATCGACGACGACCCGGTCAGGTGCGCCGACCCCGAGGGCAGCGCCGCGATGATCGCCGTGATCGACAAGGCGCACAAAGACGGCGACACGCTCGGCGGCGTCGTCGAGGTGCTGGCCTACGGCCTGCCGCCGGGCCTCGGCAGCTACACCCACTGGGACCGCAGGCTCGACTCCCGGCTGGCCGCGGCGCTCATGGGCATCCAGGCCATCAAGGGCGTCGCGGTCGGCGACGGCTTCGAGACCGCCATGCGGCCCGGCTCCCGCGCCCACGACGAGATCGAATACACCGCCGACGACGGCGTCAGGCGCATCACCAACCGCGCGGGGGGCGTCGAGGGCGGCATGACCAACGGCGAGGTCCTGCGCGTCAGCGCCGCGATGAAGCCGATCTCCACGGTGCCGAGAGCCCTGGCCACCATCGACGTCAAGACCGGTGAGGCGGCCAAGGCCCACCACGAGCGCTCCGACGTGTGCGCCGTGCCGGCCGCGGGCATCGTCGCCGAGGCGATGGTCGCGCTGGTGCTGGCCGACACGGCGCTCGAGAAGTTCGGCGGCGACTCCGTCGAGGAGGTCGCGCGCAACCTGTCCGGCTACCTCTCTTCCATGGTGATCAAATGAGCGCAAAGCCATCGGCGGGCATCGTCGTGCTGATCGGCCCTCCCGGGTCAGGCAAGACCACGATCGGGCGGCTGCTGGCCGAGCGGCTCGGTGTCGGGTTCCGCGACACCGACGCCGACGTCGAGACCGTGGCGGGCAAGCCCGTCTCCGACATCTTCGTCGAGGACGGCGAGGCCCGCTTCCGCGAGCTCGAGCACCAGGCCGTGCGCAGGGCGCTGGCCGAGCACGACGGCATCCTGTCCCTCGGCGGCGGCGCCGTGCTCAACGAGGAGACCCAGGCCCTCCTCGAGGGCCACCACGTGGTCTACCTTCAGGTGGGGCTCTCCGACGCGGTGCAGCGGGTCGGGCTCGGCTCGGCCAGGCCGCTGCTCGTGCTCAACCCGCGCAGCCGGCTGAAGAAGCTGATGGAGGAGCGGCGGCCGGTCTACGAGCGGCTGGCCGTGACGACCGTGGTCACCGACAAACGCGAGCCGGCCGAGCTGGCCGACGAGATCGCGAAAGGGGTGCCCGCATGAGCGCGACGCGCATCCACGTACGCGGCGACAACCCCTACGACGTCGTGGTCGGCACCGGCGTGCAGGCCGAGCTGGCGACGCTGCTCAAACCGGGTGTGCGCACGGTCGCGGTCATCCGCCCCGAGAGCCTGCCCGATCTCGCCGGGCCGGTCACCGCGACCCTGTCGGAGCGCGGCTACGAAGTGGCCGACCTGCCCGTGCCCGACGGCGAGCAGGCCAAGTCCGTCGACGTGGCCGCGCGCCTGTGGTCCGCGCTCGGCCGGCACGGCGTGACCCGCTCCGACGCCGTGATCGGCGTGGGCGGGGGAGCGACCACCGACCTGGCCGGGTTCGTGGCGGGCACGTGGCTGCGCGGCGTGCAGGTCGTGCTCGTGCCCACGACGCTGCTGGCCATGGTCGACGCGGCCGTCGGAGGCAAGAACGGCATCGACACCCCCGAGGGCAAAAACCTCGTCGGCACGTTCCTTGCGCCGGCCGGGGTGTTGTGCGAGCTGTCGACGCTCGACAGCATGCCCAGAGCCGACTACGTCGCCGGCCTCGCCGAGATCATCAAGGGCGGCTTCATCGCCGACCCGGACATCCTCACCCTCGTCGAGGCCGACCCCGAGGCCGCCACCACGCCCGGCGGCCCGCACACCCGCGAGCTGATCGAGCGCAAGATCCAGGTCAAGGCCGACGTCGTGGGCGCCGACCTGCGCGAGTCCGGCCTGCGCGAAGTCCTCAACTACGGCCACACGCTCGCCCACGCCATCGAGCGCGAAGAGCACTACACCATCCGCCACGGCGAGGCCGTCGCCATCGGCATGGTCTACGCCGCCGAGCTGTCACGCCTCTCCGGACGCGCCGACCTGGTCGAGCGCACCAGGTCGATCCTCACGAGCGTCGGCCTGCCCGTCTCCTACCGCGCCGGCGCCTGGCCCCGGCTGCGCGACCACATGCGCCTGGACAAGAAGAACCGCGGAGCCAAGCAGCGCTTCGTCGTGCTCGACGACCTGGCGCGACCCGGTCGCCTCGAAGATCCCGCAGAAGAGCTGCTCGAAGCCGCCTACAAGGAGATCTCCGCATGATCCTCGTGCTCAACGGCCCCAACCTGGGCCGGCTCGGCGTCCGCGAGCCCGACGTCTACGGCGCCGAGACGTTCGAGGACCTCGCCACCCTCTGCCGCGACACCGGCCGCAAGCTCGGCGAGCACGTCGAGGTGCGCCAGACCGACGACGAGGCCGAGCTGATCGGCTGGATCCACGAGGCCTGCGACGGCCGCATCCCCGTCGTGCTCAACCCGGCCGCCTTCACCCACTACTCCTACGCCCTGCGCGACGCGATCGCCCAGCGCACCGCCCCGCTCGTCGAGGTGCACATCTCCAATCCCGCGGCCAGGGAAGAGTTTCGCCATACCTCCGTCGTGGCCGGGGTGGCGACGGGCACGATCGCGGGCTTCGGGCTACAGTCATACATCCTTGCGCTGCACGCTATCGCGGAGATGAAGACGACCTCATGAGGCATTACAAGTCCTTCGTCGCTCTCGGCGACAGCTTCACCGAAGGGCTGAACGACCCCGGGCCGGACGGCCACTACCGTGGCTGGGCCGACCGGGTGGCCGAACGGCTCGCCACCGACAACCCCGGCTTCCGCTACGCCAACCTGGCCGTGCGCGGCAAGCTGATCAGCCAGATCGTCGCCGAGCAGGTGCCGCTGGCCGTCGAGATGGCGCCCGACCTGGTCAGCTTCTGCGCCGGCGGCAACGACCTGCTCAGGCCCGGCAGCGACCCCGACCTGATGGCCAAGCAGGTCGCGCGAGCCGTACGCGACCTGCGGGCCGGGGGCGCCGACGTGCTGCTGTTCACCGGGGTCGACCCGCGCGACACGCCGGTGATGCGGCGCCTGCGCGGCCGCTTCGCCATCTTCTACCTGCACCTGCGCTCCATCGCCGACCTCTACGGGTGCCGGCTCGTCGACCAGTGGTCGATGCAGGGGCTGCGTGACTGGCGGGCATGGAGCACCGACCGCCTGCACATGAACGAAGACGGTCACCGGCTGGTCGCCGCGCGCGTGCTCGACGTGCTGGGGGTGCCGTTCGACGACTGGCGCAAGGGCTGGCCGGAGCGGGCGGTGGACCCCCGGGCGCGCCGGCGCGAAGACGCCCAGTGGATGCGCGAACACCTCGTCCCCTGGGTCTCCCGCCGCCTCCGCGGCGTCTCCTCCGGCGACGGGGTCTCTCCCAAGCGTCCGGATCTTTCTCCTTTTTAGTGTCACGGCTCCGCCGGGTTCAGCCACCCGTCGCGGGTGGCTGACGGCCCTCCAGGAAACGCCCGCTGACCCTTCACCGGCGGACCGCCGTTACGGAGCGCACTCTCGGCCCTCACCGTGGTCAAACCCGTGACCGGGGATGCGCACGGCCGGGCAGCGATCACACCACCACAGGCGCGCATCCGAGTGGCTCCTGGCACGCGGTTTCGTCGATGGCCGGGCCCGCACGCATGCGCAGCCGACCCCCACCGTCCACACGACCGGCAAGTCGACCGCCCACGCGGCCGGTCTGGCGTAGGCCGGCCGCGAACCGGTCATGTGTCAACCGTCGCGTGCCTCAGAGGCTGTTTCCGCGAGGCGTTTGAGTGCCGCCCGGGGGATGGCCGGGTCGTTCGTGCGCCAGAACGGCGGAAGGGAACCCAGGAGGAAGCCGCTGTAGCGGGCCGTGGCCAGGCGCGGGTCGAGGACCGCGATCACGCCCTTGTCGTCCTGGGCGCGCAGCAGGCGGCCGGCGCCCTGGGCCAGCAGCAGGGCGGCGTGGTTGGCCGCCACCGCCATGAACCCGTTGCCGCCCTTGGCCGCCACGTGGCGCTGCCGGGCCGAGGTCAGCGGGTCGTCGGGGCGCGGGAACGGCACCCGGTCGATGATCACGAGGCGTAGCGACGGCCCGGGCACGTCGACGCCCTGCCACAGCGACAGCGTCCCGAACAGGCACGTCGGCTCGTCGTCGGCGAACTGCTTGACGAGCAGCATCGTCGAGTCGTCGCCCTGGCACAGCAGCGGCACGTCCAGCCGATCGCGCAGCGCCTCGGTGGCCGCCTTGGCCGCCCGCATCGACGAGAACAACCCCAGCGTGCGGCCCCCGGTCGCCTCGATCAGCTCGGCGATCTCGTCGAGGTAGGCCTGCGGCAGCCCGTCGCGCCCCGGCTGGGGCAGGTGTTTGGCGACGTAGAGGATGCCCGCGCGCGGGTGGTCGAACGGCGAGCCGACGTCGATGCCCTGCCAGCTTCTGCCCTCGCCCAGCCCCCACTGCGCGGCCAGCGGGTCGAACGTGCCGCCGAGTGCGAGCGTGGCCGACGTGAGCACCACCGTGCGCTCCCCGAACAGCTTGTCGCGCAGCATGCCGCTGACGCTCAGCGGCGCGACCCGCAACATCGGCGGCCGGCGGTCGGTGCCGGCGTCGAGCCAGACCACCTCCGCCCGGTCGGCCTCCGCTGCGTGCCCGTAGGCCTCCAGCATGCGCACCGCGGTGTCGTGCACCTCGTCGAGTGCCGTGAACGCGGCCTTGCGCTGCCCCGCCTTGTCGGGGTCGTCCTTGTCGGCGTTGCGCGGGCCGAGCGCGGTGATGCATCGCCAGGCCGTGTCGCGCACCAGCGCCAGCGTCAGCCCGAGCACCTCGGGCAGCTCGTCGATGCGCCCGGGCGGCGCGGCGGTCAGCAGCGCCTTGAGGTCTTCGCCGGCCTCCATCAGCTGGTCGGCGATCGGCTGCTCGATCAGCCGGCCGACCCGGCGGACCGCCAGCATCACCGAGGTGTCGGACAGCTCGCCGGTGACCACCGACGTCACCCGGTCGACGAGCTCGTGGGCCTCGTCGACGACGACGACCTCGTGCTCGGGCAGCACCGGCAGGTCGCCCATGGCGTCGATGGCGAGCAGCGCGTGGTTGGTCACGACCACGTCGACCTCGCCCGCCCGCGCCCTGGCGAGCTCGGCGAAACATTCGGCGCCGCTCGGGCAGCGGGTGGCTCCCAGGCACTCCTGCGCGCTCACCGAGAACTGCCGCCACGCCTGCTCGCTCACGCCGGGCACCAGCTCGTCGCGGTCGCCGGTCTCGGTCTCCTCGGCCCACTCCTGGATGCGCTGGACCATGCGGCCGGTGGCGCTCACCTCGCGCGGGTCGAAGAGCTGGTCCTGCTCGTCCTCCTCGGGCCAGCCCGCCGTCGCCTTGTAGCGGCACAGATAGTTACGCCGGCCCTTGAGAATGGCGAACGTCGGCTCGTGCGGCAGCTCCTTGCCCAGCGCCTCGGAGAGCCTCGGCAGGTCGCGGTCGACGAGCTGTCGCTGCAACGCGATCGTGGCCGTGGAGATCACGACCGGTTTCTCGCTGTCCATCGCGTGGCGGATCGAGGGCACGAGGTAGGCCACTGACTTGCCGGTGCCCGTGCCCGCCTGGACCGCCAGGTGCGTCTTGTCGTCGAGGGCCTGCCGCACGGCCTGGACCATGGTGATCTGGCCCTGCCGTTCGCTCCCTCCGAGAGCGTTGACCGCGATGCTGAGCAGTTCGTCCACTGACGGGAGATGGGAGTCCGGCACGGCACTAAACGCTACCCGCATTCCAGGGCCGCCGCGCCGAACGCGGCGTGATCGGCCAGACGCATCCCGGCATTCCTGAATCGGCGCGACGGCACGCATGGCACACTGGTCGATCGGGACTCCAGCTGGTGTCAGAAAGTCTCCACCGAGCGTGACCAGAGGGAATCCCGGTGTAGGTGGGAAGACCGGTCCCGTAGGGTTTTCCGGGGTTGAGTGGACGAATAAAGGCTGGTTAAAGCAATATGTCCTCCATGTCGGAAGTTGTCCCCTTGCCGTCGTTCGGCGAAGTCTTCTTCGATGCGCGAGGTCAGGAACGGTGTCTCCGCGTCACGTGGCACGAGGGCACACTGGTCCTCAGCCTCTGGCGGGGCGAGATGTGCACAGCGAGCTTCCGCATGCCCATGGAGGACGTCGGGCGGCTGCTCGACACCCTCGACGACGGCTACGCCGAGGCCACGGGCGAGCAGCCGGCGGTGCCCGCGCAGGAGCCGGGCACCGAGGTCATCCCCGGCACCGGCCAATACCACCGGCCGCCCCAGCACGCTCAGCAACCGCCGCAGCAGCCGCAGCCTGACGACCGGCCCACGGCGGCCCTGTCGCCCAACGACGTCCTCGTGGCCAGGGGCGCGCCGCCGGCCCCCCGGGACAAACTGGTGGCCTCGTACGGTGAGACCGCGGCGCCGAGGGAGCACCACGCGCCCGCCTACGGCGAGACCGCGGCCCTCAGAGAGCAGCACACCCCCGCCTACGGCGAGCGGGCCCCCTTCACCGGCCCTCAATACGTCGATCAGACCGCCCCGCAACAGGCCTACACCGGTGACCCTTTCAGCGGCCCTCAGTACGCCGCCGACCCGATGAGCGGCCCGCACTACATCCAGCAGGGCCAGGCCGAGCCCTTCACCGGCCCTCAGTACGTCGAGAACGAACCGGTCTACCAGATGCCCGGCGACCAGCGCCGTCAGGCGCCGGCCAGCACCGACCCGCTGGGCTTCCCTTCGCAGGCCGCCGACCCCTACCAGCCTGCCCAGCAGCACCGGCCCGACTACCCGTCGGACCCGTACCCGTCCGACCCTTACGGACGCCGCTCCGACACCTCCTACCGGCAGCCCCAGCCGCAACAACCGCAGCCGCAACAGACCCAGCCGAGCACGGCCGGTCTGGGCACCCCCATGCACGGCATCCCGGGGGCCGGCCGGCCTCGCCCGGCCCCGCAGCAACGTCAGGCGCCGCCCCACCAGAACCCCGTGGACCCGCTGCTGACCCTCGGCCGCCATGAACAGGGTGATCCCGAGATGACCCGCCCGTACGTCGGGGACCCGATGTTCTCCACGGGCGAGCGCCTGCGTCCCGAGCAGCCGGACTACCACGAAAGAAGCGACCGCAGGGAGTGGTGACGCGCGCCCGCCGGTCCGTCGCCGCAACGCCTCCGCCGCGCGCCCCGTCCGCCTGACGCGTCATCGCCCCCCGCACGCCGTGCGCCGCACCTCGCCCCCTGGCGCGGGGTCCGCTCACACGGGATCCGTCGGCGCGGTGACCGTTCCCGCGCGACGTGAGCGGGCCACGCTCCTCCCGCGGGTACGTTCACGGCGGGGTGATCGGGCCGAGGGGGAGGGGAGCGCCGGTGAATCCCACCATGGGCCTGGACCCGGAGCTGGCGCTGTTGGTGTTCCTGCCGCCGCTGCTCTACTCCGCCGTGCTCGACAGCTCCTACCTGCGGCTGCGTGAGGTCAGGCGGCCCGTGGGGCTGCTGTCGGTCGGGCTGGCGCTGGCGTACGACCTGTCGTGGGTGTTCGAGCGTACGCGCGACTCGCTGGTCGAGAACGCGCTGATGTTGCTGATCCCGTTCGCCGCCCAAAGAGGCGATGCTGGAGCGCTAACCCATCCGGCTGTCCACGAAGCACCAGCGCCACTGCTCGCCGGGTTCGTAGGACTGCATCACAGGATGGCTGGTGGCGTGGAAGTGGGCGGTGGCGTGTTTGGCCGGCGAGGAGTCGCAGCAGCCGATGTGACCGCACTCCAGGCAGCGCCGCAGGTGCACCCACCGGCCTCCGTCGGCCAGGCATTCCTCGCAGCCCTCCGGCGTCCTCGCCGCCGGGTCGTCGGCCTGGGAAAGGTGTTCGCACGTGGCCATAGACCCATTCTATGACCGCCGTGCGGCTCGGCCCTTGGCGGGGCGCCGGCGCCCCGCCGCAGGCGGGCTCCTCCGCGCCACTCGATGAACACGGCGGTGTCACCGAGCGTGGGGAACTCCCCGGTCTTCTCGACCTTCTTGGGCGTGGATCCCGGCTCGGTGCCGCAGAGGTAGTGCGGTCTCCGGCCAGCGGGCGCATTAAGGGAGTTGCGTTCCCGGGCTTTCCGGGTTTTCCGCATCACGCCGCCCGGGGCGGCAGAGCTCGTCGCAGCCGCCGAACCGGGCCGTGTCCATCGGGGTGAACGACGTCGGCGTCACGCGCTTCAGCGCCGCCGCCATCGTGTCCCGCCAGATGGGGCCGGGCACGCTCGCGCCCTGCACCGCACCGTGGTAGCGGCCGCCGAGCGTCACCCCGACGAGCTTGTGCCGCTGGGAGCCGCGCGGGTCGCCGACGCTCACCGCGCCCGCCAGGTCGGGCGTGAACCCGGCGAACCAAGCCGCCGCGTAGTCGTCGGTGGTGCCGGTCTTGCCTGCCGCGTCCCGGCCGATGCCGCCGACGCCGCGCATCGTGCCCTTGGTGAACACGCCCGACAACACGGACGAGGCCGCGTCCGCGACGGCGGGGTCGAGGACCTGGCGGCATTTCGGCCGGTAGCGGGTGGTCGAGCCGTCCCGGTCGGTGATGCGGGTGATCGCCATCGGCGCGCAGTGGCGGCCGCGCGCCCCGATCGCCGCGTACGCGTTCGCCACGGTCACCGGGTCCATCTCGTTGATGCCGAGTGTGAACGTCTCGTACTCCTGCAGCTTCTTCCCGTCCGCGCGGCGGATCCCCAGCGATGTGGCCATGGTGACCGTCTCGCACAGCCCGACCCGCTGCTCCAGCTCCATGAAGAACGTGTTGACGGAGTCCCACGTGCCGGTCCGCAGCGTCTTCCAGCCCGGCGAGCCCTCGTCGTTGGTGACCGTGTGCGTGGGGTCGCCGACGTTCTCGCCCGCGCAGTTCCGGAACGCCGCGTAGTCGGGCGCGCGGTAGCCGGCGCCGGCCTTGAGGCCGTCGTCCACCTTCATGCCCTGCTTCAACGCGGCGAGCAGGGTGAACGTCTTGAACGTGGAGCCCGCCTGGAACCCGGCCCCGCCGCCGTGCGCGGCGTCCGCGACCACGTTGTACGAGATCTCGTTCCTGGCGGCGCTGCGGCCGTAGCGCCTGCTGGCGGCCATCGCCCTGATCGCGCCGGTGCCCGGCTGGACCAGGGCCTCGGCGGCCACGGCGCGGTCCGAGGGCCTGACCCACGTCTTGATCGCCCGGTCGGCCGCGGCCTGCATGGCCGGGTCGATCGTGGTCCTGATGGTCAGGCCGCCGCGGTTGAGCCTGGCCAGGCGGGCCTCGGCGGTCGGGCCGAAGCCGGGGTCGCTGAGAATCTCATGCCTGACGTACAGGCAGAAATACGGATATTTGCTGGATTCGCAGCCGCCGGGGAGCTTCGTGCCCCTGTATCCCAGCCCGGTGGCCTTGGCCTTCGCCGCCCCGGCCGGGGTGATCTTGCCGAGTTCGGCCATCCGGCCCAGCACGACGTCGCGCCGCGCCCGCAGCCGCTCGCGCTGCGCCCTGCCCAGGTTGGGGTCGGTGGCGTTGGGATCCTGCACGGCCCCGGCCAGCGTCGCCGCCTGGGGCAGGGTCAGGTCGGAGGCCTTGACGCCGAAGAAACGTTTCGCCGCCGCCTCCACGCCGTAGGCGCCCGCGCCGAAATACGCGATGTTCAGATATTTCTCAAGGATCTGGTCCTTGGTGTACTTCTCCTCGACCCCCATGGCGTACCGCAGTTCGCTGAGCTTGCGCGCGTAGCTGGCCTCCACCGCCGCGTTACGCTCCTCGTCGCTGCCGGCCGAGTTGAGTAGCACCTGCTTGACGTACTGCTGGGTGATGCTCGACCCGCCCTGGCTGACCCGGCCCGCCCGCAGGTTGGCGGCCAGCGCCCGGAGCGTGCCCTCGACGTCGATCGCGCCGTGCTCGTAGAAGCGGTAGTCCTCGATCGAGACGATGGCCGTCTTCATCACGTCGGCGATCTCGTCGAAGCCGACGACCTCGCGGTATTCCTCGTAGAAGCGGGCGATCTCCTTCCCCCTGGAGTCCTGCACGATCGTGACCTCCGCCGGTGGCGGCTCGACCAGGTCGGCGGGCTCGAGGTTCACCCCGTCGGCCGCCGCCACGAACCCGAACCCCGCGCCGCCCACGGCGGGCAGCGCGATCCCCGCGACCAGCACACCCGCCGCCACCCCCACGGCGGCCAGGCGTAGGATCTGTGTCCCCCGGCGTGCCATCAGAGCCTTCCGAGCCCGCGGGCCAGGATGGTGGCGGTCTTCGCGATGGTCTTGTCGTCGGCGGCCAGGCCAGGCGTGCGGTTGGTGTAGATGGCCATGATGATGGGAGCGGCCTTCTTGTCCGGCCAGATGACGGCGATGTCGTTGCCGCCGCCGAACCCGTCGGAGTTGGTGCCGGTCTTGTCGCCGATCGTCCAGGTCTTGGGCAGGCCGGCGCGGATGCGGGCGTCTCCGGTCTTGTTCGCGATCAGCCAGGCGTTGAGCCGGGCGCGGTCCTTGGCGTTGAGCGCCTTGCCGTACGTGACGGCGCGCAGGTCGCGGGCGATGGCCGACGGGGTGGTGGTGTCGCGCCGGCTCTTGGGCGTCCAGTCGTTGAGCTCGGTCTCCCAGCGGTCGAGGCGTGAGACGCGGTCGTTCAGCGACCGGAAGTACCTGGTCAGGCCGGCCGGTCCGCCGATCTGCTTCAGGACCATGTTGCCCGCGGTGTTGTCGCTCATGGTGATGGCGGCGTCGCAGAGCGCGGCCACGGTCATGCCGTCCTTGACGTGCTTCTCCGTGACGGGGGAGTACTCCACCAGCTCGCGGGCCGTCCACCGGACGCGCTTGTTCATCAGCCCCGGCCGGGAGGTGCGGGCCTTGTGCAGCACCGCCGCGCACGCCATCGCCTTGAACGTGGACAGCAGCGGGAAGCGCTCGCTCGAGCGGTACGCGATCGTCCTGCCGGTGGCGGTGTCGACCGCGTACGCGCCGATGCGGCCCTTGAACGAGGTCTCCAGCGCCCGCAGTTCCTTCGTGGCCCGGGCCTGCCCGGACGTGACCGTCGTGGCCGAGGCCGTGCCGGTGACGAGACCGCACCCGAGGAGGGTGATCGTCAGAGCGGTCGCCGTCGCCGCCCGGAGGTGTCGCATGTCGAATCCTTTGCCGTCGTCCGTCAGAGGGCAGGAGCAAAGCAGATTCGATCAGCGGATGTCTAATAGCGATATCGCGAAGGGAACGATATCCGATCACGCATGACGCCAGGTCAGCAGCACCATTCCGCCGGCGGTGGCCAGCCCGAGCGCGTGCAGGCACAAGGTCGGGACGATGCCGAGCGCGCCGCCGAGCACCCCCGCCGCCGCCATGCCGCCCAGCGACGTGGCCGCCTGGGCGCTGCCCAGCAGGCCGATGACGCCGCCGCGGCGATCGTCGGTGGTGACGGTCTGGGCCAGGGTGGTGAAGCCCGCCATCGCGGCCGCCGCCGGCACGCCGGCCAGCACGATCAGCACGAGCGCGGGCCAGAGTGCGGGCCCGGATGCGGGCAGGGCGAGGGGGTAGGCGAACAGCGCCAGATCGACCGCCCCGAACACGATCGTCCCCCAGCCCAGTAACGCCCGCGGGGTCGCCCCGCTTGCGCGGGCCGCGACGACGAGCCCGCCGAGCAGCCCGCCGACCGCCTGCACCGACAGGAACAACCCGTACGCGTCACCGCCGCCGCCGAGGACGTCCGCGACGAAGGGCGCGGCCAGCGTGGCGAAGATCCCCTCGCCCAGCCCCGTGATCACCATGTACGCCACCAGCACGCGCACGCCCGCGTTCCCCATGGCCAGGCGGAGCCCCGAGATCCACTGCCCGCCCGCCGACATCGACCTCGCGGGCCGTCCCGGCGCCCGCACCGCCGCCTGCAGGGCCGCGGAGACGACGAAGCTGGTGACGTCGACGAGCACGACGGCGGGCAGCCCGCCCGCGCTGACGGCGACGCCACCCAGCATCGCTCCCAGCAGGCGGGCCAGCTGTCCGCTCTGCCCGTGCAGGGCGTTGGCGCGGACGAGCTGGGACTCCGCCACGACCTGCGGCAGCAGCGCCTTCTGCGCGGGGACGAGCACCGTGCTGAGGACGCCCGTCCAGAGCGCGACCGCGTACACGATCCACATCTGGGCCGGGTCGCGCACCGCTAGCAGCGGCAGCAGCCCGAGGGCGAGCAGCAGCTCGGTGACCACCAGCAGCCGCCGGCGGTCCCAGCGGTCGGCCAGCATCCCGGCCACCGATCCGAGCAGCACGTCGGGCAGCCGCGAGACCACCAGCATGATGGCGGTGGACAGCGTCGAGCCGGTGAGCTGGTAGACGTGGAAGGCCAGGCCGGTGCTGATCGCCCAGTCGCCGGTCTGCGAGACCAGGCCGGCGACGAGCAGCCGCCGGTAGTCGCGGTTGCCGCGCAGCGGTCCCGGCGCCCGGGACCCCGCCCCGGCCCGTGCCCCGGCCCGCGCCCCGGCCGCCGCCCCGGCCGGCATCCGGGAGACCGCGCCGGACGCCGCGGTGCCCGGTGTCCCGGACGGCTCCCCGGGCGGCTCCCCGGGCGGCTCCCCGGGCGGCTCCCCGGGCGGTGTCCCGGCGGGCGCCTCAGCCATCGGAGCCGGCCGGCGGCAGCGGGACGACGACCTGCGTCAGGAGCACGGGCCGGGCGCCGTCGGGCTGCGCCGCCGGGTCGCCGACGCGGGCCATCAGCGGCTCCAGCAACTCCGTGATGGCCGCGCCGATCTCGGCTACCTCGTCGGGCGTGGCGTGGAGGTGGAAGTTGCCGATCCCGCTGATCGAGCGCCACGGCTCCGGCTCCTGCTGCCGCCGCTCCCCCCAATCCGCCAGCCGCGCGAGCGCCCGCTCGGCGATGACCTGCTCCAGCAGGCTCCTGGCGGCCGAGTGCTCGAGCCCGGGCGCGCCGTCGCCCCACTCCTGGACGCGCTCGGTCACCTTCCACGGCCGCTCGCGCTCGTCGCGGGCCTCGGCCTGCTCCACGAAGCCGTATTTGGCGAGCTGCCGCAGGTGGTAGGAGGCCAGCGCCTGGCTGACGCCGGTCACGCGCCCGGCGTCGGCGGCGGTCGTGGGGCCCGCCCGCAGCAGCAGCTCGTGCAGCGCCAGCCGGACGGGATGGGCGAAGGCCCGCATGGCCGCCGGGTCGTCGAGCCGCCGCCGCGATGATTCCAAAGACATGCTTGGAATCTTCAGGCCCGGGGGGAGGTATGTCAAGGAAATCCTTGGCATCGGGGGCCCGTTGCCGGAACGGCAAGACGATGTGCGCCCGCCGCCCCTGGGCCCGCATGATGCGAAGACAAACCCGTTGGGAGGACGCATGACCGATCACCCGTCTTTCTCGCCCGCCGAGGTGCGGCACCGGCTGGTGGAGACGCCAGGAGGCCGCATCCACGTGGCCGAACAGGGCGCAGGCCCTCTGGTCCTGCTGGTCCACGGCTTCCCGGAGTCGTGGTATTCCTGGCGGCACCAGCTTCCCGCCCTCGCCGCGGCGGGCTTCCGCGCGGCGGCCATCGACGTACGCGGTTACGGCCGTTCGTCCAAGCCCGCGCAGACGCACGCGTACCGGATGCTCGACCACGTAGCCGACAACGTCGCCGTCGTGCGGGCGCTCGGCGAGCGGTCCGCGGTGGTCGCGGGCCACGACTGGGGGTCGCCGATCGCCGCCAACAGCGCCCTGCTCAGGCCGGACGTGTTCACCGCGGTGGCCCTGCTCAGCGTGCCCTATTCTCCGCGCGGGCCCGTCCGGCCGACCGACGCCTTCGCCCGCCTCGGCGGGGAGGAGGAGTTCTACGTCAGCTACTTCCAGCGGCCCGGGCGGGCGGAGGCGGAGATCGAACCCGACGTCCGCGGCTGGCTGGCGGGAATCTACGCCGCGCTCTCGGCCGGCACGATGCCCGCGACGGGCGCCTCCTCCGTCCCCGAAGGCGGCCGGCTCTCCGACCGTTTCCCCAGGGGCGGGCTGCCGTCCTGGCTCACCGAGGCCGACCTCGACGTCTACGCCGGCGAGTTCGAGCGGACCGGGCTGACCGGCGCCCTCAACCGCTACCGCAACGTCGACCGCGACTGGGAGGACCTCGCCGCGTGGGACGGCGCCGCGATCACCCAGCCCGCGTTGTTCGCCGGAGGCGAGTTCGACCCCACCACCACCTGGATGGCCGGCGCCATCAAGGCGCTCCCCGAGACGATGCCGGGCCTGACCGCCTCCCACATCCTCGACGGCTGCGGCCACTGGCTCCAGCAGGAGCGCCCCGGCGAGGTCAACCGCCTGCTCATCGGCTGGCTCCAGGGCCTGCCCACGAGGTGAACCGCCGTCTTTCCGGTGTGCGGGTCGCGGCCGGCTCGAGAGCCTCTCCCGGACGAATCGTGTGGGGGCGATCGCGGGTTTCGGTCGCGTCTACTATCCGAAAAGCAGCGGTCACGTCGCGTGGCCGTTCGTTGGGTAGGGTCGAAACATGCGCCACCTCAAGAGCCGGTTCCTGCCCCTTGCCGCTTTCGCCGTGTGCCTGTTCGCCGCCGGGTGCGGCGAGGTCAACGACACCATCGACAAGGCACAGGCGTGCCTGGAGGCGCCGAAGATCGTCACTGATCTGGGCGCGCAGATCACCAAGCTGACCGACGACCCGCAAGCCATGGACAAGGCGCTCGACGACGCCGCGACCAAGCTCAACGACGTGGCCGACAAGGCCACCAACACCACGCTCAAGGAGGCCACCGACGACCTGGCCGCGACCCTGAGCGGCATCTCCGTCACCAGCGTCAACGACGCCGTCGACGCGGCGCAGAAGGTCGGCACCGACTCGGCCGCCTACCTGGAGAAGGTCGCCAAGGCCTGCACCGGCTGACCTCCGACGGAAAGGGCAATCCCGACTTCTCTAGGGGAAAAGTAGACGAATTAGCGTTTTTGTCATGGAACCCGACCCGCGTTTCACCTTGGCCAACGAACGCACCTTCCTCACCTGGCTGAGCACGGCGCTGGCGCTCAGCGCGGGCGGGGTGGCCATGGCGGCGGTCCCTGCCGACACGTTCGTCCCCTGGATCCGCACAGCCCTGGCCATCATGCTCGTCACCCTCTCCGCCCTGGCCGCGGGCCTGGCCTACCCGCGCTGGCGCAACATCCAGCGCGCCCTGCGACGGCAGGCGCCGCTGCCCCCGCCCGCGCTCGCGGCCGTCTTCGGCTACGGCGTCGCGGCCGTCGCCGTGATCGCCCTCGTCCTCATCGTGCTGTCGATCTGAGGCCGCGGGTGGGGGAGGAGGCGAAGGCGCCCGACGAGGAGATCTGGGACCAAGGGCTGCAGAGCGAACGCACCCGGCTGGCCTGGGTGCGCACGGCGGTGGCCCTGGCGACCGGCGGGCTGGGCGCGGCCGGCCTGTCCGCCAGGCACGACCTGCCCCTCCTCGCCGTCACGGGATTCGCCCTGGCCGCGCTCTGCGGCGCCGTGCTGCTGATCAGAACCAGGGCGCGGTTCCGCCGGGTGCAGGCCGCCCTGCACGGCGGCCGGCCCCTGGACTCCCGGCTGGACGCCGTCTTCGCATGGCTCGGCACGTTGAGCCTGGTCACGGGCGCCATCGCCTTCGTGTTCACGGTCAGGTAGCCGGCACGCGGGCCAGGGTTGCGATGTTCCCCCAGGCGGGCGGAGACTCGAAAGCGAGGGGGTGACCTCATTGACCGAAGAACTCAGGACCGTGCCCTTCGAATGCCGCCGCTGCTGGTATGTCTGGGAAGAGCAGTATCTGGTCAGGCGCATCGACGACCGCCACGGCAACGAGACCGAGGTGTGGCTGCGCGACGGCCTGCCCGCGCTGCCTCCAGGCCCGGGCGTGATCTGCCCGCACTGCGGGTGCCAGCAGTCCACCAGGTTCCCGGACGGCTATCTGTCGCGTCATCCGGAGCTCGTCCCACCGGCTGAGCCCGGCGTGCCCGACGCGACACCGCTGCTCAGCCCGGTGCAGCGGCGCCGCCGTGGCCTGACCTGACTCTCGGTGAGGTGGTCGTGCCCGCGGCCCGGCCGGGTGAGGCGCCCGCTGATCGGACCCGCCTACCCGGCCGGCTGCTGATCGCGCTGGGCGTGCTGCTGGTCGCGTTCCTCGCGTACGAGCTGTACACCGGTTACGCGGCGGCGGCCCGCCCGCACGGCTAGCTCAGGCTGTCGAGCCAGGCCTGGTGCAGGCCCGCGAACCGCCCGGAGGCGGCGATGAGCCTGGCCGGCGGGCCGTCCTCGACGACCTCCCCCCGCTCCATCACCAGCACCCGGTCGGCGATCTCCACCGTCGACAACCGGTGCGCGATGATCAGCGCGGTTCTGTCCGCGAGGATCGTGCGCAGCGCACGCTGGACGAGCCGTTCGCTCGGCACGTCGAGGCTGGAGGTGGCCTCGTCGAGGATGAGCACCGCGGGATCGGCGAGGAACGCCCTGGCGAACGCGACGAGCTGCCGCTGGCCGGCCGACATGCGGCCGCCCCGCTTGCCGACCTCGGTGTCGTAGCCGTCGGGCAGGCCGGCGATGAACTCGTGCGCGCCGATCGCCTTGGCGGCCTCGCGCACCTGCCGGTCGGTCGCGTCAGGGCTGCCGAACCTGATGTTGTCGGCGACCGTGCCGCTGAACAGGAAGTTCTCCTGCGTGACCATGACCACGGCCTGGCGCAGCGTGGGCTCGTCCAGCGTGCGCAGGTCGAGGCCGTCGAGCAGCACGCGGCCCTCGGTGGGGTCGTAGAAGCGGGAGATCAGCTTGGCCAGCGTCGTCTTGCCCGCGCCCGTCGCGCCGACCAGGGCCACGCTCTGCCCGGCCGGGATCGTCAGGTCGAGGCGGGGCAGGATCGGCATCTCCTCGACGTAGGCGAACCTCACGCCCTCGAAGCGCACCTTGCCGCGCGCCCCGCCCGGCGGCAGCGCCGCGGGCTCGCGCGGCTCGGGCACGGACGGCTCCTCCTCCAGCACGCCGGACAACTTCTCCAGCGCCGCGCCCGCCGACTGCAGCGTGTTGTAGAACTGGCTGACCTCCTGCATCGGCTCGTAGAACTGGCGCAGGTAGAGCAGGAACGCCGCCAGCACGCCGACCTTGACCTCACCGTGGAGCGCCAGCCAGCCGCCGTAGAGCAGCACCCCGCCGATCGTCATGTTGCCGATGAGCTTGATGCCGGTCATGAACGTCGCGCCGAGGAGCATGCTGCGGGCGTTGGCGCCGCGGTAGTCGTCGTTGAGCTGCTGGAAGATCTCCTGGTTGCGGGGCTCCCTGCGGAAGGCCTGCACGGCGCGGATGCCGGTCATCGACTCCACGAAGTGCACGATCACCAGCGCCACCGTCTCGCGCGTGCGGCGGTAGACGATCGCCGACTGCCGGCGGAACCACTTGGTGAACAGCAGCAGGATCGGCAGCGGGACCAGCGCCACCAGGCCGAGGTGCACGTCGAGCACCAGCAGCAGCACCGCCGTGCCCACCATGGTCAGCACGGCCTTGACCAGCGCGTCGAACCCCGACTGGAGCAGCTCGGCGATGGCCTCGATGTCGGAGGTCAGCCGCGAGATGACCCGCCCGGAGGTGTACTGCTCGTGGAAGCTCAGCGACAGGCGCTGGAAGTGGTCGAACACCCTCCTGCGCAGCTCCAGAAGGATGCTCTGGCCGATCCGGCCCGACAGCCGCAGGAACGCCTGCCGCGTGACCGCCTGCGTGACGGCCGCGGCCAGGATCACCCCGACCACGGTCAGCAGCACGGAAGGGCCGGATCCCT
Organism: Nonomuraea sp. B5E05; assembly: GCF_039880665.1. Taxonomy (NCBI): domain Bacteria; kingdom Bacillati; phylum Actinomycetota; class Actinomycetes; order Streptosporangiales; family Streptosporangiaceae; genus Nonomuraea; species Nonomuraea sp. B5E05. The sequence continues at coordinate 391,284 of NZ_JBDPMJ010000004.1, forward strand.
GCCGGATCGGCGGGATGCCGGAGTCGATCCCGATCGAGACCAGGAAGGGGATCGACAGGCCGGCCGCGTTCGAGACCACGATGATCCCGACCAGCAGCGTGATCTTCTTCCGGTACGGGCGCAGCAGGTTGCCCAGCAGCCGCCGGGAGCGCGCCCGCAGCAGGACGGAGACCTTCTCCGGCAGCTCGTCCTGGTCCTCGGAGGCGACGCCGCGCCAGGACGCCGCGCCGGACGCGTTCGGCGGGGGCGGTGTGGTGGTCGCGGTCATCGCAGAGCCCCTTCCGACGCGCCGTCGAAGTCGGCGTCCTGGGCGAGCAGCTCGCGGTATTCGGGCACCTCGGCCAGCAGCTCCTGGTGCTGCCCGACGTGCGTGATCGTGCCGTTGCGCAGCAGCGCCACCTTGTCGGCCAGCAGCACGGTGGAGGCGCGGTGGGCGACGACGATGCCGGTCGCCTCGCGCAGCACGTGCCGCAGCGCCTCCTCCACGAGGGCCTCGGTCTCGACGTCGAGCGCGGACAGGGTGTCGTCGAGGACCAGGATCCGCGGCCTGCTCAGCACCGCCCTGGCCAGGGCGAGCCGCTGCCGCTGGCCGCCGGACAACGACAGGCCCTGCTCGCCGATGCGGGTGTCGAGCCCCCACGGCAGGTCGTAGACGAACATGGCCTGCGCGGTCTCGATGGCCGCCGCGAGCTCTTCCTCGGTGGCGTCGCGCCGGCCGAGCATGAGGTTCTCGCGCACGCTCATCGAGAACAGCGTCGGCTCCTCGAACGCGGTGGCCACCACCTGGCGCAGCGTCGTCAGCTTGAGGTCGCGTACGTCCTGCCCGTCGATCGTGACGCGGCCCGAGGTGGGGTCGAGCAGGCGGGGCACCAGCGCGGTCAGCGTGGTCTTGCCCGCGCCCGTCGCGCCCACGACGGCGACCGTCTCGCCGGGCTTGACCTCGAGCCACACGTCGCGCAGCACCGGCTCGTCGGCGTCGGCGAAGCGGAACCCGACCCCTTCGAAGCGGAGATGGCCGCGCGGCCGCTCGATGGTCTGGGTGCCGCCCTCGATGGCCGGGACGGTGTCCATGACCTCCATGAGGCGGTCGGCGGAGGTCATGGCCTCCTGGGCCATGGCGAGGATGTAGCCGAGGCTCGCGATCGGCCATACGAGCTGCAACATCAGCGTGGTGAAGGCCACCAGCGCGCCCAGCGTCAGCGCGCCCGAGCCGACGGCCAGCGCCCCGAGCAGCAGCACCAGGGCCAGGGTGATGTTGGGGATGATCTCCAGGAAGGAGAAGAACCGGGCCGACAGCCGCACCTTGTTCATCGAGCTGCCGTACACCTTGAGCGCGGCGTCGTCGTAGCGGTCGTAGACGTGGTGGCGGCGGCCGAACGCCTTGATCGTGCGGATGCCGAGCGCCGACTCCTCGACGAGCGTGGCGAGGTCGCCCTGCTCGTCCTGCACCTGGCGGGAGATCTTGATGTAGCGCTTCTCGAAGCGCAGCGACGTCCAGATGATCGGCACGGACGAGGCCAGCACCAGCAGCCCGAGCGGCCAGTACTTGTTGAGCAGCAGCACGGTCACCGTGATCAGCTGCAGGATGTTCATGACCAGGAAGAGCATGCCGAAGCCGAGGAACCGGCGGATCGTCGACAGGTCGGTGGTCGCCCGGGATAACAGCTGGCCCGACTGCCAGTCTCCGTGGAAGCCCATGGGCAGGCGCTGCAGGTGCTCGTAGAGGTCGTCGCGGATGCGGGTCTCCAGGCCGAGCACCGGTTTGACCTGGGCCCACCGCCTGAAGAAGATCAGCAGGGCTTCGACCACGCCGACGCCGACCGCGAGCAGGCCGAGGGGGAGCAGCCCCGCGGAGTCACCGTGGGCCACGGGGCCGTCGATGACCTGCTCGCTGATGAGCGGGAGCGCGAGGCCGGCGCCGATGCCGACGATCGCGGCCAGCCAGATGAAGACCAGTCTGGCGGCGTACGGGCGGAGGTAGGACTTCATCCGCCACAGGGAGTTGGAGGACAGCAGGGGACGGCGAGGTTTGTGCGTATCGGGAGGCATCCCATCTAGGCTAATACGTGGGATCAACAGATTTTCTGTGGCCTGGAGGTGGGGTTCACGTTCCTGACGTGGGAAAACGTGAAAGACCATGCACGCTTCGGCCGACCATCACTTTTGTTGTGGTCTGTTGGGGAATGTTCCTCGAGGCTGCTCGGCCTTGCGAGGATTCATGATCGACAGTACGGAACTGCCTCACCTGCGCCGCTGCGTCGAACTGGCCAGGCAGGCGCTGGAGGAGGGCGACGAGCCGTTCGGCTCGGTCCTCGTCTCCGGCGACGGCACCGTCCTGGCGGAGGACCACAACCGGGTGGCCTCGGGTGACCGCACCCGCCATCCGGAGTTCGAGCTGGCGCGCTGGTCGGCGGCGAACATGACGCCGCAGGAACGCGCCGCCGCGACCGTCTACACCTCCGGCGAGCACTGCCCGATGTGCGCCGCCGCCCACGCCTGGGTGGGGCTGGGCCGGATCGTGTACGTCGCGTCGTCGCAGCAGCTGGCCGGCTGGCTGAGCGAGCTGAGCGTGCCCCCGCCGCCCGTGCGCACGCTCCCCGTCAACGAGGTCGCGCCGGAGGTGACGGTGGAGGGGCCGGTGCCCGAGCTCGCCGACGAGGTCCGCGAGCTGCACCGCCGCTGCTACGCCAGGTCCTGAACGCCCTCTGGCACGGTGAGCTGCTCCCGCGGGCCATGGAGGTGCATCCGGGGCGCAGGCATGGCACCCGGTGACGTCCGGGTGCCCGTCCCGCTTCTAGTACCAATTGTGCGATCTGAAATGACCCCAGGCGCCGCAAGGCCGGCCGTACCTCCCCTTGATGTATGCCAGGCCCCACCGGATCTGCGTCTCGGGGTTGGACCGCCAGTCGTGGCCCGCGCCCCGCATCTTGCCCGCGGGCAGCGCCTGCGGGATGCCGTACGCTCCGGACGAACGATTGCGGGCCCGGTGGTTCCAGTTGCTCTCCCTGGTCCACAGGTTGTCCAGGCAGCGGAACTCCTTGAGGTTCCACGATCGCTGGACGACCTGCCCCAGGGCGATCCGCTTGTTCTTGCTGGCCGGTTTCCCGGCCGTGATCTTCGGTTGCGCCTTCGTGGTCCACACCCGGGTCTTCGGCCGCGCCTTCGTGGTCCAGAGCCGGGTATTGGGCTGCGCCGGCGTGGTCCAGAGCCGGGTATCGGGTTGCGCCGGCGTGGTCCAGATCCCGGTTCTGGGTTGCGCCGGCGTGGTCCAGGCCCGGGTCTTGGCCGGAGGCGCTGTCTCCGCCCGGGCCGGCGTGCCACCGAACGCGGTGAGCGCGGTGACGGAGATGAGAGTGCTGCTGAGCGCGCGTTTGCTGTCCAAGTCGATCCTTGCTGTCGGGCCGCGTGCGGACGGACGCCTTCTTCCTGCGCCTTGTGCCGGTCCGCGTCCGTGGCTCGGACGCGGAGAGTCCGCGTGGCCCTCCGGGATTCCGGTGCGCCGCCCGATCGTGCTGGGCGGCCCGGAAGGCGCCGCGACGTGTCCTCTAGCACGATTCCTATTACGCTCCGTAATCGCGGGTCGCGCATCGCGACACGGCGTGGACAGGTGTTTGTCGCACCGTTGCGGATATAAGGCCCGCTCGCTGGGCCGGGATTGCCCGCCCCGTCGCGCATATGGGGCGGGCTTGCCGAAAAACGCGGCCAACGCTGAGGTTTGGCTCAGGGATAAGGGTGGGATGGGGCGATCTCTCCGGGCGGGGACACGGCGTGCCGGACCTCTGCTCGATGGGAGCAAGGCGGGGTCAGGCAGCGCGAAAAGTCCCGGCTTGCGGCGTTCTGTAGGGTCAGGGCCATGAGTTTCAGCGACATTCCGCTCCGCACCCTCGACGACGCTCCCACTACGCTCGGTGACCTTGCGGCCGGCAAAGCCGCCCTGATCGTCAACGTGGCCTCCCGGTGCGGCCTCACCCCGCAGTACGCCGGCCTGGTCAGGCTCCAGCAGGAGTACGGCCCGCGCGGCTTCACGGTGATCGGCATGCCCTGCAACCAGTTCGCCGGCCAGGAGCCGGGCACGGCGGAGGAGATCCGGCACTTCTGCGCGGCGACCTATGGCGTCGACTTCCCGCTGCTGGCCAAGGCCGACGTCAACGGTCCCGGCCGCCACCCGCTCTACGCCGAGCTCACCCGGACGCCCGACGCCGACGGCGAGGCCGGTGACGTCCAGTGGAACTTCGAGAAGTTCCTGGTGGACCGGGAGGGCGAGGTCGTCGGCCGCTTCCGCCCGCGCACGGCCCCGGAGGACCCCATCCTCGTCGCGGCCGTCGAGAAGGTGGTGTAGCCGCCGGTGGCGGCCCGGCGGGACGCGTCATGGCGGAGGCGTCGCGATCGGCATCGACCCCGTGAAAGGTCAGCGCACGTGCCCTTCGAGATGGAAAGTCCGTTTGTACGTGTAGTGAGCACATTGCTGCGGTAAGTAATCGGGTGAGCTGTGGCGGGTTCCTTCACCGGCTCCGCACGCTGACCCGATGTCCCGCAGGGAGTTCGCGATGACGATCAATCCGTACGCAGGATCGCCCTCCAGCTACGTCTCCGAACCCGCCGCGGGCCCGTACTCGATCGTCGAGCTGATGCCGGGCGTCCGCAACCTGTGCGAATACGTCCGGCTGGCCGCCGGCGAACGGGTGCTGCTGCTCATGGAGCACACCGTCGACCCCGTCGTCGTGCAGGCCATCGCCGCCGGCGCGGCCTTCCGCGGGGCCGACGTCCGCATCCTGTCCGTGCCGCCGTTCAGCGCCGGCGGCTGGGACAGGGAGGCGCCGCTGCAGATCGAGACGGCCGCGTTCCACGAGGCCGACGTCGTGATCAGCGGCACCTGGTGGGGCGAGGTGCACACCGCGCCGCTCTTCTTCGACCAGATCAAGGCCCGCTCCTCCCGCTTCCTGTCGCTGCACATGACCGCCACGGCCGGCGCGCTCCTCACCGGCGGCCGGCTGCCCGCCGAGGTGTTCTACGCGCTGCTGCGCCGGGCGCTGCGGCAGTTGTCGGGGGCCGGGCGCATCCGGGTGACGTCCGGGCGGGGGACCGACGTGACGTTCTCCGGCCTGACCTTCGACCCCGACCCGGGCGCGCTGCGGCCCGGCGACTGGCGGCCCTTCCCGTACGGCGGCGCGAACTTCTGGCCCACCGACACCGAAGGCGTGATCATGATCGAGGACAGCACGGTCACCGGCGTGCCCGGTGAGCCCGTGCGCCTCACCCTCGAAGGCAACCTGGTCCGCAAGATCGAGGGCGGGGCGGAGGCGGAGAGCCTGCGGCGCTACGCCCCCGAGGGCTTCTACATGCGCCACGGCCTGATCGGGCTGAACCCGAAGGTGCGGATCGCCGGCGGGACCCAGTTCGAGCGGGAGAAGCACGCCGGGGCCTTCTACTGCGGCATCGACGGGCTGACCGGCGGCGAGGCCGTCACGACGGGCCCGGGTTTCGCGCACTGCGACTGTCAGATGGACCGGCCCACCGTCACGGTGGACGGCGAGCTCTTCATCGAGCAGGGGCGGCTGCTGCTGCTCGACGAGCCGGAGATCCAGGAGGTGGCCGCGCGGTTCGGCCCGCCGGAGGTGGTCCTCGACGACAACCCGGTCATGATCCTGCCCCGCCGCTACACGGGCCCGGCCGGGCAGTAGCCCACGCCGGCGTCCCGCCGCGCGGAGCCGGGCCGGCGTCTCGCCGGGGGCAGGAGCGCCCGCTCAGCGGCGGGGGCCGCAGCTGCCCCTGATGATGAGCTCCGTGGGCAGGACCACGCTCCTGGCCCTCCTGGTGCCCGCGCGCAGGACGAGCTCCGCCGCGCGGTAGCCCATGTCGCGCCCCGGCTGGGCGATCACCGTCAGCGGCGGCGAGCACAACTCGGCCCAGGGCACGTCGTCGTACATGACGAGCGAGACGTCTTTCGGCACTCTCAGGTCGAGCTCCCTGGCCGCCAGCACGGCCGCCTCCCCGAGCACGTTGCCGCCGGCCACCACGGCCGACAGGTCGGGGCGGCTCTGGTAGAGGCCGGAGGCGGCGGCGTACGCGGAGTCGCGGCTGCCGGTGCCGGACACGATCAGCTCCTCGTCCACCGGAGCGCCCACGGCCCCCCTGAAGGCGTGCGCGCGGCCCTCGTGGCCGGGGCCGCCGAGGAAGGCGATGCGCTTGTGGCCGAGGCCGCGAAGATAGCGGACCGCCGTACGGATGCCCGCCCGGTCGTCGGCCACCACGGCGGGGACGTCCAGCGGCCGGGCCGGGGGAGCGGGCGGCAGGCCGTCGAGGGCCATGAGGTCGCCCACGGCGGAAGGCCCGGTGTCGCCGGCGGACGCCTGGGAGGGAAGCCGGTCGGCGAAGATCACGGTCATGCCCGCGCGTATCGCCGGGGTCCAGGTTTCCGCGTCTCCTGACGGGACGGCTATCAGGCGGTCTACGCTCTGTTCGAGAAGCATGCCGATCAGATCGGCCTCCTGCTCGGGGTCGCCGCCCGTCGAGCCCAGGACGACGGGCTCGCCCGCCGAGCGGGCGCAGGCCAGCACGCCTTCGGCCAGCTGCCCGTAGAAGGTGTCGGTCAGGTCGGGGACGAGCAGGCCCATGCCGCCCGTGCGGCGCTGGCGCAGGTTGCGGCCGAGGGCGCTGGGGCGGTAGTCGAGCTGGGCCGCGGCGGCCAGGACGCGCTCCCTGGCGCCGGCGCTGGCCGAGCCGCCCGACAGCACCCGGGAGACGGTGGCGACGCCCACGCCGGCCGCCTCGGCCACATCTTTGATCGTCGCCCGCTTCTCCATGGAAACGATTCCATCATGGTTTCCGGAAATCGGGAAGTACGCCGTTTCGGCAACGGCTGGTCACACTGCAACCCTTGACACCGATGTCCGTTTCGGGTGAGATGCTTGAAAACGTATCCACGCGAGTGGGCACACGGAACCAACATCCGGGCCACAGCCCTGGAGCGCGAAGGAATGTCATGGCATCCATCGTTCTGACGAACGTCGACAAGATCTACGCCGGTGGCGTAAAGGCCGTGAACGGGCTCAACCTTGAGATCAAGGATGGCGAGTTCATGGTGCTGGTCGGTCCGTCCGGTTGCGGTAAGTCGACCGCGCTCCGGATGATCGCGGGCCTGGAGGACATCAGCGGCGGCGAGATCTCGATCGGCGAGAAGGTCGTCAACCACCTGCCGCCCAAGGACCGCGACATCGCGATGGTCTTCCAGAACTACGCGCTCTATCCGCACATGACGGTCGAGGAGAACCTCGCCTTCGGCCTCAAGCTCCGCAAGATGCCGAAGGCGGAGATCCAGAAGCGCGTCGGCGAGGCGGCCAAGATGCTCGGCCTCGAGGCCTACCTCAAGCGCAAGCCTGCCGCCCTGTCCGGTGGTCAGCGCCAGCGTGTCGCGATGGGCCGCGCCATCGTGCGTGAGCCGCAGGCCTTCCTCATGGACGAGCCGCTGTCCAACCTCGACGCCAAGCTCCGCGTCTCGATGCGCGCCTCGCTCAACACGCTGCACGAGCGCCTCGGCGTCACCACGGTGTACGTCACCCACGACCAGGTCGAGGCCATGACCCTCGGCGACCGGGTCTGCGTGCTGCGCGACGGCATCCTCCAGCAGGTCGACACCCCGCAGAACCTGTTCGACAAGCCGGTCAACCTGTTCGTGGCCGGGTTCATGGGCTCGCCCGCGATGAACTTCGTCACCGCCGAGCTCGTCCGCGGCGACGACGGCGCCGCGGTCGCCTTCGCCGACATCAAGCTGTCGATCCCCGAGTCGACCTTCACCGACAAGCCGGGCCTCGACCAGTACATCGGCAAGAAGATCATCCTCGGCATCCGCCCGTCCGACTTCGAGGACGCCACGTCGGCCGGCAACCACGCCAACGGCTGGGCCACCCTGCCGGTCAAGGTGGAGGTCACCGAGGAGCTGGGCTCCGAGATCAACGTGCTGTTCCTGATCGACGCCCCGCCGGTCGAGCACAAGGACACCGTGGCGGCCGCCGACTCCGGAGACGATGAGGAGGCGTCGCTGCCGCTCGTGGGCGACAAGTCCCTGTGGACGGCCCGCGTCAACGCCCGCAGCCACGCGCGCTCCGGCCAGAACCTCGACCTGGTGGTCGACACGCACAACCTGCACTTCTTCGACCAGGCCTCCGGCCTGGCCATCGGCCACGAGGCCAACCGCTGAGTCTCCCGCAGTCTTCTGATTCCCGGCCGTGAGCACGCTCACGGCCGCTCGGGCCCCCACCGCGACCCCCTCCCGCGGCGGGGGCCCGTCCTTTTCCTCTCCCGCTCCCTTCCCGCGCGGAAGGTCAACGGCCGATCCTGGCCGACACCATGGCCTGCAGCCTGCGGGGCACGAACCGGCCGACCGCGACGATGACCTTGTAGCGCAGGCTCGGCACCGACACACTCCTGCCCAGCGCCAGGTCGCGCATCGCGCCGCGGACCACGTCGTCGGCCTTGAGCCACAGTGGCCCGGGGATGCCCGAGGGATCCATCCCGGCGCGCTGGTGGAACTCGGTCCGCACGAAACCGGGGCACAGCGCCATGATCCGGATGCGCGGGTGGCCCACCTGGTGCGCGGCCGCCTCGCTGAAGCTGACCACCCACGCCTTGGACGCTCCGTAGGTGCCGCGGGTGAAGAACGCCGCCGCGGACGCCACGTTGACGATCGCGCCCCTGCCGCGCTTCTTCATCGCGGGCAGCGCGGCCAGCGTCAGCCGCAGCACCGCCTCGCAGTGCACCCGCAGCATGCGCATCTCGTCCTCGACGGGCGCGTCGGGGAAACTGTCGGCGTTGCCGAAGCCGGCGTTGTTGACCAGCAGGTCGACCCCCTCGCGGAGCCTGGACTCGACCCTGGCGATCCCCTCGTCGCTCGCCAGGTCGGCGGGCAGCACCTCGACGTCGACGCCGTAGCGGAGCCTGAGCTGCTCGGCATTCCGGACGAGTCGCTGCTCGTCGCGCGCGACCAGGACGAGTGAGAACGCGTCGGCGGCCAGGCGCCGGGCGAAGGCGGCGCCGATGCCGGCGGTCGCGCCCGTGATCAGTGCGGTAGGCATGGCTGAACCTTAACGTTCATGGCAGGATGACGCCGTGCGCCCCGTCCTGGCCGTGCTCCTCCTGGCCGTGCTCCTCCTGGCCGTCACCGCCTGCTCGGGCCAGGCGCCCTCGCCCGGGCCCTCCGCCGGGTCGACCGGCCCTGCGGCCACCGCGACCGCCGCCCCGTCGGCTTCCGCGCCTGCCACCGCCACGCCGGCCGAGCAGGGCCGGCTGCGGTTCGCGAAGATCGGCGAGTTCGACAAGCCCGTCGCGTTCGCCGTGCGGGAGGGTGACGACCGCCTCTACGTGGCCGAGCAGACCGGCAGGCTGCGCACCTCCGCCGGCGACACGGTGATCGACCTGTCCCGCGAGGTGAGCAGCGGCAACGAGCAGGGGCTGCTCGGCGTGGCGTTCCACCCCAGCGGGCGGTGGGTCTACCTCGACTGGACCGACGCCCAGGGCGACACCCACGTCACCGAATGGGCCTACGACGGCTCCAGGGCGACGGCCAGGCGTGACGTGCTCACCCAGGAGCAGCCGTTCGCCAACCACAACGGCGGCCAGCTGGCCTTCGGGCCCGACGGCCACCTCTACATCGCGCTCGGCGACGGCGGCGGCGCCGGCGACCCGCAGGGCAACGGCCAGAAGCTCGGCACGCTGCTCGGCAAGATCCTGCGCATCGACCCGCGCGGAGACCCGTACACGATCCCCGAGGACAACCCGTTCGCCGGCAGGAAGGGCGCCAAGGGCGAGATCTGGGCGTACGGGCTGCGCAACCCCTGGCGGTTCGCCTTCGACCGCGAGTCCGGCGACCTGTGGATCGGCGACGTCGGCCAGAACGAGTGGGAGGAGGTCGACCACCAGCCGGCGGGCTCGAAGGGCGGCGAGAACTACGGCTGGAGCCTGCGCGAGGGCAAGGAGCGCTTCCACGGCGGCGAGGGCGGCGACCTGACCGAGCCGGTGATCGTCTATCCGCTGGGCGAGGACGGAAACTGCTCGGTGATCGCCGGGCCCGTCTACCGCGGCACGAAGATCCCCTGGCTGCGGGGGCGTTTCGTGTACGGCGACTTCTGCGCCGGCTGGATCAGGGCCGCACCCGTCGACGCGCCCGATGAGGCGGCGGAGGCCGGCGAGGTCGAGCAGCTGTCGTCGTTCGGCGAGGGGCACGACGGCGAGCTCTACGCGCTCAGCCTGCAGGGCCCGCTCTACCGGATCGAGCCCGCCTGACCCGCTCGATCAACTCCTCGACCTGGCCGTTCAGCCTGGCTCCCCGGATCCACCCCGCGTAGTGGGTGACGAAGATGACCACCTCGCGCAGCTCGGGCTCGGTGAGGTCGCCGGTGCGCAGGGCCGCGTCGAGCTGGACGTCCGTCATCTCGTCGAAGCCCTGCCCGACGAGGAGCCCGAGAAGGAGCAGGCGACGATCCCTGTCCGACAGGGCCGTCCTCGACCACACCTCGGCGAACTGGCGCTCGGCCGTCATGCCGAAGGAGTCGACGATCTCCATGGCAGGATCTGTCATCGTGCACTCCAGGTGGTCGCAAGGGATCCTCACATCTTTCGCTACCTCTTGAGTTGAGCCAATGGGGGTTGCACGAACGTTGCACGCCCATGCCGCAAGGAGTATCGCCTCCGAGAGGGTGACACCCGTACTCGTACCATGTGCGCGGGTGGTCAGGCCCGGTCGTGGTCCTCGTGGTCCTCGTGGGCGCGGCGCAGGAGCGTCATGAGACTCTCCTCCTCCCGGATCCACCGCCTGTGCTTCTCCGGCAGGCGCCTGAGCTGCTCCTCCTCGGCCAGCAGCCGCTGGTAGACCTGCTCGCGCACGTCCGGGTCGTGCTCCACCTCCAGGTACTCCTGCGCGTGCCGGCGCGCGGCGGAGACCGCGTTCTGTGCCCGCCCCCGGCCGCTGACCAGCGAGGCCACCACGGTGACCAGCAGCACGCCGAGAATCACCAGCAGGGACAGCCCGGTGGTGATCTCGATCACCGGCACCGGCTCGCCGTCGTTGATGAACGGCACGTTGTTCTCGTGCAGGGCGTGCAGGATCAGCTTCACGCCGATGAAGCCGAGGATGACGGCCAGCCCGTACGACAGATAGATCAGCCGGTCGAGCAGGCCGTCGAGCAGGAAGTAGAGCTGCCGGAGCCCCATCAGGGAGAACGCGGTGGCGGTGAAGACGAGGTAGACGTCCTGGGTCAGGCCGAAGATCGCCGGGATGGAGTCGAGGGCGAACAGGATGTCGGTGCCGCCGAGGGCGACCATGACGAGCACCATGGGCGTCATCACCCGCCGGCCGTTCTCGACGGTGAACAGCTTGTCGCCGTCGTACGTGTCGGACGCCGGCAGCAGCCTGCGGGCGGTGCGGACCATGACGTTGTCCGGGGTGTGGCTGTCCCCGCCCTCGGGCTTGAGCAGGTTGCCCGCCGTCAGCAGCAGGATGAGGCCGAACACGTAGAACACCCAGGCGAACCGGTCGATCAGCGTCGCCCCGAGCCAGATGAACCCGCTCCTCGCGATCAGCGAGAACACGATGCCGAACAGCAGCACCTTCTGCTGGCCCGCCCGCGGCACCTTGAAGCCGCCCAGGATGACGAGGAAGACGAACAGGTTGTCGACCGACAGCGCCTTCTCCGTGACGTATCCGGCGAAATACTCCGCTCCCGGGTCCGGACCGCCGAAGATCCACACGGCCACGCCGAACACCAGGGCGATGCCGACGTACAGGGCCGACCAGAAGGACGCCTCGCGCAGGGTGGGGATGTGCGCCTTGCGTACGTGGAAGACGAAGTCGAAGAGCAGCAGGCCGGCGATCCCCGCGATCGTCAGCCACCACACCACGGCGGGCACGTCCACTCCTGGCTCCCTCTCTGCAGGCCGTCGCGAGGGCCGAGTCGGGGTAGGGCTCGCGACTCGGCATGAGCTACCCGATCACGGCTGCGGTAAGCCTCGGCGCCCGCGAGCGTGTTCTGGGCGGGCGTTGAACCCGCGGGGGCCTCGCGACGTCTCAGGGGTGTGCATCGACTCGCCCTCATCGTCGCCCTGTTCGCCGTTGCCCCGGCCGGATGCTCGGAGGGGACGCCGTGCACGCTGATAGGCACCCCTGTCGGCGTCTCCGTGACGGTCAAGGCGCCGGCCGCTGCGCAGGCGGACACCGCCGAGATGGAGGTGTGCTGGGACGGCGCCTGCCGGCGGGCCAGGGCCGAGCTGCGTACGGTCCAGCGGGCCGGAGAGACCTGCGACGGTGACGCCTGCTCGGTGACCCCGGTCCCGACCGCGGACAAGAGCGGTTTCGGCACTGTCGAGGGGTTGCCGAAACGGCCGGTGGAGGTACGGCTGACGCTCAAGGGAGCGGGCTCCGAGCCGGTGGCCGAGCACACCGTCACGGTCACCCCGAAGGGGCGCTTCCCCAACGGGCCCGGCTGCGGGGAGGGCGGCCCGAACGTCGTGCTCACCGTCGAGGCCGACGGCACCGTGCGGGAGAGCTGACCCGCCGTGGTGACCTGCGGCATGACCTGTGCTGATTAACACGGCGTTCACATACGGGCAAAAATCGGGAAACGGTCGTCCGTAAGACTCGGCGTGGCTGAAAGAACCCGAAAGGACCGCCGTGAGCTACAAGGCTGAGTACATCTGGATCGACGGCACCGAGCCCACGGCTCTGCTGCGCTCGAAGACGAAGATCGTGGCCGACGGGGTCGAGCCTCCGGTCTGGGGCTTCGACGGCTCCAGCACGAACCAGGCCGTGGGCCACGCGTCCGACCGCGTGCTCCGCCCGGTGTTCACCTGCCCCGACCCGATGCGCGGCGGCGACAACGTCCTCGTGTTGTGCGAGGTCGAGGAGACCGACGGCGAGCCCCACCTGAGCAACACCCGCGCCCTGCTCCGCCCGGTCGCCGAGCAGTACGCCGAGCAGGACTCCTGGTTCGGCATCGAGCAGGAGTACACGTTCTTCAAGGGCAGCCGGCCGCTCGGCTTCCCCGAGGGCGGCTTCCCCGCGCCGCAGGGGCACTACTACTGCGGTGTCGGCGCCGAGGCCGTGTTCGGCCGCGAGATCGTCGAGCTCCACCTCGACCGCTGCCTCGCCGCCGGCCTGAAGATCTCCGGCATCAACGCCGAGGTCATGCCGGGCCAGTGGGAGTTCCAGGTCGGCCCGGCCGGTCCTCTCGAGGTCGCCGACCACCTGTGGGTCGCCCGTTACCTGCTCTACCGGACGGCCGAGGAGTTCGGGGTGGAGGCCACGCTCGACGCCAAGCCCGCCCGCGGCGACTGGAACGGCGCCGGCGCGCACACCAACTTCTCCACCCGCGCCATGCGTGAGGGCTACGACGCCATCATCACCGCCTGCGAGTCGCTCGGCGAGGGTGACAAGCCGATGGAGCACGTCTCCCAGTACGGCGCCGACATCGAGTTGCGCCTGACCGGCCACCACGAGACCGCTCCATGGAACAAGTACACCTACGGCGTCTCCGACCGCGGCGCCTCCGTCCGCATCCCGTGGCAGGTCGAGGTGGACAAGAAGGGCTACATCGAGGACCGCCGCCCGAACGCCAACGTCGACCCGTACGTGGTCGCCCGCCTGCTGGTGGGCACCTGCTGCGCCGCGCTGGAGAAGGCCGGCCAGGTCTGACGACGGCACCGCGTCTTCCGGGGGCTCCTCGCCGAGGAGCCCCCGCCGGCTTTCACGGCAGGCGGAAGTCCAGGTCCGGCTCGATCTCCGCGACGTCCATCTGCGCCTTCTGCAGCCGGCCCGAATGATCCCAGTTCATGGACTGCCAGCGGGTGAACTGGTCGAGCACCCACATGCCCGACTGGCGGCTGCCGTTGCCTGACTTGCCGTTGCCGCCGAACGGCAGGTGCGCCTCGGCGCCGGACGTCGAGTTGTTGACGCTGACCATGCCGGCCGAGATGCCCTCGCGGAAACGGAAGGCGTGCTTGGCGTTCGTGGTGTAGATGGAGCTCGACAGGCCGTAACCGGGCAGGTTGGCCAGCTCGATGGCCTCGTCGAGGGTGGCGAACGAGGTCACGCCCACGATCGGGCCGAACGTCTCCTCCAGGAACAGCCGGTCGCCCGGCTGGACGCCGTCGACGATGACCGGGTGGTAGTAGAGGCCCTCGCCGCCGTCGAAGTCGCCGCGCGGGTTGTCCTCCGTGATCCGCCCGACATTTCCTGACGCGACCTTGTGGTGCGGCTGGAGCCAGGTCAGGAACTCCTCGTACCGGTCGGCGAACTTCTGGTCGAGCAGCGGGCCCGCCAGCACGTCGCCCGCCGGGTCGCCGATGTCGGCCGCGTGCAGCGCCCGCGCGAACCGCTCGACGAACTCGTCGTGCACGCTCTCGTGCACGATGACCGTGCCGAGGCTGGTGCAGCGCTGCCCCGCCGTGCCGAAGCCGGAGAACAGCGCCCCCTCCACGGCCAGGTCCAGGTCCGCGTCCGGCATGATCACCATCGGGTTCTTGCCGCCCAGCTCCAGGCAGGCCGACTGCAGGTGACGCCCCGCCAGCTCGCCGACCTTCCTGCCCACCTCGCTGGAGCCGGTGAAGCCGACCTTCTGCACGGTGCCCTCGCCGAGGGCCAGCTCCAGGCCGTCGAAGGTGTCGGCACCGCCGGCGAACACGATGTTCAGCACCCCGTCGGGCAGCCCGGAGGCCGTGAACAGCCGGAACATGGCCTCCGCGGAGGCGGCGGCGTACTCGGCGGGCTTCCAGACGACGGCGTTGCCGCAGAGCAGGGCCGGCACCAGATACCACGAGGGCACGGCGACCGGGAAGTTGCCCGCGGTGACGACCGCCGCCACGCCGATCGGGTTGCGGAACGTGAACAGGTTCTTGTCCGGCATCTCCGACGGGACCGTCTGGCCGTACAGCCTGCGCCCTTCACCGAGGAAGAAGTCGCAGGTGTCGACGATCTCCCGGACCTCGCCCAGCGCCTCGGCGTACGGCTTGCCGATCTCCTCCGTCACCAGCCGGGCCAGCCGCTCGGCGTTGGCCTCCACCAGCCGCCCGATGGAGGCGATCACCCGGCCGCGTACGGGAGCGGGCACCCTGGCCCACTCGCGCTGGGCCTCCTTGGCGGTACGGCAGGCGGCGGCGAACGTGCCCGCGTCGGCCAGCCCGACCCGGGCCACGACCTCGCCCGTGCGGGCGGGGTTCAGCGATGTGTACGTGCCGGCGACGGCGGCTTCCTTGCCACCCACCACGGAAACGATCTGACGGCTCACCGGTGCCCTCCTCATAGTTCCTCCGGACAGACAATCATCTCGCCGGAAAAAACCCAAGAAAACCGCGTCGTCAGCCGGTCAGCACGGCGTCGATCACATGCCGCGCGTTGGCGGCGATCGAGGGATTGGTGTGACGGTAGTAGGGGAGCTGGATCAGGGCCATGGACAGCGCCCGGCCGCGCCCGCGGGCCCAGGCCGCGTCGTCGGCGCCGAGCGCGTCGCGGAAAGTCCGCCGGGCGGCGGGCGGCAGCAGGTTCCAGGCCGGGATCAGGTCGCACGCGGGATCGCCCACGCCCGCGGTCGCGAAGTCGATCACGGCGGCGAGGCGGCCGTCCTCGACCAGCAGGTTGGCCGGCATCAGGTCGGAGTGCACCCACACGGGAGGGCCCGCCCACTCGGGGGCCCGCAGCGCCTGCTCCCACGCCGCCGTCGCCGCGGCGGTGTCGATCAGCCCTTCCAGCTCGCCGATCGCGGTGCGCGTCCCGGCGTCCACCGTCGACAGCGGCCCCGCCCGGTAGGCGACCGGCCCGCCCGGCACATCGATGCGCCGGAACGCGGCGACGAACCCCGCCAGATCCTTGGCCAGCGACTCGGCGTCGGAGAGGTGGGCGGGGTCGGGGTTGGCGCCGTCGAGCCAGCGGTAGACGTACCACGGCCAGGGGAAACCCTCGGCGGGCTCGCCCAGGCCGAGCACCGTGGGGACGGCGGCGGGCAGCAGCGGGGCGAGCCGCGGCAGCCAGTGGTGCTCCTTCGCCACGTCGCCGACGCCCCACGGGACGCGCGGCAGGCGTACGGCCAGGTCGTCACCGAGCCGGAAGATCGCGTTGACCGTGCCGCCCGAGGGGAACGGCTCGACCGGCAGGCCCGCCCACTGCGGGAACCGGCCGGCCACCAACCGGCGGACGAGCCCGGCGTCGATGTCGAGCTCTTCGTCATGCATCCTGCCCATGGGCACCCTTCTTTTTCTGACCGGGCCCATGTCAGCGTTCTCCGGCGCCGCTCGTCAACCGGTTTCCCGCCCGCGCGGGTGCCGCAGGACGAGCTCCGCGACCCGGCGCGGCAGCCCGTACTCGCGAGGACGGCCTCCGGGGTGGGGCGGCGGCCGGCGGTGAAGCCGAAGTCTCGCGAGAACGACGCCCGGTTCGGGCGCGGTCAGGCGGTGAAGTCGGCGAAGTCGAAGCCTGGCGAGACGATGCAGCTCACCAGCACCGGTTCGTCGCCCGCCGGCCTGGCCGACTGCCACACCCCGCCGGGCACGACGGCCTGCGGCACCTGGCCGCGTTCGACGTCAGGCCCGAGCGTGATCGTGTCGTCCCCGACGGTCAGGGTCAGCGGACCGCCACGATGCCACAGCCAGATCTCCTCCGACCTCACCGCGTGCGGGACCGACTGCTCGCCCGGCTGGAGCAGGAAGTAGATGCCGGTGGCGCTGGCCCGCGGCCCCGGGTAGCCGTCCGGCCTGAACGTCGCCGCCGACCGCCACGTCTCCCTGAACCAGCCGCCTTCGGGGTGGGGGAGCAGGTCGAGGGCCTCGGCGATGGGCGGCCGCTCGACGAACGCCACCGGGGCGCCGGTCACGTCCCTGCGCAGGAAGCGGTTGCCGTCGAGGACGAGCTGCCCGTCGAGCCTGCTGGCCAGCGCCGTGGCCTCGTCAGCCACCTGGACGGACGGGCCGCTGGGGTAGATCCGTAGCTCCACCCGGCCAAGTTTATGGGCACGCCGGAGGCATCGCGGTGCCCGATCCGTCCGGCCGGCAGGCGCTTTCGGCGATCTCCTGGACTCGGGCGAAATGTCGGTCGGGCTGGCTAGTCTGCGGCAGGTGATCGAACGGTGGAGCCGTGACCAGGTGCTCGCTCTCGCCCCCGACGCCTCCTCCCAGAAGGCGGCCCACGGGCTGGCGACGCCCGGGAAATGGTCGTTGCACGGCACGACGGGCACGATGCTGTACGGCGAGTGCAAGGGCAGCGGGGCCAAGCCCTACCTGGCCTGTGTCGATCTCACCGAGCCCGCCTACCGATGCAGCTGCCCGAGCCGCAAGTTCCCGTGCAAGCACACGCTCGGGTTGCTGCTCCTGTGGTCCGCCGACGGTGTTCCCGCCCAGGAGGTGGCGCCGCAGTGGGTGACCGAGTGGGTGAAGGCACGCACCGAGCGGGCGGCCAGCCCGGCGGCCAGGATCGAGGCCGCCCGCCGGCCGGCTGACGGAGCCGGACGACCCCCTGAGGGGGATGGACGGCACGCAGGGGACGGGGTGTCCGGGGGATCCCATGGTGGACAACCCGCTGGGGAGGAGACGTCCGGGCGGGGGCGTGGCGCGGGTGGGGAGTCCGTACGCCACGGGCGGGTCGCGTCAGGGCTGGCGGAGCTGGAGCGGTGGCTGGCCGACCAGGTGCGGCAGGGGCTGGCGGGAGCCGCGGAGCACGACTGGGAGGGTCTGGCCAAGCGGCTCGTCGACGCCCAGGCGCCCGGAGCGGCGGGCATGGTCTCCAGGCTGGCCCGGGTCCGTTCCGAGGAGGGCTGGCCGGGGCGGCTGCTGGAGGAATACGCGCTGCTCGACCTGCTGGCCGTCGCCTACCGGCGGCGGGCCGAGCTGCCCCCGGCGCTGGGGCGGACCGTGCTGATCCGCACCGGGTTCCCCGTCACCAGGGAGGAGGTGCTGGCGAGACCCGCCGTTCGGGATCACTGGGACGTTCTCGGCAGACGTGACGAGGTGCAGGATCGGCTGACGGCACGCAAGGTCTGGTTGCGCGGCAGGCGCACGGGGCGGCCCGCGCTGGTCCTCTCGTTCGCTCCGCAGGGTCAGTCGCTCGACGCGTCCCTGGTCACGGGCACCACGATCGATGCCGACCTCACCTACTACCCGGGTGCCGCCCCGCTTCGGGCCCTCGTCGCCGCCCGCCACGGCACCGTCCCACCGCCCGGACCCCCGGGCCGCTCTGAGGCCAGGCCAGGACCGCCGGCTCTGCCCGGGTCGTCCGGTCCGCCCAGGGCATCCGGTCCCTCTGGTTCCTCCAGCCCGCCGGGTGTGTCCGGTCCTTCCGGCGCTTCTGGGTTTTCCGGTTGGCGTGGTCTGTCTGGTCCGCCGGGGGTGTCGCCGGAAGAGGCGCTGGACGAGGTGGCCAGGGCGCTGGCGGGGGATCCCTGGACGGAGTCGTGGCCGCTCGTCCTCACCGGCGTGGTGCCCGAGCGGACCCGGCTGGGCGGCCTGCCGCTGCACCTCAAGGCCCATGATCCCTGGCGGCTCATCGCCGTTTCCGGCGGGCGCCCGGTCACGGTGGCCGTCGAGTGGACACCCCAGGGACTGCGGCCCCTGACCACGTGGGACGGCGACGGAAGGGCGGTGATCCTGTGACGGGCTGGGAGGAGCTGACGTCGACGGCGCTCGTGGGCACCGACCGCAGACCGTACGCCGGAGATCTGCTTGCGAGCGCCGCCGTGGAGGTGGCGCGGCGGCGGGCGGGCCGGCCGCTCGAAGAGGTCGTGGAGCAGGAGCGGGCGCCCGCCGAGGAGCGGCCGGCCGTCGGCAGGTGTGCGGCCGAGCGGCTGATGAGGATTCTGGGCGGCGAGCGGGAGCGGCTGCTGGCGGAGTGGCTGGCCGCGGCCGCCGCGACCGGCCGCAGGGTGCCCCCGTACGCGCTGCCCGAGTTGCTCGAACGCGGCCGCCGTGACCGTTCGATCAGGGTGCATCTGGGTGTTCTCGCCGGGCAGCGCGGCCGCTGGCTGGCCGGGCTCAATCCCGCCTGGGCCTACCTCCTGGAGGAGCCCACCGGCGAGACCTGGGAGCTGGGCTCCGCCGCCGATCGGCGGGCTCACCTGCGCCGCGTCAGGTCGGCCGATCCCGCGCGGGGCCGGCGGCTGCTCGAGAGCACGTGGGAGAGCGAGACGCCGGACGACCGGGCCGAGTTCGCGGAGGTGCTGGCCGACGGGCTGAGCATGGACGACGAGCCGTTCCTCGAGCAGGCGCTCGACGACCGCCGCAGGGAGGTGCGCCAGGCCGCCGCCAACCTGCTCACCCGGCTCCCCGGGTCGCGCCTGGCGCAGCGCATGGCCGAGCGGGCGCGGGCGTGCGTGACGATCGCCGGCGACGTCATCACCGTCGAAGCCCCCGGATCCTGCGACAAGGCGATGGAGCGTGACGGCGTCCGGGCCAAGCCGCCCAGGGGCATCGGAGAGCGGGCCTGGTGGTTGCAGCAGATCATCGCCCGGGCCCCGCTGGCGACCTGGGGTCACCCGCCCGCCAGGCTGCTCCAGATGACGATCCCCGACTGGGACGCCGAGGTGAAGACAGCCTGGGTGCGCGCCGCCGTGCTGCAGAAGGAGCCGGAGTGGGCGCGGGCGATGTTCGGCTGGGACCCGATCGCGGACCTTCTCGAATGCCTTCCGCCGAACGAGCAGCAGGAGCTCGCCGCTGATTTCGTGAAAAAGCATGACCTGGACAGCCAGTTGATCATGGTGCTGGGCGGTGTCTCGTCCCACTGGCGCGACGAACTGGCCACGGCCGTGCTCCGCAAGATCGTGAAGGTGGCCACCACGCAACCGTGGAACCTCGGCGAGCTGGTCAAGCTGGCGGGCGAGCACATCGACCCGGCCCTGTTCCCGCTGGCCGAGAGCTACTCGCCCGTGGAGCCCATCCAGCAGGTCGCCGCCCTGCTGCGTTTCCGTGCCGACATGTACAAGGAGCTTTCCGTGAGTGAGACAACGATGAGGGAGGGCTCATGACCGTTCTGCGCCCGCACGCGGAAGACCAGTACGCCGAGGAGCTGGCCCTGCTCGCCAAGGACGACGACCGGCCGAGGCCGCCCGGCTGGAGGTTGTCCCCGTGGGCCGTCACCACCTACATCCTGGGCGACGGCGAGCGCGTCACCCCGAAATACGTGGGCGCGCGGCGCATCGTCGAAGTGGCCGTCGCCACGCTGGCGACCGACCGCGCGCTGCTGCTGCTCGGGGTGCCCGGCACCGCGAAGACGTGGCTGTCAGAGCACCTCGCCGCGGCCGTCAGTGGCGACTCGACGCTGCTCGTGCAGGGCACCGCGGGCACCGCGGAAGAGGCCATCAGGTACGGCTGGAACTACGCGAGGCTGCTGGCCGAGGGCCCGTCGATCGAGGCGCTGACCCCGTCGCCGGTGATGCGCGCGATGGCCGAGGGCCGCGTGGCCCGCGTCGAGGAGCTCACCCGCATGCCGTCCGACGTACAGGACGCCCTCATCACCGTGCTGTCGGAGAAGACGCTGCCGATCCCCGAGCTCAACCGCGAGGTCCAGGCCGAACGCGGCTTCAACGTCATCGCCACCGCCAACGACCGTGACCGGGGCGTCAACGAGTTGTCCAGCGCGCTGCGCCGCCGCTTCAACACGGTGGTGCTGCCCGTGCCCGCCACCGCCGAGGAGGAGGTCGACATCGTCGCCCGCCGCGTCACCCAGCTCGGCGCCTCACTGGAGCTGCCGGAGACGACGACGGGACTGGCGGAGATCCGCCGGGTGGTGACGGTGTTCAGGGAGCTGCGCACGGGCGTCACCGAAGACGGCCGCACCAAGGTCAAGTCGCCCAGCGGCACCCTGTCCACGGCCGAGGCGATCTCCGTCCTCACCAGCGGCATCGCGCTGGCCGCGCACTTCGGCGACGGCGTGCTGCGCCCGTCCGACGTGGCGGCCGGGATCGTGGGCGCGGTGGTCCAGGAGCCGGTGTCGGACCGGGTGGTGTGGCGCGAATACCTGGAGACCGTCGTACGCGAGCGGTCGGACTGGCGCGACTTCTACCGCGCCTGCCGCGAGGTCTCATGAACCCCCGCCCACCCTCCGGGCCCGCCGACGCGCCGGGCACCGGGCGGGCGGACGTTTTCGTGCTGGGCGTACGCCACCACGGGCCGGGGTCGGCGCGGGCCGTGCGCGACGAGCTGGAGCGGCTGCGGCCCGACGCGATCCTCATCGAGGGCCCGCCGGAGGCCGACCCGATCGTCTCGCTCGCCCCCGGCATGGAGCCGCCCGTCGCTCTGCTCGCCCACGTGCCGGGACAACCGTCACGTGCGGCGTTCTGGCCGTTCGCGGTGTTCTCCCCGGAATGGCAGGCCATCGTGTACGGCACGTCCGCCGGCGTCCCGGTGCGCTTCTGCGATCTGCCCGCCGCGCACTCGCTGGCGGGCGACGGCGACGAGAAGGTGGCCGGCCTGCGGGCCGACCCCATCGGGACGCTGGCCGCGGCCGCCGGATACGACGATCCGGAACGCTGGTGGGAGGACGTCGTCGAGCACCGCGGCGACACGCCCTTCGCCGTGATCGCCGAGGCCATGGCCGCGGTGCGCGAGGGCCACCAGCCGGACGAGCGGGAGGCCCGGCGCGAGGCGTACATGCGCAAGACCCTCCGCGCGGCGATCAAGCAGGGCTACGGACGCATCGCGGTGATCTGCGGCGCCTGGCACGTGCCCGCGCTGGCCGAGCCCCTGCCCCCGGCCGGCGCGGACAACGCGCTGCTGCGCGGCCTGCCGAAGGTGAAGGCGGAGCTGACGTGGGTGCCGTGGACGTACGGGCGGCTGGCCTCGTGGAGCGGCTACGGCGCGGGCATCTCGTCGCCCGGCTGGTACCACCACCTGTTCGACGCGCCTGACCGGCCGGTGGAGCGATGGCTGGCCGGGGCCGCGGGGGTGCTGCGCGACGAGGGCCTGCCGGTGTCGTCCGCGCACGTCATCGAGTCCGTACGCCTCGCGCACGGTCTCGCGGCCCTGCGCGGCAGGCCGCTGGCCGGGCTCGGCGAGGTCACCGAGGCGGCCAGGGCCGTGCTGTGCGAGGGCGACGACCTGGCCGTGGAGCTGATCCAGCGGCGCATGGTCGTCGGCGACCGGCTCGGCCACGTCAGCGACGGCACGCCGATGGTGCCGATCCAGCGCGACCTGCGCGAGCAGCAGCGGCGGCTCAGGCTCAAACCGGAGGCGCTCGACCGGGAGATCGACCTCGACCTGCGCAAGCCGCTCGACCTCGACCGCAGCCACCTGCTGCACCGCCTGCGCCTGCTCGGCGTCGACTGGGGGACGCCGGGGCAGGCGCGGGGGAAGGGCACGTTCAGGGAGACCTGGGCGCTGCGGTGGCGGCCGGAGCACGACCTGGCGCTCATCGAGCACGCCGCCCTCGGCACCACCGTCGAGGCCGCCGCCACCCAGCGGGCCGCGGGCCTGGCGGCGGCGGAGCCGGTGGCGCTGGCGGATCTGACGTCGCTGGTCGAGCAGTGCCTGCTGGCCGAACTACCGGAGGCCCTGCCCGAGGTGCTGGCGGCGCTGTCGGCCAAGGCGGCCCTGGACACCGAGGTCACGCATCTCATGGCGGCGCTGCCCGCGATGGTCCGGGCCCACCGGTACGGCGACGTGCGCGGCACCCCGGCGGAGGGGCTGGCGGCGATCGTACGGTCGATGCTGGACCGGATCTGCGTCGGGTTGCCGGTGGCGGTCACGGGGCTGGACGACGAAGCGGCGGCGGGGCTGCTCAAGCACGTGGACGGCGTTCACTCGGCCGTCGCCCTCCTCGACGAGCCGCCACTTCCCACCCCCGCCGGGCCGACGTCCGCGCGCGGCGCTCAGGGTGAGGGAAGCGGGACGGGCGCGGGAGGCATGCCGCGTCCAGGAGGCGCGACGTCCGAGGAGGGTGCGGGCGAGGAGCCGGTGTCGCCGAGGGGGCAGTGGCTGGGCACGCTGCGGGGCATCAGCGACAGGCAGGATCTGCACGGGCTGATCGAGGGCCGGCTCACCCGGATCCTGCTCGACTGCGGAGGTCTCGACGACGCCGGCGACCGTATGTCCAGGGCCATGTCGCGGGGCCAGCCGCCGGCGCGGGCGGCGGCGTGGGTCGAGGGGTTCCTGGCCGGGGGAGGGCTGCTGCTGGTGCACGATCCGCGGCTGCTCGGCCTGGTGGACGGCTGGCTCACCGGGCTGTCCTCCGACCAGTTCACCGACGTGCTGCCGCTGCTGCGCCGTACGTTCGGCACGTTCGCCGCGCCGGAGCGGCGGGCGGTCGGCGGGCGGCTGCGCTCGGCCGGTCGTGAGGCGGGAGAGCGGGCGCAGGCCGTCGACGAACGCCGCGCCGCGCCCGCCGTCGCGACCGTGCTCTCCATTCTCGGCACGGCGGGCCCATGAGCGCCCCTGGGCCGGCGGACCGGTGGGCGCACGGAGGGGCCGGTCAACGTGCGGGTGATGAGAGCAGGGCGGGGACGATGGCGTGGGAAGGCGGAGCCATGAGTGCGGCGGACGAGCGGATGCGCCGGTGGCGGCTGGTGCTGGGAGGCGGCGACGCCGACGGGACGGGGTGTGCTCTGGAGGGCGCCGACGCGGGGATGGACGCGGCGCTGGCCGCCGTCTACGAGCCCGTCCGCGAGCAGGGCGGTCGCGAGGGCGGGCTGGGCGCGTCGGCCCCGAGGGTTGCCCGCTGGCTGGGTGACATCCGCACCTATTTCCCCTCGACGGTCGTCCAGGTCATGCAGAAGGACGCGATCGAGAAGCTCAACCTCACCCGGCTGCTCCTCGAACCCGAGATGCTCGAGGCGGTGGAACCCGACGTGCACCTGGTCGGCACCCTGCTCGCGCTCAACAAGGTCATGCCCGACCAGGCCCGCGAGTCGGCCAGGGCGCTGGTGCGCCGGGTGGTGGCGGAGCTCGAACGCCGGCTCGCGCAGAAGACCAGGGCCGCGGTGACGGGTGCCCTCGACCGCTCGGCCAGGACTCACCGCCCCAGGCGGGTGGCCGACATCGACTGGAACCGTACGATCAGGGCCAACCTCAGAAATTACCTGCCGGAGAGGAACACCGTCGTCCCTTCCCGCCTGGTGGGTTATGCCCGCAGGCAGCGGTCGGTCCAGCGCGAGGTGGTGTTGTGCATCGACCAGAGCGGTTCGATGGCGGCCTCGGTCGTCTATTCGAGCGTGTTCGGGGCGGTGCTGGCGTCGATGCGGTCGTTGAAGACGTCGCTGGTGGTGTTCGACACGGCGGTGGTGGATCTCACCGACCAGCTGCACGACCCCGTGGAGCTGCTGTTCGGCACGCAGCTCGGCGGCGGCACCGACATCAACAGGGCCGTCGCCTACTGCCAGGGCCTCATCGCCAGGCCGGCCAACTCGATCGTCATCCTGATCAGCGACCTGTACGAGGGCGGCGTCAGGCAGGAGCTGCTGCGCAGGGTGGCGACGATGACGCAGGCCGGGGTGCAGGTGATCGTGCTGCTCGCGCTGTCGGACGAGGGCGCGCCATTCTACGACCACGAGAACGCCGCCGCGCTGGCCGCGATGGGCGTGCCCGCGTTCGCGTGCACGCCTGACGCGTTCCCCGAATTGATGGCGGCGGCGATCGAGCGGCGCGACATCGCCCGGTGGGCGGAGCGCCACGCCGCGGTCAAGGGCTAGGGACCTCTGCCCTGGGGCGCCACCGGCTCGATCTCCCGCTCGACGGGATGGAGGGGCGCGTGCCCGTGACCGTGCCTTAGGTCCAAGGGCCTAGGGCCCGCGCCCGATGTGCTGACCTGTGGCTTCGCCATAGCTTGCCACCATGACGACAACTGTTGACGGGCCCGCGGCCGCCGCCGCCCCGGTGAGCGTGGTGTCCCCGCCCTATCGAGCGCTCAGCGTGGGGCTGGTCGCGCTGATCATGTTGACGGCCTTCGAGGCGATGGCGGTGGCCACGGCGATGCCTGTCGTGGCCCGAGACCTCGGCGGCATGCACCTGTACAACCTGGCTTTCAGCGCCACCCTGGCGGCCAGTGTGATCGCGACGGTGCTGGGCGGGCGGTGGAGCGACGTGCGCGGGCCGTTGCCGCCGATCGCCGTCGGCGTGACGAGTTTCGTGGCCGGGCTGCTGCTGGCCGGGTTCGCGCCGACCATGGAGGTGTTCGTCGCGGGCCGGTTCGTGCAGGGCCTTGGGGCGGGTTTGATCCAGGTTGCGCTTTATGTTCTGGTTGCCAGGGTCTATCCGAGCGCGATGCATCCCAAGGTGTTCGCCCTGTTCTCCGCCGCCTGGGTGGTGCCCTCGATGGTCGGCCCGGCGATCGCCGGGTTCGTGGTCGAGAACATCGACTGGCGGTGGATCTTCCTCGGCGTCTCCTTGATCGTCGTTCCGGCGGCGTTGCTGCTCTGGCGCGGCACCGCGGGACGTGAGGTGCGGGACGGCGTCGCCGGGCCCGCACCCGGCCTGGGACGCAAGCTCGTCTGGGCCATGCTGACCGCCGTCTCCGCCGCCCTCATCCAGTACGGCAGCGCGCTCAAGCTCGCCGGCCTGCCCCTGCTGCTCGTCGGAATCGTCCTGCTGGTCGTGGCGCTGCCCCGGCTGCTGCTGCCCGGCTCGCTCAGGGCCGCCCGCGGCCTGCCGACCGCGCCCGTGCTGCGCGGCCTGGCCTTCGGCGCGCTGACCGCGGCCGAGGTGCTCGTCCCGCTCATGCTGATCAGCGAGCGCGGTCTGACCCCGACCGGGGCCGGCATCGTGCTCACCATCGGCGCGCTCGGCTGGTCCGCCGGCTCGTGGATCAAGGGCCGCGGCACGATCAGCGACATGACCGCCATCCGCGGCGGCGCCGCCATGATCGCCCTGGGCATCGCCCTGGTGACGCTCGTGCTGGTCGACTCGGTGCCGATCGCGGTCGCGTACGTGGCCATGGCCACCGCCGGCCTCGGCATCGGCGCGCTGCACCCCACGGTGTCCGTCCTGGTGCTGGAGATGTCCAAGGAAGGAGAGGAGGGCCAGAACAGCGCGGCCGTCGGCGTCGGCGAGTCGGTGTTCACCGTCGTGGCCGTCGCGGTCAGCGGCGCCCTGTTCACGGCCGCCGCCGAGAACTATCTCGCCGGTCTGACCTTCACCATCGTGCTGGCGGTGCTGGCCTTCCTGCTGGCCCCGCGTTTTGCCAAGCCCGCGGCACCAGGCACTATGGAGGGAAGCGCGTCATAGAACGACGAGAAATCTCCCCCTCCACCCTCCGTTGACCGGGCACGACCCTGGGACGGCGGCCGGAGGGGCAGGGCTCTCGCCGGTGAGGGGGATACATGCCGCGAGTGCGGGAGCTCGAGGTCTTCCGGCTGGCACTGCCGTTCGGCAAGAGGTCGGAGAGCCTGCTCGTGAAGCTCACCGACCACGGCGGCATGAGCGGCTGGGGCGAGGTGACCTCCCCCCAGCCGAAGACCTGGTCGAGGCTGGAGGAGTCGCTGGCGGCCCTGCTGATCGGCGTGGACTGGGAACATCCCGACACGGTGCCGAGTGGCGACTCCGCGGTCGACATGGCCTGCTGGGACCTGTGGACCAAGATGCGGGGCGTGCCGCTCGCCGAGGCGATCGGCGGCACCCGCACCTCGCTCATGGCGACCGTGCGCATCGCGCCCGACCTGTCCGTCGAGAGCCTCGTGTCCCGGGTCAACCAGCAGGTCTGCGCCGGCTACGGGCACGTCACGCTGGACATCAGGCCCGGGTGGGACGTCGAGCCCGTACGCGCGGTGCGGCAGGCGTACCCCGCGCTGACCCTGGCCGTCGACTGCGGCAACGCCTACTCCGACCTCGGCCAGCTCGTCGCGCTCGACTCCTACGGCCTGGAGGTCATCGAGCGGCCCTTCGACGCCGGCGACGTCCAGTCGCACGCCTCGCTGCAGGACCAGGTGGCCGCCTCGGTCGCAGTCGAGGTCGGCTCGATCGCGGGTCTCGACGACTACCTGACGCTGCGTGCGGCGCGGGTCCTGCTGCTGCGGCCCGCCGCGTTCCCGTCGTTGTCGGAGGCCAGGCGGGCGCACGACCGGGCCGCCGCGGCGGGCTGGGACATCCAGTGCGCGGGCGGTCAGGGCGCGGGGCTGGCCAGGGCGGCGACGGTGGCGGTGGCGAGCCTGCCCGGGTGCACGCTGCCGTGCGACGTGACGCAGCCGCCGCGACAGAACCAGATCGTCACCCCGATCGTGGGCGCGAACGCCGGCGTGATCGCCGTGCCGTACACGCAGTCAGGTCTCGGCCACGACATCGACGAGACCCGCCTGCGCAGACTGGCGAAGGACTCCTTCCACGCGTGACCGCGACGCGGCGATAACCCCGGCGAGCACGCCATCCGGCGACCCTGAGCAGGGGTTTCCCGTCCGCCGCCGCGCTCGCGTGTAACGGCCAGGGCTTAACCTGGGTTAGGGAGGTCCGACACTGACGGCTCAGCGAGTGCTGGGCCGCTGGGGTGATCAAAGCCATGGCTGAGTCGAACATCGCGAACGACTGCCGGCTGCCGGCTGAGCTGAACAGCTTTGTGGGCCGCCGGCATGAGGCGGCCGAGGTGAAACGGCTCCTGTCCGAGTCCAGGCTGGTGACGCTCGTCGGCGTGGGAGGAGTCGGCAAGTCCCGGCTGGCCCTGCGGGTGGCGTGCGACGTGCGGCGCGCCTTCCCCGACGGTGTGTGGCTGGTCGAGCTGGCCGCGCTGGAGAGCCCCGAGCTGCTCGCCCAGACGGTCAGCGAAGCGCTGGGAATCCAGGACCGGTCCGTACGCTCCCCGATCGACGTGCTCACCGGCCACCTGCGGGACAAACACCTGCTCGTGGTCCTCGACAACTGCGAGCACCTGCTGGACGACTGCGCGGTCCTGGCGGCCACGCTGATCCGCGCGGCGCCCCGCCTGAGCGTCCTCGCGACGAGCAGGCAGGCTCTCGGCGTCATGGGCGAGCTGACGATGCCCGTGCCGCCGCTGGTGGTGCCCGGCCTGGACAACGATCGCCCGTCCACCGCGTCGCTGCGGCACTCGGACGCGGTGCGGCTGTTCGTCGACCGCGCCCACGCCGTGCTCCCCGGCTTCGAGCTCACCGACGCCAACGGCGACAGCGTGGCGCGCATCTGCCGGCGGCTGGACGGCATCCCGCTCGCGATCGAGCTGGCAGCCGTGTCGCTCAGGGCGATCTCCGTCGACCAGTTGCTGGCCCGGCTGGACGACCGCTTCCGGCTGCTCACCAAGGGCGCGCGGACCGCCATGCCCCGCCAGCGCACGTTGCGGGCGCTGATCGACTGGAGCTATGGGCTCTGCACCGAGCAGGAACAGCTGCTCTGGGCCCGGCTCTCCGTCTTCTCCGGAGGCGTCGACCTGGAGGCGGCCGAGCAGGTGTGCTCCGGCGACGGCATCGAGCCGGACGAGATGGTCGACCTGGTGAGCGGCCTCGTCGGCAAGTCGGTGCTGGCCCGCGAGGACCACGGCTCGTCGGTGCGGTACCGGCTGCTGGAGACCATCCGCCAGTACGGCCGCGACCGGTTGCGGGAATCGGGCGGCGAGCAGGAGCTGAAGCTCCGGCATCGCGACTGGTGCAGGGACCTGGTGGACCGCGCGCTGCAGGCCTGGTACGGCCCCGGCCAGCTGACCTGGTTCGCCCGCCTGCGCGCCGAGCACGGCAACATCCGCGCGGCCCTGGACTTCTGCCTGACGACGCCGGGCGAGACGCAACCCGGCCTGGACATCGCCATGGCCCTGCGCTTCTACTGGATCGCGTCGGGCTCGTTCCGGGAAGGGCGCAGCTGGCTCGACCGCCTGCTCGCCGTGGACCACGAGCCGAGCGCGGCGCGCGCCCGCGCCCTCGTCGTCGACGCCAGGCTGGCCGTCCTGCAGAGCGACTTCGCGGTGGCGGCGGCCATGCTGGACGAATGCCACAGCCTGGTCGTGCGGCTCGGCGAGGAGTCGATCCTGGCCAGGTCCGCCTATGTCGCCGGCTTCTCGGCCCTGCTCCAGCGTGACCTCGACGGCGCCCTGAGGATGCTCGGCGAGGCGGTGGAGCGCAGCCGCGACGAGGACGACCAGACGGGCGTGGTGAACGCGCTGATCTACCTCGCCACCGCGCACTCGCTCCTCGGCCATTCCGAACAGGCCGTCACGCACTTCAAGGAGTGCCTGGAGATGTGCGAGGCCCGCCGGGAGCACTGGTTCAGGTCGTACACGCTGTGGGTGTTCGGGATCGAGAAGTGGCGGCAGGGGGACACCGCGGAGGCGGTCGGGATGGAGCGCCTGGCCATCCGGCTCAAGCAGCCCTTCGACGACCGCCTGGGCATCGCCCTGTGCATCGAGGCCCTGGCGTGGATGGCGGCCGAGGACGAACCCGAGCGCGCCGCCGTCCTGTTCGGGGCGGCGCAGGAGAACTGGCGCTCGTTCGGCGGACCGCTGTTCGGCAACCTGTCCGACTACCACGACGCCTGCGAGGCGTCCACGCGGGAACGCCTCGGCGGAAGGCGCTTCGACACCGCCTTCCGCAAGGGCACCGAGCTCGGCTCCACCGCCGGGGTCGCGTACGCCATGGGTGAGGACCCGCAGCCGGGCAGGCAGGCGGCCGACTCGTCGCCGCTCACCCGCAGAGAGACGGAGATCGCCCGGCTCGTCGCCCAGGGGATGAGCAACAAGGCGATCGCCGCCTCGCTGGTGATCGCCCAGCGGACCGCGGAAGGACATGTCGAGCACATCCTGAACAAGCTCGGGTTCACCTCACGGGCCCAGATCGCCGCCTGGGTCGGCGAGCAGGACCACCGAGACCCGGGGAGTTCCTCATGAAGTCCAACGGCGGCCTGCTGACCGGCGGAGCCTCCTTCGTCGGCCGGAGACACGAGCTGGCCATGGCCAGGAAGGCGCTGATCCACGGACGGCTGCTCACGGTGACGGGGGCGGGCGGCGTGGGCAAGACCCGCCTGGCCCTCCAGATCGTCGAGCACGTCAAGGGGGCGTTCCGCGACGGTGTCGGGGTGGTCGAGCTGGGCACGCTGGAGACCGGCGAGCTGCTGGAGCCGGCCGTCGCCTCGGCGCTCGGGTTGCGCGACGCGGGCCCCGACCCGATGAACGTGCTGGTGGACCACATGTCCGGCAAGCGGATGTTGCTCGTCCTGGACAGCTGCGAGCACCTGTGCACGATCTGCGCCCGCTTCGTCACCCGGCTGCTGCGCGTCGCTCCCCGGCTGCGCATCCTCGTGACCAGCAGGCAGACGCTGGGTGTCTACGGCGAGCAGGTGCTGACCGTGCGGCCGCTGGCCGTGCCCGACCCGGGCCGGCCCCTCGGGGAGATCGCCCGCCACGACTCCGTCCGCCTGCTCGAGGACCGCATGGCGGACGTCCTGCCCGGCTTCTCCCTCGCCGCGGACAACGCGTGTCGCGTGGCCCGGCTGGCCCAGCGCCTGGAGGGGGTGCCGCTGGCGATCGAGCTGGCCGTGGCCAGGCTCCGCACGATGTCGCTCGACCAGCTGATACGCGAACTGGACAAGCCGATCGACGTGCTGGAGGCCGACACCTGTGCCACGCTGCCGCGCCACCACTCGGTGCGCGCGACCACGGAATGGAGCTTCGGGCTGTGCTCGGCGGCCGAGCAGCGGCTGTGGGCCCGGCTGTCGATGTTCCCCGCCGGGGCCGACCTGGACACCGCCGAGTCGGTGTGCTCCGGCGACGGGATCGACGCCGCCGACGTGCTCGACCTGCTGGCCGGGCTGGTGGACAAGTCGGTGCTGTGCTGCGACCGCAGGGAGAACGGGCTCAGGTACCGCATGCTGGAGAGCCTGCGCGCGTACGGCTGCGAGCGGCTGGCGCCCTCCGAGAAGAACCGGCTGCGCGAGCGCTACGTCGATCACCACCGGCGGCTGGTGGAGGACAGCCGGATCGACCGGATGGTGCCCGACCAGCTCGAACGCTACCGGCGGCTGCAGGTCGAGCTGCCCAACGTGCGGGTCGCACTCGAAGCGTGCCTGAGCACGCCGGAGCTGACGCGCGTGGGGCTGGACACCGCCTCGGCGTTGTGGTGCTACTGGCTGCTGGCCGGATCGCTCATCGAGGGGAGATACTGGCTCGAACGCGGCCTGCACCTGGTGCGGGAGCCCGGCAGGGCCCGCGCGACGGCGCTCTGGGTGGACAGCATGCTCGCCCTGCGCCAGGGCGATCTCGTGATGGCGCTGCCCAGGCTGGGGGAGTGTCTCGACCTGGCCCGCCGCCCCGGCAACGAGGCCGTCCTGCCGTACGCCATCAGGACCGCCGGCGTCGCGGCGTTCTCCAGCGGAGACCACGAGCGCGGGCTCTCGCTGCTGCAGGAGTCGCTGGCCCTGCACCGAGCGGGGGAGAACCTCGACGGCGTGATGCTCAACCTCTACTACGCCTCCGCGTACGGCTCCGTCGGCAACCCGGGACGCGCCGTCGAGTTCGGCGAGGAACTGCTCGCGCTCTGCGAGAAGCACCACACGCGCGTCTCCCGCGCGTACGCCCAGCTGGCGCTCGGTGTCGCACGCTGGAACCTGGGCGACTGCCGACGGGCCGAGGCACTGGTGACGTCGGCGGCCCTGTTCGCCGGGGACGTCAACGACCGCTGGTGCCTCACCCAGTGCCTGGAGGTGCTGGCGTGGATCGCGGGCGCCCGCGAGGAACACCGGCGGGCCGCCGAACTGATGGGCGCGGCCCACGCGCTGTGGCAGGCGATGGGGGCCTCGCCCGAACGGCTGTGGTATCACGCGGCATGGCACGAGCAGTGCACGGAGCAGGCGCGCCGCGCGCTGGGCGGGAGGGCGTTCGCGACGGCTTTCCGCCAGGGGGCGCGGCTCGGCCAGGACCGCGCCGTGACCTACGCCGTCGCGGGTTGAAGCCCAGGTGACACGTCAGGTCAGCGCGGCCTCCAGGAGCAGGGCGCCGGCTCCCAGGAGCGCGGCGTCGCGGCCGGCCCGCGCCGGCACCACCTCCAGGTCCCTGGTGGCCAGGGGGAGGCAGCGTTCCCAGACGGCCGCCCGGATCGAGGTGATCAGCGGCTCGGCCGCCGACAGGCTGCCGCCCACCGCCACCACGTCCGGGTTGAAGAAGTTCACCAGCACGGTGAGGACCTCGCCGATCCGCCGGCCGGCGTTGCGCACCAGGCTGGTCGCCTCGGGGATCGCGTCGTTGACCAGGCCCACGATGTCGCCGGTGCGGGTCACCGGGATCCCGGCCTCTGACAGGGCGGCCATCAGGGCGGCGCCGCTGGCGTAGGCCTCCAGGCAGTCGGGATGGCCGCAGGCGCAGATGACGGACGAGTCCGAGCGGACGCGGACGTGGCTGATGTCGCCGGCCGCGCCCCGGCCCCTGTGCAGGCGGCCGTTCACGACGACGCCGCAGCCGATGCCCGTGCCGGCCTTGACGACCATGAGGTTACGGTGGTCCGGCCAGCATCGTGTCTCGCCCGCGGCCATCAGGTTGGCGTCGTTCTCGACCAGGATCGGCAGGTCGTAGCGGGTGGAAAGGTGCTCGGCCACGGGGAAGTCGTTCCAGCCGGGCATGCGCGAGGGCGTCACGACCCGCAGAGTGAGCGGGTCCACGGGGCCGGGGATGCCGGTGCCGATCCCGCGCAGCGGCACCGCCGCGGGCACGTGCTCGGCCAGCAGCGCGTCGAAGGTGTCGGCGATGCGGTCGAGCGTGGCCCGGGGACCGTCGGCGATCTCGCAGGGCCGTTCCTCGATCACGAGCGGGGCGCCGCTGAGGTCGAGCAGGCCGAGGCGTACGTGGTGGGCGCCGAGATCGGCGACCGCGAGCACGCCGGCCGTGTCCGACAGGCGCAGCAGCCGGGGCCGCCGCCCGCCGCGCGACGTGCCGGAGCCCTCCTCGGCCAGCAGGCCGGCGTCGAGGAGCTCCTCGACCCGCAGCGACACGCTGGACGCGGCCAGGCCGGATAAACGCGCCAGGTCCGCGCGTGACTCGGCTTTGCCGGTGGCGACGAGTCGCAGCAGGTCACCCTGTGCCCCCTGCACGGGCAGCCGCTGGTTCATGTGAAAATACCTACCATGCGTTGACTTCAGACGACAACGTATTGACTTAGTACGAAATCTCCTACTACGGTCCGGCTTATCTTCGATATCGAAGGAAGTGAGCTGTTCATGAAGAGGTTTGTCGCCGCCGCCGTCCTCGCGGTGTTAACCCTGGCGGCCTGCGGTGAGTCGAGCAGCCCAGCCGTGCCGGGCGAGTCCCCGAGCAGCGGCCCCGACGTGCTGGCCAAAGCGCCGGTCGCGACGGCGGCCGAGATCCTGCCCGGCTCGACCATGGAGAAGATCAAGAAGCGCGGCGAGCTCCTCGTGGGCGGCTCGCTGGACGCGCCCCTGCTCTCCCAGCAGAACCCCGTCACCGGCGAGGTCGAGGGGTTCGACGCGGAGATGGGCAAGGCACTGGCCACGTACATTCTCGGCGAGCCCAAGGTGAAGATCGTCAACTCGGCGTCGGAGACCCGTGAGGCGCTGCTCGCCAACGGCACCGTGGACGTCGTCTTCCAGACGTACACGATCACCGAGGAACGCGCGAAGCAGGTCTCGTTCGCCGGCCCCTACTACACCTCCGGTCTGACGATCGCGGTGAAGAAGGGCACGACGGGCATCGCCAAGCCGGAGGACCTGAACGGCAAGAAGGTCCTGGCGGGCGCGAACACCCCGGCGATCCCCGCGATCAAGAAGCTGGCGCCGCAGGCGGAGATCATCACGTTCGGCAGCGACCCCGAGTGCGTCCAGGCGCTCAAGCAGGACCGCGGCGTCGCGTACGTGCAGGACGAGACGATCCTCATCGCCGACGCCAAGGCCGACCCGGCGATCGAGATCGTCACGAAGCCGTTCACCGAGGACCCCTACGGCATCGGGCTCAAGCACGGTGACGACACGTTCAAGAAGTTCCTCAACGACTGGCTGAAGAAGACGCAGGACACCGGGGTCTGGCAGCAGATCTGGAAGAAGTCCATCGGCACCGTCGTGACCGGCGAGGCTCCGCAGCCGCCGCGGATCGGCTCCGTGCCGGGGTCCTGATGTCCGTCCTGCTGGATCATCTGCCCGAGCTGTGGCAGGGACTGGTCGTGACGTTCCAGCTCACCGCCGGGTCCTTCGCGGGCGCGGCGGTGCTGGGCGTGCTGGTCTGCGCCCTGCGCGTCAGCCCGGTCGGGGTGCTGCGCGCCCTCGGCACGGCCTACGTCGAGGCGTTCCAGAACCTGCCGCTGCTCGTGCTGCTCGTCCTCGCGTTCTTCGGCCTGCCGGAGATCGGCATCCAGGCCGGCCTGCTGGAGACGGCCATCGTGGTCATCGCGGTGTACGAGGGCGCCTACGTCGCCGAGGCCCTGCGCTCGGGGGTGAACTCGGTGTCGAAGGGCCAGGGCGAGGCCGCCAGGGCGATCGGCCTGACGTTCGGCCAGTCGCTGCGGCACGTCATCCTGCCGCAGGCGCTGCGCACGGTCGTCCAGCCGCTCGGCAACATCTTCATCATGACGACCATGAACACCGCGCTCGCCGCGGCCGTCGGCGTCGTCGACCTGACGGCGGCGGCCAACCGGGTCAACCTCGTCGAGGCGCAGCCGATCCTGATCTTCGTGGGCGCCGGCGTGGCCTACGCCCTGATCGCCGCCGTGGCCGGGTTCGTCACCGGGCGGCTCGAACGGAGGCTGGTGATCCTCCGGTGACGACCCTCCACCTACTCCCGAGGCGGTCACCGCGATGACGAGCACCGCGCTCTTCGACGAGCCGGGGCCGAAGGCCAGAAGGCGCATCCGGATC
Organism: Nonomuraea sp. B5E05; assembly: GCF_039880665.1. Classification (NCBI taxonomy): domain Bacteria; kingdom Bacillati; phylum Actinomycetota; class Actinomycetes; order Streptosporangiales; family Streptosporangiaceae; genus Nonomuraea; species Nonomuraea sp. B5E05. Next base: position 426,012 of record NZ_JBDPMJ010000004.1, read on the forward strand.
GCGACCGTGCTCGGCACGCTCGCCGCCGTCGCGCTCGTCGCCCTGGCCGTGCGGCAGTTCGCCGCGAACGGGCAACTCGACGCCGCGCGCTGGCAGCCGTACGCCACCTGGCCCATGTGGCGCTACCTCCTCGACGGCCTGTGGTCCACCTTCCTCGCGGCCGTCGTCTCCGCGGCGCTGTCCATGGCGCTCGGCCTGCTGCTGGCGCTGGGCCGGCTCTCGCCGCGCCGGTGGGTGCGCCTGCCTGCCGCCGGATACGTCGAGGTGGTCAGGACGATCCCGGCCCTGCTGCTGGTGTACGTCGTGCTGTTCGCCCTGCCGCGCTACGGCATGGACCTGCCGCTGTTCTGGAAGCTGGTCGTGCCACTGACCGTCTCGAACGCGGCCGCCTTCGCCGAGATCTTCCGCGCCGGCATCAACGCGATCGAGCGCGGCCAGACCGAGGCGGGCCTGGCCGTCGGGCTCACCCGCTTCCAGACGATGCGGCTGATCGTGGTGCCCCAGGCCGCCCGGCGCGTGCTGCCGTCCATCGTCAGCCAGTCCGTCGGCCTGCTCAAGGACACCTCGCTGGGCTTCATCGTCAGCTACGGCGAACTGCTCTACAGCGGCAAGGTCCTGGCCGCCTACAACCACCTGGTCATCCAGACGTACCTCGTGGTCGCGCTCATCTACCTAGTGGTCAACGCCTCGCTGTCCAAGCTGGCCCGCACGCTGGAGGCCCGCCGGCCCGCCCCGCTCAGAAGGAGACCCGCACGTGCCTGAACTCGCCCTGCTCGCCGAAGTGATCCGGTCGGGGTTCGTGGAGAGCGTGCACTACGGCAGCGCCGTCGGCCTCGGCCCCTCCGGGCGTACGGAGGTGGCGTTCGGCCCGGTCGACGCGCCGGTGCTGCCGCGCTCGTCGGCCAAGCCGTTCCAGGCGCTGGCCTGCCTGACGGCGGGCGCCGCCCTGGCGGGGCCGAGGCTCGCCATCGCGGCGGGCAGCCACACGGGCGAGGACTTCCACGTACGCCTCGTCCGCGAGCTGCTCGACGACTACGGCCTCGGCGCCGGCGCGCTGGCCTGCCCGCCGTCGTGGCCCGAGGACCAGCCCACCATGCACGAGCTGATCAGGCAGGGCCAGGACGTCTCCCGCGAGCGCATGAACTGCTCGGGCAAGCACGCCGCCATGCTCGCCGCCTGCGTGGCGGTCGGCTGGGACGTGCCCGGCTACCTGGCTCCCGAGCATCCCCTGCAGCTTCACGTGCGCACCGTCACCGAGGAACTGGCGGGGGAGAAGGCCGCGCACGTCGCGATCGACGGGTGCGGGGCGCCGCTGTACGGGCTCACGCTGACCGGCCTCGCGCGCGCGGTGCGGGGGCTGGTGACCGCCGCGCCGGGGAGCGGGCCGCGCCAGGTCGCCGACGCGATGCGCGAGCACCCCGAGTACGTCGGCGGCACCGGCCACCAGAACACCGGCCTGATGCGGGCGCTGCCCGGCGCCCTGGCCAAGGGCGGCGCGGAGGGTGTGCTGGTCGTGGCGCTGGAGTCGGGGCACTCGGTGGCGGTGAAGGTCATCGACGGCAGCCCGCGCGCCACCACCGCCGTCGCGCTGGAGGTGCTGCGCCTGATGGGCTGCGACGTCGGCGGGGCGGCCGCGTTCGCGCGGGTGGACGTGCTGGGCGGCGGCGTGCCGGTGGGCCGGATCGTCACCAGGCTGCCCTGACCGCACCCGCCGGGGCGCCGGCTCAGCCGTTCGCCAGGGAGGAGCCGCAGCCGTCCGTGAGGCCCTTGGCCGGGTCGTCCGAGTCGTCGCCGGTCTTCTTCGCCGGCGGCTCGGTGGTCTCCTTCGAGGGCTTGTCCGCCTTCCCCGTCTTCGCGGCCCGTCCCGGCGACGGGGTGGCGGAGGCGGCGACGGCGGGCTTCGTGTTCTTCGAGTCGCGGATGGCCTTGTCGGCGACGTCGCGGATCTTGTCCCAGTCGGGGTAGCCGGTGTTGATGAGCGGCGGCACGAACTGCACGCTCGACACCTTCGCGTTCTTGACCTTCAGCGCGAGCGGCACCAGGTGTTTGAGCATCGGCCGCGGGATGTCGGTCCTGATCAGCTCTTTGGTGGCCAGCGCGATCTTGTTGAACCTGGTCAGCACCGTCGCCGGGTCGGCCTGGTCGAGGATGGCGCCGAGCACGCAGCGCTGCCGGCTCATCCGCGTGTAGTCGTCGCTGTACGTCCGCGAGCGGGCGTACCACATCGCGTCGGCGCCCTTGAGCTTGCGGGTGCCGGCCTTGACCAGGCCCTCGTTGTACCTGCCGAACACGACGTCCTTCTCGACGGTGATCGTGACCCCGCCGATGGCGTCGATGAGCCGGGCGAACCCCCACATGTTGACCAGGGCGTACCAGTCGACCTTGACGCCGAGGGTGTAGCCGATCGTGTCCATCAGCACCTGGGCGCCCTGGTGCTCCTTGCCGCCGAAGATCTCCGGGTGCGAGTCGGCGTACTCCCAGACGCTGTTGAGCAGGTCGCTCCGGCCGCCGCCCGGGTCGGCGGGCAGGCGGAAGCCGCCGGGGAAACGCTCGGCCATCGGCGTGCCAGGACGGAAGCGTACGTCCTCCAGGTTGCGCGGCAGGCTGAACAGCACGGTGTTGCCGGTCTCCACGTCGACGCTGGCCAGGTTCATGCTGTCGGTGCGCACGCCGACCCGGTTGTCGTCGGCGTCGCCGCCGAGGAGCAGGATGTTGACCCGGCGCCGGCCCGCCCACGGGTTCTCCGGCTCCGGCTCGGCCGCCTCCGGGGCCCCGTCGTCGGCGGGGGGCTGCTGGAAGATGCCGTCGAGCGTCTGCTGCGAGGTCCAGACGAACTGCGCGACCACGCCGAACGGCACCACGACGATGACGGCGAGCAGTCCCGCGAGCGTGCCGGTGACGATCTGCCCCGTCTGCGGCAGCCGCCCCGGCCGCAGCACGACGAACGAGTGCACGATGAGGGCGAACCACCCCACGCCCAGCACGGACGCGCCGACGATGATCGCCGTCATCCAGGAGTTCTCGGTCAGCGAGCCGAGCAGGTTGTCGGTCAGCAGGCCCAGGGCGAGCAGGCCCAGCAGCAGGGCGGCGTGGCAGGAGAGCAGCACGAGGCCGGTCTTGCGCCATCCGGCGCGCAAATGAGCGGCGCCGGGCGCCAACGCACCCAGCACCAGCCAGCCCAGGACCGCTCCGGCGTTCATCGGTTCCTTCGCCTGCCGCACGCCTTCCCCGTTTCCCCGCGATGTCCACCATAGGCGCGATCGCCGCATCTTGTGGTGGACCCGCCGGTGTGGCTCGCCGAAGACGCGGAGTTCGCTGCCCGAGGCGGGCCGCTGACGTGGCCCGTCTCAGGTCTGATCGAGGCGGCAGCCTACGCAGCGAATACGAAATGTGTCCTTATCGGAGGATGAACATCAGCAACCGAATATGATTCTACTCATGGTCTTCACCGAGATCGGATACCAGGTGGACGATCGTGTCGCCACCGTGATGCTGCGCCGACCCGAACGCCTCAACGCCTTCACCCTCACCATGCGCGCGGAGCTGATCGAGGCGTTCGACCGGGCCGACGCGGACGACGACGTACGCGCCGTGGTGGTGACCGGGGAGGGCCGCGCGTTCTGCGCGGGAGCCGACCTGAGCGGCGGCGGCGACACGTTCGGGCGCCGCGGCGAGCCCGGCGAGCAGCGGGAACGCGTGAACGGCGCGCCCCGCGACGGCGGCGGCACGGTCGCGCTCAGGATCGCCAGGTCGCTCAAGCCCGTCATCGGCGCGATCAACGGCCCGGCCGTGGGCGTCGGGGTCACGATGACGCTGCCCATGGACGTCCGTCTCGCCTCGGAGACGGCCAGGTTCGGTTTCGTGTTCGCGCGGCGCGGCATCGTCACCGAGGCCGCGTCCAGCTGGTTCCTGCCCAGGATCGTCGGCATCGCCCAGGCCATGGAGTGGGCGGCCACCGGCCGGATCTTCCACGCGTCCGAGGCGCTGGAAGGGCGGCTGGTCTCGCGGGTGTACCCGGCGGACGAGCTGCTGCCCGCGGCGTACGCGCTGGCTCGGGAGATCGCCGCGAACACCTCCGCCGTCTCCGTGGCCGCCGTTCGCAGGCTGATGTGGTCGGGCCTGTCGGCCGCCTCGCCGTGGGAGGCGCACGCGGCCGACTCCCGGCTCATGACCGAGCTCGGCGGCGCGCCCGACGCGGTCGAAGGGGTGACCGCCTTCCTGGAGAAACGGCCCGCCGAATTCCCGATGACGGTCAGCCAGGATCTCCCGCCCGGCGTGCCATCGTGGCCCGACGATCCCTATGGTGTCTAGCGTGTACGAGATCACCGTGCTGCCCCTGCCCGACGACTTCGAGGGCGCGGTCGTCGCGACGCTGCTCGCCAGAAGAGCCACCACCCCCACCCGCAGGGCCGTGCTCTACCTGCACGGGTTCACCGACTACTTCTTCCAGGACCACCTGGCCGAGCACTACGTCAGCCGCGGCATCGACTTCTACGCCCTCGACCTGCGCAAATACGGCCGCTCACTGCTGCCCCACCAGACCAGGGGCCTGATCAGGAGCGTCACCGACTACTTCCCCGAGATCGACGAGGCCGTCCGCATCATCAGGCAGGACCACGACGAGCTGACGATCAACGCCCACTCCACCGGAGGCCTGATCGCGCCCCTGTGGGCCGACCGGGTGCGGGGCCGCGGCCTGGTGCAGGGGCTCGTGCTCAACAGCCCGTTCTTCGACCTCAACGTGTCCACGCCGCTGCGCCTGGCCACCGACCTGCTCAAGACGCCCCTGTCCTACACCCGCTGGGTCCTCCCCCTGGGCGCCGGCACCGTCTACGGGCAGACGCTGCACCGCAGCCTGCAGGGCGAATGGGACTACGACCTGGAGCTCAAGCCCCTGGGCGGCTTCTCAGTGCACGCCATGTGGCTGGCCGCCATCCGCAGGGCCCAGCGGCGGCTGCACGCCGGCCTGTCGGTGGACGTGCCGGTGCTCGTGCTCACCTCGGCGACGGGGCTGCGCGTACGCGACTTCGTTCCCGAGGCGCGCGCGGCCGACATCGTGCTCGACCCCCGGCACATGGCCCGCTGGTCCACCTCGGTCGGTCCGCACGTCACGTGCGTGCGCATCGCGGACGGCCTGCACGATTTGGTGCTGTCGGCCGAGCCGGTGCGCAAGCAGGTGTTCGGCGAGCTCGACCGCTGGATGAACGCCTTCGTCTACCACGGGAACGAGAAGAGCCCGTAGTAGGCCGCCGCCACCATCAGCAGGCCGGTGCCGCCCAGCACGCCCGCGATCGCCACGTGCTGCCAGCGGCTCGGCCGCATGCCCTCGCGCAGCGCCGACACGAGCGCCGCCACCGCCGTGACCTCCTGCACCAGCATCCACACCGCCAGCACCCGCACGACCAGCCAGCCGGCCAGCACGGCGGGCCAGGCGCCCGCCTGGTTCACCGAGAACAGCACCAGCAGCGTGATGAAAGCCACCACCGACACCAGCAGGCCGAGGCTCGTCCACGCGATCCTGCTCAGCCTGCGCCGCAGCGGCGGCCAGAGGCGGGCGTTGGCCTCGGCGGTGACGCCCGCGCGGCCGCGCAGGCGCACGACCATGGCGGCGACCGGCCCCGCCACGTAGCCGACGGCGGCCAGGCAGATCGTCAGCCCCAGCATCGTGCCGCCCGCGTACCAGGGGGCGGCGGGCACGTCGCTGGCCTCGAACCGCTGGACCGGGGTGGCGCCCGCCATGTGCACCGACGGCTCGGCGGTGCCCGGCAGGCCGATGATCCAGTTGGCGAGGGTCTCCAGATAACCCTGGGTGAAGTCACCGCCGTGGACCCGCATCGCGTGGTCGCCACTCGCCATGAAGCGGATCGTGTAGTCGTCGTTGCCCGCCTTCTTCATGGCCGTGATCAGCGCCTGGGTGGACTCGACGAAGGGAATCGAGGGGTCGGTGGTGCCGTAGAACGCCAGAACCGGCTGCCTGACCTGGCTTAAGGCCGGCATCGCGTCGTAGCGCAGGAAGTCGAAGCCCACCCCGCCCATCGCCCTGGTCAGCAGGTCGCGGACGCCGATCGGGGCGTGCAGCCTGAGCAACTGCTCGTTCAGCGCCCACGCGACCTGGCGCAGCGGGGAGACGTTCGGCGAGGACACCATCACCAGGAACTTCACCGCGCTGCTCTTCGCCGCCGCGACGGGCACCACCCATCCGCCCTCGCTGACCCCCCACAGCCCGATGCGCGAAGGATCCACCTCGGGAAGGGTGCGCAGATATTCCACCATGCGCAGCGCGTCGTCGGCGAGCAGCCCGAAGTCGCGGTCGCGGAAGTTGTAGCCGATCGTGCGCTTGTCGAACGCGATCGTCACCACGCCCGCCATGGCCAGGAACTCCGCCTGCGGCGTGAACTCGGTCCGCGACCCGTTCCCCGAGCCGGACACGAACACCATCGCCGGATGCCGCCCAGGCGTCAGCGGCACCCGGAGCGTCCCCTCCAGGCGCTGCCCCTCGCCCGCGACCGAGATCTGCTCCCTGCGGACGGAGGCGGTCGCCACCACCGGCTTCAGCTCGGCGACCGGCTGGGCCGGAATCGACTGGAAAGCTGGATCGGCTTTGAGCGGCGGCGGGTCGAACGCGGGTGGCAGGACGTATCCGACCGTCGCGAGAGCCACCAGCACCAGACCGGCGGCCACGCTCAAGGTGCCACGGCCCGTGCGCATCGGCCTCCCCATGTGCGTTGGTTTGCCCGCCGATCGTCCAGCGTACTCCCGGGTCGTGAGACAGGTGATCCCGCATTTGTCAGTGAGACCTGTTAGCTTCCTGCGACATGCGCATCCTGCACACGTCCGACTGGCATCTCGGGCGATCGCTCCACCGCGAGAGCCTGCTCGCGGCGCAGGCGGCGTTCGCCGACCACCTGGTGGAGACGGTGCGGGCCGAGCGGGTCGACGTCGTGGCGATCGCCGGAGACGTCTACGACCGGGCGCTGCCGCCGGTCGACGCGGTCGCGCTGCTCGACGACGCGCTGGCCCGGCTGCGCGCCGCAGGGGCGCGGGTGGTCCTGATCAGCGGCAACCACGACTCGGCGCTGCGGCTCAGGTTCGGCTCGGCGCTGTTCGAGACGGCGGGGGTGCACGTGCGCACGCGCCCCGACCAGGCGTGGGAGCCGGTGCTGGTCGGCGACGTCGCCTTCTACGGCATCCCCTACCTGGAGCCCGAGCTGGTCCGGGCCGGCTGGGAGCTGCCCGACCGCAGCCACACCGCGGCGCTCACCCACGCGATGACCCGCGTCAGGGCCGACGCCGCCCGCCACCGCGCCTCCGTGGTCCTGTCGCACTGCTTCGTCACCGGCGGGCAGGCCAGCGACAGCGAGCGCGACATCAGCGTGGGCGGGGTGGCCCACGTGCCCCTGCCGGTCTTCGACGGGGTCGACTACGTCGCGCTCGGCCACCTGCACGGGCGACAGCGCATGTCCGAGACCGTGCGCTACTCGGGCTCGCCGCTGGCCTACTCCTTCTCGGAGGCCGGCCACGTCAAGGGCTCCTGGCTGGTCACGCTGGGCGAGGAGGCGGAGTTCGTGGCCGCCCCCGTGCCCCGCCCCGTCGGCACCCTGAAGGGCCGACTCGACGACCTTCTCACCTCCCCGCTGCACGCCCGTCTCGAAGACCACTGGCTCCACGTCACCCTGACCGACGCCGTCCGGCCCAAATCCGCCATGGAGCGGCTGCGCGCCCGATTCCCCCACACCCTCGCCCTGGCTTTCGAGCCTGAGGGCGCCACCCCCGCCGCCCGGCCCGCGCGCCTGAGCGGGCGGCCCGAGGCCGAGGTCGCCCTCGACTTCGTCCGCGAGGTGCGCGGCGAGCCTGCGGCACCTGACGAGGAATCCCTGCTAAGACAGGCCATCGAGGCATCGAGGGTGAAGGAGACGATGGCATAGATGCGGCCGCACCGGCTCACGTTCACGGCCTTCGGGTCCTTTCCCGGCACCGAGACCGTCGACTTCGACGCCCTTGCGGAGGCCGGCCTCTTCCTCGTCCACGGGCCCACGGGGGCGGGCAAGACCACGATCCTCGACGCGCTCTGCTTCGCCCTCTACGGCCAGGTCCCCGGCCAGCGCAACAACGCCCGCAGCCTGCGCTGCGACCACGCCCCGCGCACGACGGGGCCCGCGGTCACGCTCGAGGTGACGATCCGCGGCCGCTTACTCCGCATCCAGCGCTCACCCACCTGGCAGCGGCCCAAGCTGCGCGGCACCGGGTTCACAGAGGAGAAGGCCAAGGTCGTCGTCTCCGAGCGGCGGGGGTCGTCATGGCAGGGGCTGACCACCCGGCTCGACGAGGCGGGGCACCTGGTGGGCGAGCTGCTCGGCATGAACGCCGACCAGTTCTGCCAGGTGGCGATGTTGCCGCAGGGGGAGTTCGCCAAGTTTCTGCGGGCCGGTGGCGACGAACGCGCCAAACTGCTCGAACGGCTGTTCACCGTCAAGATCTTCACCCAGGCGGAGGCGTGGCTGGCCGAGCACCGCAAACGGGCCTGGCGCGAGGCCCAGGAGCTGAGGCAGCAGGTCGACTTCGCGATCAAACGCGTCGAGGAGGCCGCCGGCGACGCCCTCCTCGCCGCCCCCGCGTCCGGAGACTCCGCTTTGTCCTCGTACGAGCGGGGTGCCGTCGCAGCGCTCGGGGGAGGCACGCCGGCCTCCTCGACCCCGACGACCGGACCGACGGAAGGCCCCGGCGACGAGCCCCAGCGGCTCACGCCGGAGGCCGACCCGTTGCGCTGGGCCGGGGCTCTGCTCGACGCCGCGCGGGCGGTCGTGCGAGGCGCCACCGAGGAGCAGGCAGCAGCCGGCCAGGCGCTGCGCTCGGCCCGCCTCCGTCACGAACAGGCCGCCTCCCTGGCCGACCGCCGGCGCCGCCACGCCGAGGCGCTCACCCTCCGCCGCACCCTCGACGAGCGTGCCGACGAGAGAGCCGACCTGCAGGCCGTGCTCGACGACGCCGCCAGGGCCGACCGCGTCATCCCGCTCGTCACCGCTGCCAGGCAACGCGCAGAAGCCGTCGCCAAGGCCCGCACCCTGGCCGCCGACGCCCTCGCCCGAGCACGCCCCCTCCTGACCACCACCCCACCCGCCCCCGGCAGTCCCTCCTCCGGGCGGCCCACCGACCACACGCCAGATCCGGCACGCCAGGGGGGCAATGCCGCCGCCGAGCTGGCGGGGCTCGAAGGCGAGCGGCAGGCCGAGATCGCGCGGCTGTCGGAGCTGCTCACGGAAGAGGCCAGGCTGTCGGTGGTCAGGCGCGACCTTCTGCGCGTGGAAGGCGAGCTGGCCGCCCTGGTCGAAGCCGACGAGTCCGTCGCGGAGCGGCTGGCCGTCCTGCCCGGCCTCATCGAGCGGGCCGAGCGCGTGCTCGCCGAGGCGCGTACGGACGCCGCCAGGATCCCGGCGGCGCAGGCCGTACGCGACGCCGCCGCCCATCTGATCGAGATCGACGACGAGCTGGCCAGGCTGGCGGCCGAGCTGGTCGAGCTGTCGGAGCGCGAGGCCGAGGTGTTCGCCGCCCAGGCCGAGCTCCCTGGCCGGATCGCCGACGCGAACGCGGCCCTGGCCGACGTACGCGCGCAGGCGGCGGCCATCCCGGCGGCGGCCGCGAGCCTTGACGCCGCCAGGCTCGCGCTGGAGGCCGCGCACCGCCGGGAGAGCCTCGCCGCGGAGCTGGACGCGGCCGTCGCCTCCCATCAGGTGCTGGTCGACCAGGCCCAGACACTGCGCGAACGGTGGCTCGACCTGCGTCAGGCCCGCATCGACGGCATGGCGGCGGAGCTGGCCCGCGACCTGGCCGACGGGCAGCCGTGCGCGGTGTGCGGCTCCGACCACCATCCCGCTCCTGCCGCTCCCGCCCCGAGCGCCCCTTCGGCCGACGACGAGCACGCGGCCGAGACGGAGCACGAGGCCGCCCTCGCCGAACGCGAGGCGGCGGAACGCGCGCTCGCCTCGCTGGAGTCCCGTCACGCCGACGCGGCCGAGGCCACGGGAGGCCTTGGCGTGGCGGAGGCCGAGGAGCGGGTGTCGCGAGCGGAGGAGGAGGTCGCCGGTCTGGAGGCGACGGCGGCCCGTGAGCCTGCCCTGGCGGACGCGCTCGACCGCGTCGAGACCGAACGCGAGCAGGTCGCAGACCGGGCCATGGAGATCGCGGAGAGCCTCGCCGGGCACCGCGCTCACCTCACCCATCTCCAGTCCGAGCGCGCCCGCCTCCAGGCCCGCCTCGCCACGACCGGCGTCGCCACAGCGGGCGTCGCCGGACCGCCAGGACAAGCCGATGCCCCGCCGGCGGCCGGCGCCTTTCCGAGTTCGGGCGCCGCGCACAACGACCCCGCTGCGCCGGTGGTGGCGGGTGATGGGGGTTCCCACGGCGCGCAGGAGGTCGACGGCGCGGTCGTGCTGGCCGAGGCCGAGAAGGAGCTGCGGAGGTTGCGGGAGTCGGCCGGACGGGAGGACGAGCTGGCCAGGGAGGCGGCGCGGCTCCACCGTGAACGTCAGGACCAGGAGGAGGAGCGCCGCAGGGTCGGCGCGAGGCTGGCGGCCTGCCGTACGAGACATGAGGAGCTGAGCGGCGACGCCGGAAGGCTCGGGGCGCGGCTGGACGCGGCGCGGGGCGGCGACCCGACCCTGACCGCCCGCCTGGCCAGGCTCGGCGACGAGGCCGAGCTGCTGCGGGAGGCCCGCGAGGCCACGCAGGCGGCGGCAGCGGCCCATGACGAGCTGGCCAGGGCCCGGCAGGCGGCGGAAGAGGCGGCGGCCGAGGCCGGGTTCGCGGACGTCGCGGAAGCGGAGGCGGCGGTCAGGAGCCCGGCCGAGCGGGAGCGCAAGGCGGAGCTGCTGCGCCGCCTCGACGACGAGCACGCCGCCGTCATGAGCACCCTGGCCGACCCCGAGCTGGTCGCCGCCGCGGCCGAACCCGCGCCCGACCTGGCCGCGATCGAGGCGGAGCGCGACGTCCTGGAGGAGGCGCACACGCGGCTGTCGAGCGTTCGCGACCGGGCCGTGGCGAGGGTGGCGCGGCTGGAGGAGCTGCACGCCGAGCTGGCCGAAAGGCTCGAACGCTGGCGCCCGGCCGCCGACCGGCACCGGCTGGCCGAGCGGCTGGCGGCGCTGGCCGGTGGCACGTCCAGCGACAACCGGTGGAGCATGAGCCTGTCGTCGTTCGTGCTGGGCGAGCGGCTGCGGCAGGTCGTGGACGCCGCGAACGAACGCCTCGACCACATGTCGGGCGGGCGCTACCTGCTACGCCACGACCTGCGGAAGACGGCCGGGTCCCGCGCCCGCTCCGGCGGCGGGCTGGGGTTGCGGGTGGCCGACGGCTGGACCGGCGTCGACCGCGACCCTGCGACGCTGTCCGGGGGCGAGAGCTTCATCACCTCGCTCGCCCTGGCGCTGGGCCTGGCCGACGTCGTCACGGCGGAGGCCGGTGGCGCGGAGCTCGGCATGCTCTTCGTGGACGAGGGCTTCGGCACCCTCGACGAGGACACCCTCGACAGCGTCCTCGACATCCTCGACGGGCTGCGCGACGGCGGGCGGGCGGTGGGCATCGTCAGCCACGTCGCCGAGCTCAGGTCCCGGATCCCCGCCCGGCTCAAGGTCACCAAGACCCGCACCGGATCCACCCTGGCCTCGGTGGGCGCCGGCTGAGACCGTCCTCCTGTCCGGGCGGGGCTCACGTCCCGCCGGGCGGCGCCGGGCAGGGCTGAAGTCCCGCCCGGCCCCGGGGGTTCATGTCCCGCTGCCCACGGGGACCGGGCGGGCGACGGCGGTGAGCCGGGCGGCCACGCGGGACAGGTCGAGCCCGTTGGCCTCCTCCACCCGGGCGAGCGCCGCGGCGGGCACCGTGGCGATGCCGTTGAGCGCCCCCGCGACGGCGGCGGCCATGCAGCCGACCGTGTCGGAGTCGCCGCCCGCGGTGGCCGCCGCGACCGCGGTCTGGAACGGGTCGCCGCCGGCCGCCACCAGCAGGCCGATGGCCGCCGGGCAGGCCTCGGCCGCGGGCAGGCCGGTGCCGATGACGGAGGCGATGCGCTCGATGGCGTCGTCCAGGTCGCGGGACTGCACGGCGAGCGTGACGGCGAGGTCGATGCGCTGGGCGACGGAGGGGCCGGGGACGTGCCGGCCCTGCTCGCCGCCGAGGGCCTCGCCGAGTTCGGCGCCGCGCCGCGCCGCCCGTACGACCTGGAACAGGTCGGCGCCGTCGACGCAGGCGACGGCGGTCGCGGCGGCGATGGCCGCGGCCCCGGCGACGCCGATGTTCGTGTGGTGACTCGGTACGCAGGTCAGGTGTGCCGCGCGGACGGCGCCCTCGACGTCGCCGGGGTGCACCAGACCGGCGGGGGCGACCCGCATGGCGCCGCCGTTGCTGGCGCCCTCGCTCATGATGCGTCCCGCCTTGCCCACCTGCCAGGGGTCGTCGCCGGCCTTGAGGCGTTCGATGGCCTTGCGCGTGGTGGGGCCGGCGAAGTGGGGATAGTAGGAGGGGTTGCCGGACCAGCCGATGAGCAGGCGCGCCATGACCTCGGGGGTGACCTCCCCGTCGTGCTCGATGAACGCCTCGGCGAGCAGCAACATCTGGCTGGAGTCGTCGGTGATCTGGGCGGGTCCGCGCCCGACCGCGTACGGCGCGTCGGGCAGCGGCGCGTGGAAGCTCTCGACCCTGCGGCCGAACAGTTCCCGGATCTCCGGGATGGAGCGTTCCTCGGTGGGCGCGCCGAGGGCGTCGGCGATGCAGGCGGCGGCCAGGCTGCCGTGGATGCGGTCGAGAAGTGTGGTCATCGGATTCCTTGTAGACGGGGTGCGGCGTCGAGGGTGACGTTCCGCAGGGATGTCTCGAGGCCGGTGCCGGCGTCGAGGTAGGCGCGTGAGCCGAGGCGGCCCACGCAGAGGGAGGCGGCGGCGACGCCGGCGCGCAGGCTGCCGGCGAGGGAGTGCCCGAGGATCCAGGACCCGGTGAACGCCCCGGCCAGGGCGTCTCCGGCGCCGGTGGTGTCGACGACCTCGACCTCCGGCCCGCGCGCGTGCCAGCTTTCCTCCCGGCTGTGGCAGGCCGCGCCGTCGCGCCCGCCGGTCACGACGACGACGGACGCGCCGGCGGAGATGAGCAGCTCGGCGCAGCGCCCGGGGTCGCCGCCGGCCAGCACCTCGACCGCGCCCCGGTTGCAGAAGACGAGGTCGCTGGCGCGGGCGAGGGCGAGCGTCTTGTCCCGGCGCCCGGTGACGGCGTCGGGTTCGAGGTCCACGGCCACGGCCGCCCCGCTCGCGCGGGCCCGGGTGGCGAGGTCGAGCGCCCAGTCCAGGTCGTCGGCCAGCGGGGCGACGACCCTGGCCGTACGGAGCAGGTCGTCGGAGACCTGTCCCGTGGCCGGAATCTTGACCTCGGTCACCGCTCCGACGAGGGACTTCTCGCCGGTGTCGTCGAGCTGGACCACGCAGAACCAGGTGTGCCCGCCGGCGACGGTGACGCTCGCGGAGACGTCCACGCCGTGGGCGGCCAGCCGGTCCAGCGCCTGGCGGCCGGGCTCGTCGGAGCCGACGGCGGTGACCAGGCCGCTGCGGGCTCCGGCGAACCGCGCGGCGGCGGCCAGGTTGGCGCTCATGCCGCCGCCCTGGATGCTCAGCAGCCGCCCGATCGCCTTGCCGTCGGCGGTGGCGATGTGGGGCACCCGGACGAAGTAGTCGACGCTGGCGTCTCCGACCGCCAGCACGTCCAGCGGCCGCGGGTTCGTGGCGGTCATCCGGGAGCCCTCCGGCTGAGGAGGTTGTTCAGCAGGGCGGCGCCGACCAGGACCAGGCCGAGGATGCCGGTCTGCACGGAGTTGCCGACCTGGGCCAGCTGCAGCCCCCAGGACAGCACCACCACGACGACGAGCGCCAGCAGGACACCGCTGAGGTGCCCGCGGCCGCCGAAGATGTGGATGCCGCCGAGCACCGCGATGGTGATCGCCTGCAGCTCCATCCCGAGGCCGGCGCTGGGCCGGGCCGTGAGCAGCCACGCGTTGGTCACCACGCCGCCGAGCGCGGCCAGCGCGCCGGACAGGCAGTACAGCCGGAACCTGAGCTTGCCCACGTCGACCCCGGCCAGGGTCGCGGCCCGGTCGCTGGTGCCGATCTGGTGCAGCCGCCGGCCGAAGGCGGTGCGGTTCTGCGCCCAGATGGCCACGGCGAACGCGGGCGCCAGCACCAGGAGCACCTGTGCGGGCACGCCGAGGATCGCGGTCTGCCCGAGGGCGGCGAAGCCCTGCCGGTTGAACCCGCCGAGCTGGCCTCCGTGGGTCAGCACCTGGGCGAGCGCGCCGTACAGGAAGAGCGTGCTCAGCGTGACGATCAGCGGGGGCAGGCCCAGGTGGGCGACCATGAAGCCGTTGACGGAGCCGAGCAGCGCGCCGAAGGCGACGGTCACCAGCGCGGCCAGCCACGGGCTGAGCCCGAGGTTCTGGGCGAGCAGGCCCATGAAGATGCCCGACAGGCTGAGCGCGGACCCGACGGACAGGTCGATGCCGCCCCGGCCGCCGAGGATGACCAGCGACACGCCGAGGGCCAGCAGGCCGATGACCGCGCCGTACTGCGTCATCGCCAGGAGGTTGGCCACCTCGAGGAAGTACGGCGACAGCAGGCTCATCAGCGCGCCGAGGGCGACGACGAGCACGGCGAGGAACACCCTGCGATCGCTCACGCGGTCCCGCATCGACCGCCGGGGCAGGGCTCCCGTTGTCATTTCTTGGCTCCGATCCGCTTGTCGAGGGTGCGCCGGGTCAGCACGTCGAAGGCCACCGCGAGGGCGACGGCCGCCCCGACCAGCACGCCGTTCCACAACGGCGGCACGCCCATCAGGACCACGCCGTTCTGCAGCAGCGCGATGAAGGCCAGGCCGCCGAGGGTGCGCAGCACGCCGCCCTCACCGCCGAGGATGCTGGTGCCGCCGACGACCACGGCGGCGATCGCGGGCAGGGTGAGCTCGTTGCCGGCCGTGGCCTGGACGACGCCCACCCTGCCCACGTAGATGAGCGCCGCGACGCCGACGAGGACGCCCACGAGCACGTACGCCGCGAACGCCGTCCGGCCGACGGGTACGCCGAGCAGCCGCGCGCCCTCCGCGTCGTTGCCGATGGCGAACAGCCGCCGGCCGAACACCCGGCGCCGCAGCACGTACGCCAGCACGCCGAACACGGCCAGCACGACCAGGCCCACCAGGGGGATTCCGCCGGCGCGGGCCGGGCCGAGCGCGGGCACGACGGGGCCGGCGAAGACGTCGGTGCTGTTCCAGAGGACGAACAGCACGGTCTTGAAGATGGCGGCGGTGCCCAGCGTGGTGATGATGGGGGAGATCCGCCCGCCGACGACCAGGCCGCCGTTGATCGCGCCGAGCGCGCCGCCGAGCAGCACGGAGATCACGACGACGAGCAGTGGCGGCATGCCGGCGACGAAGAGCGTGGCGCCGACCCACGCGACCACGCCGAGCATCGGGCCGACCGACACGTCGATCCCGGCCAGCAGGACGACCAGCGTCACCCCGGCGGCCAGCAGCGCCAGGTCGGCCGAGTTGATCACCACGTTGGCGAGGTTGGCCGCGGACAGAAAGCCGGGGGCGGCCACGGTGAAGAAGATCACCTCTGCGACCAGGAGGATCGGCAGCAGCGCGTTGCGCAGCAGGACCAGCATCCGCGCGGAGGGCGCGAACGCGGAGGGGACGGTGGTCGTGGTCACCGGTTCACCCCCATCGTGGCGCGCAGCACCGCGTCCTCGGTCAGGTCGTCGCCGCTCAGCTCGGCGGCCATGCGGCCCTCGCGCATGACGTAGACGCGGTCGGAGACGGCGAGAAGCTCGGGCAGGTCGCTGGAGACGACGAGCACCGCGGTGCCGTCGCGGGCGACCTCCACCAGGCGCTGCTGGATGTCGGTCTTGGTGGCCACGTCGATGCCCCGGGTCGGCTCGTCCAGGATGAGGATCTTGGGTTCGGTGGCGAGTTGCCGGGCGAAAAGCGTCTTCTGCTGGTGGCCGCCGGACAGGCCGGTGACGGGGAAGGCCGGTGACGGGGCCTTGATGCGCAGCCGGTCGATCCACGAGGTCGCGAGCTCGCGCTCCTCGGTGCGGCGGATGACGCCGAGCCGGCCCAGCAGGTCCGGCAGCTTGACGGCCGTGATGTTGCTGAGGGTGTCCATGCCGGGGAAGATGCCGAGCGTCTTGCGGTCCTCCGGCAGGTAGGCGATGCCGCGGGCCATGGCGTCGCGCGGTCCGCGCGGCGTGTGCGGCTCGCCGTCCACCCGCATGGTTCCCGCGCTGGGGCGCAGCACGCCGAAGACGGTCAGAGCCAGCTCGGTACGCCCGGCTCCGACGAGTCCGTACAGGCCGACCACCTCGCCGCCGCGGACGGTCAGGTCGACGTCCGACACGGCTCCCGGCACGGTGAGCCCTGAGGTCTCCAGCACGACCGGGCCGGGCCGGGCGGGCGAGCGGCTGATGGCGGCGTTGACCGGTCTGCCGGACATCATCTCCAGGATCCTGTCGTGGTCGGCCTCCGAGGCGGGCAGGTCACCGGCGAGCCTGCCGTCCTTCAGGACGATGAACCGGTCGGCGACGTGCTCGAGCTCCTCGAAGCGGTGGGTGATGTACAGCACGCCCACGCCGGCCTCGGAGAGCCGCTGCACGATGAGGAACAACCTGCGGACCTCGGCGTCGGTCAGGATCGAGGTGGGCTCGTCGAGGATCAGCACCTTGGCCTCGACGTCGACCGCCCGGGCGATCAGCGCCAACTGCTGTTCGGCCAGGCTGAGCGCGTCCATGCGCCGGGTCAGCAGCTCCACGGGGACGTCGAGCCGCCGGAACAGCTCCTCGCCCCTCCCGCGCATCCGGCGCCAGTCGACCTGGCCCGCGCGGTCGCGGGGCTCGCGGCCGACGTAGAGGTTCTCCAGCACCGACAGCCGGGGGAAGAACGACGGCTCCTGGTAGACGACGCTGACGCCGCCGGCCAGCGCGGCTCCAGGGGAGGCCGGCCGGTGCGGTGCGCCGTCCAGGACCATCTCGCCGCCGTCGGGCGGATACACGCCAGCGATGATCTTGATGAGGGTGGACTTGCCGGCGCCGTTCTCGCCGAGCACCGCGAGCCGCTCGCCCGCCCCCAGCGTGAAGCCGACGTCGGTGAGGGCGGTGGTGGCTCCGAAGCTCTTGGACAGGCCGGACACCGAGAGGATGGGCCGCACGTCGCTCCTAGTAGTCATACTGGGCGATGTTCGCCTTGGTGAAGACCATCGGGGGGCCCATGACGAGCGTCGTGGTCGCCGCGGAATACTCGACGGGGTCCTTCAGGCCCGGCACGGTGTTCTTCGGGGCGAACTCCTTGCCGTCCATGAGCTGCTTCATCGCCCAGACGGTCAGCACGCCCAGGTTCGGCACGTCCCAGAGCACGGTGGAGGTCATCACGCCGGACTCGACGTACGGGCGCGCCGTCCGCGGCGACCCGAAGCCGGAGACCGCCACCTTTCCCGCCTTGCCGGCGTTCTGGACGGCCTGCGCCACTCCGGGGACCGCGGTCGACGGCACCGCGATGATCGCCTTGAGATCGGGGTAGGCGGTCATGAGGTCCTGCGCCTCCTTGAGCGCCTGCGCGGTGTCGGCGGTGTAGCGCACGCCGCCCACCAGCTCCATGGCGGAATAGGTGGACTCCTGCCGCTTGCGCGCCTCAGCCACCCAGCTGTTGAACGTCTGCGTGTCGGCCGCCCCCGACACGATGCCGTACTTGCCCGTGCCGCCCATGGCCTTGGCGATCTCGTCCATCACGGTCGCGCCGAGCGCGGCGTCGGAGGCCTGCTGCACGAACACCTGGCGTTCGCTGTCGGGCGCGTCGGCGTCGGAGGTGACCACGACGATGCCCTTCTTCCGCGCGGCCGCAATGGCCGGGTTCATCGACCGGGGGTCGAGCGGGGACACCGCGATCGCGTCGTAGCCCTGCTGGACGAGGCTGTTGAAGATGCGCAGCTGTTCGGTCGCGTCCGCGGTGGAGGGCCCCGCCTGGGTGTACGACATGCCGAGCGACTCCGCCGTCTTCTCCGCGCCCTCCTTGAAGGCGGAGAAGTAGGGTACGCCCTCCACCTGGGAGACGAAGGCCACCTTCGGCCCTTCGCCGTCACCGGTGCTGGGCGCGGCGCTCTGACCGGCCGGCCCTCCCACGGTCGAACAGGCCGCCAGGGCGACGGCCGTGAGGATGGCCACGAGCCCGGCACTGATGTTTCGCATATCGCATCCCGAGGAGACGAACGGACAGGTCTGTAGGCGCGCCCCGTAGTCGCCCGACGCGGCCACCGTAAGAATTAGTACCAATGAGTGTCAAGAGTTGTAGGTACAAATCTGGATGTTGTTGGTATATGTTGTGCATGGAGCTAGTTGACTGGTACTTCGGTCTGCGCCGGGTTCGCGAGCGAGGGGAGATGGGCCCGCATGACCAAGCGCCATGCGCACGAGATCGTGGCTGATTCGCTGCGCACGCACATCCTCGAAGGCCGCTACAAACCGGGGCAGCGCCTGCCGTCCGAAGAGGCGCTCACCGACGAGTACGGCGTCAGCCGCAACACCGTGCGGGTGGCGCTGAACCACCTCGCCGCGGCCAACCTCATCACCCGGCGCCGCGGATCCGGCAGCTACGTCAACGCCGACCTCGGCATCAGCCACTCCCTCGGCAACCTGCGCAGCTTCACCGTGCTCCTGCGCGACCTGGGCCTGCAGCCGGGCATCACCGAGGTCGAGGTGCGCCCCGACCCCAGCCCTCCCCTGGAGATCCTCGGGTTCCTCCCCTCCGAGGTCGCCTGGCTGGTCCGCAGGGTGCGGACGGGCTCGGGTTCGCCCTTCGCCCTGCTCGACTCGTGGCTTCCCGACCGCATCGGCTCGCGGATCGACCCGGAGGCCCTGACCCGCCGCCAGTCCCTGTACGCCTCACTCGCGGAAGACCTCGACATCAAGGTCGCCGAGGCCACGGAGAGCATCCACGCCGAGGCCGCCGACGAGCGCGAGGCCCGCGTCCTCGACGTCCCGGTCGGCAGCCCGATCATCGTCATCAGGCGGTGGACCTATGACCGGGCGGGCAGGCCGGTCGAATACACCCGGTCGGCCGCCCGCGGTGACCGCTACCGGTACGTGGTCAAGCTCCGCGCCTGACGGGCGGCGGCGCGCCCGTGACGTGTGCTCAGCCGAGCGAGGTGATCAGTCGCGGCAGGGCGGCGGGGTCGTGGAAGAGCGTGGCGCCCAGGCCCGCGAGGCGGCCGGCGGGGGTGAAGCCGCCGGCGTAGGCCAGGCAGCGCATGCCCGCGCTCATCGCCGCCGTCACCCCGAACGGGCTGTCCTCCACCACCACGCACCGCTCCGGCGGCACCCCCATCGTGTCCGCCGCGTGCAGGAACAGGTCGGGCGCCGGCTTGCCCCTGGCCACGTCCTCGGCGCTGAACACCCGCCCGTCGAACCATTTGGCCAGCCCTGTGAGCTCCAGGCTGCGGCGGATCGTGGTGTGCCGGCCGTTGGAGGCCACGCAGGCCGGCACCGTGAGCTGGTCCATCGCCGCCTCGACGCCCTCGATGGCCCGCAGTTCCGCCATCATCGCGGCCTTGTGCTCGGCGATGAGCTGCTCGCGCCAGCCAGGTGGCGTCTCGCCGACCTGCTCGGCCCAGTATTCGTTGGTGCAGCCCACGAAACGCTCGGCGTACTCCGCCTCGTCGATCGTCCAGCCCAGACGCCGCAGCGCGGCCGTGCCCACGCGTGTGGAGATGGGCTCGCTGTCCACGAGCACGCCGTCGCAGTCGAAGATGACCAGGTCGATGGCCAAGCCTGCTCCTTTCCCGGGGAGATCCGGCTACGAACCTATCTGATGCGACATAGCG
The DNA here is from genome assembly GCF_039880665.1 of Nonomuraea sp. B5E05. Classification (NCBI taxonomy): domain Bacteria; kingdom Bacillati; phylum Actinomycetota; class Actinomycetes; order Streptosporangiales; family Streptosporangiaceae; genus Nonomuraea; species Nonomuraea sp. B5E05. The sequence continues at coordinate 445,903 of NZ_JBDPMJ010000004.1, forward strand.
CCAGCTGATAGCGTTCGCGTATCGCTTCACAAGACGCTAGTCCGCATGGTGAGACCCCAATGACGACAACCCCCCAGACGGCGGCCCCCAGCAGGTCAAGGGTCGCGGCGGCCAGCCTCATCGGCACCGCGATCGAGTTCTACGACTTCTACATCTACGGCACCGCCGCGGCCCTCGTGCTGAACGCCGCCTTCTTCCCCGACCTCGACCCGGTGGCGGGCACCCTGGCGTCGTTCTCGACGTTCGCCGTCGCCTTCCTCTCGCGCCCGCTCGGCTCGGCGGTGTTCGGGCACTGGGGCGACCGGATCGGCCGCAAGTCCATGCTCGTCGTGTCGCTTCTGGTGATGGGCCTGTCGACGGTGGCGATCGGGCTGCTACCCGGCTACGCGGCGATCGGCGTCATGGCGCCCGTGCTGCTGGTGTTGTTGCGGTTCACGCAGGGCATCGGCCTCGGAGGCGAGTGGGGTGGTGCGGCGCTGCTGGCCACCGAGCACGCGCCGCCCGGCAAGCGCGGGCTCTACGCGATGTTCCCGCAGCTCGGCCCGTCGGTCGGCTTCATCGTGGCCAACGGGCTGTTCCTCGTGCTCGGCGAGACGCTCAGCGACGACGCGTTCGGGAGCTGGGGGTGGCGGCTGCCGTTCGTGGCGAGCCTGCTGCTCGTGATCGTCGGTCTCTACGTACGGCTGAAGATCTCCGAGACACCCGTCTTCCAGAAGGCGATGGACCAGCGGCGCATCGCCAAGGTGCCGTTCGCCGGGCTCATGCGGCACCAGTGGCGGCGGGTGCTGCTCGGCGCCGGCGCCATGACCATCGCGTACACGCTCTTCTACACCGCCACCACCTACTGCCTGGCGTACGGGACCAGCGAGCTGGAGATCCCGAAGACCACGATGCTCGCGCTCACCATGATCGGCGTCGTGTTCATGGCGGCGGGCACCGTGGTCTCGGCGATGGTCTCCGACCGGCTGGGCCGGCGGCGCACCCTGATCGCGGGCACCGGCGTGGCCGCCGTGTGGGGGCTGGTGATGTTCCCGCTGATGGAGACCAGGTCCGTCTTTCTCGCTGGGCTGGCGCTGGCCGGGGCGCTGGCGCTGATGGGGTTGATCTTCGGGCCGATGGGGGCGTACCTGCCCGAGCTGTTCAGGACCGAATACCGCTACAGCGGCGCGTCCGTCGCCTACAGCCTCGGCGGTGTGCTCGGCGGTGCGGTGCCGCCGCTGGTCGCCACCGGCATGCAGGCCGGCGGCATGGGAACGATGGCGGTCGGCGGCTACGTGTCGGCGATGGCGCTGCTGAGCCTGCTCTGCCTGCTGGCTCTGCCCGAGACGGGCGACGAATCCCTATGAAACCAACAAATCGCGGGAGCGGGCTCGGTAACATGGGGTTCATCAACACGGCGGTCGAACAGAGCCGTGGCGCCCACGGCCGCGCTGACTTCACGGGCTGACTCCTTCAAGCCGGCCCGTGAAGTCAGCGCGGCCGGAACGCCTCAACCGCTCTCGTAACCCGGGAAGAGCAGGGCCAGCTCCCGCGGGTACGTTCCGATCAGGCGCAGCTCGTCGTCCGTGAGCGGCCTGCCCGTCATCGCGTTGCAGAGCTGCACCAGCCGGAAGGCCAGCTCCTCGTCGGGCGTCTCGATCCCCAGCCCGTCCATGACGTGCCCGAACCCGGCCTTGCCGCCGTACTCGCCGGTCAGCACCACCCGCCCGCTCCTCGCGTGCCAGTCCTCGGGGAACGGACCCAGCGTCGCCTCGTCGTACAGTTCGTAGGTGCCGTGGTCCTTCAGCGCGCCGTCGGCGTGGATGCCCGACTCGTGCGCGAACGCGTTGCGCCCCACCCCCACCTGGTTGTACGGCAGCGGCTGCCCCAGCGCGTAGCTCGCCCACAACCCGAACCTGCGGGCCCACGACAGGTCGAGCGCGTCGCCGATCTCGGCGTCGAGCCCGAAGCCGTGCTCGAAGGCCAGGATGGTGGAGAGCAGGTCGGCGTTCCCCGAGCGCTCGCCGACGCCGTTCACGCACGTGTTGATCCACGCGTCCTGCCCCGCGTCGAGATCGCCCAGAGCGCCTGAGACCGAGTTGGCCACGGCCATGCCGAGGTCGTTGTGGCAGTGGGTCTCGACCGGCATCGCGGTCGCCGCGGCCAGCTGCGCGAAGCGCTCGCGGATCCGGCCTGGCGTGTCACCGCCGATCGTGTCGCAGTAGCGCACCCGGTCGGCGCCCGCCTCCTTGGCCGCCAGGGCGAACTCCAGCAGGAAGGCGTCGTCCGTACGCGAGCCGTCCTCGGCGTTCACCCCCACGGTCAGCGCGCCCGCGGCCTTGGCCGCGCGAACCGCGGCCGACATCTCCTTGAGGATCGCCTCCCTGTCCAGGCGGCCGCGGAACTTGTGCTGGATCATGTAGTCGGACGTCGAGATGGACAGGTTGTAGTGCTCCAGCCCGAGCGGCGCCGCCTTCTCCACGTCCTGCGGCACGCCCCGGCACCAGCCGGACAGCCGCAGCTCACCGAACGCCCCGGCCCCGGCCAGCGCCACCTGCGCCCTGACGTAGGGGACCTCGTGGAAGAGGAACGGGAAACCGATCTCGGACTGCGCCACGCCGAGCCTGGCCAGATAGAAGTTGACCATGGTCTTGCCGAACTTCGACAGGCCGGTGCGTGCGGTCTGCACGCCGTCCCGGTTGGTGACATCAAGGAAATGAACGTTGGGCATGCCCTCACGTTGACACGATTGCTCAACGTGTATCAATATTGATTTTCATCAACATGCCGGAAGGGCTTCCCCGCGATGGAATGGATCGACGCGGCCACGGCCGCCGAACGGCTCGGCGTCAAACCCGCCACGCTGTACGCGTACGTGAGCAGGGGAGTGCTGCGCCGGCGGCACGGCGACGACGGGCGGCGCAGCCTCTTCTCCGCCGAGGAGGTCGAACGCCTCGCCCGCCGCGGCCGCCCCCGCAACCGGCCACCCGAGCTCGTGATCGAGTCGGCCGTCACCGCCCTCGGCGTCGACCGGCCCTACTACCGGGGGCGCGACGTGCTGGAGCTCGCCGCGACCAGCGGCTTCGAGACGGTCGCCGCATGGCTCTGGACCGCCGGCCCCGCCCCCCGGCCCGCACCCGCCGGCTCCCCCGCGGGAAGCGGCGGTCACCGTGAGGAGCCCGCGGAGCCCTCCGGAGGCGCGGTGTGGCGGTGCGAGCCGCAGGCACTGCGGGCCGCCGTCGCCGCCCAGCAAGGGCTGCCGGAGGACCTGCTGCCGCTCGATCGCCTCCAGGTGATCGCCACCGTGCTGGGCGCCTCCGACCCTCTCCGCCACCAGCTCGACCCGGCCTCCGTGAGCGACACGGGCCGCCGCCTGATCGCCGGCCTGGTCGACGCCATGCCGCAGCTCAGCGAGCCCCAGGGCGAGTCGATCGCCCAGCGCCTGTGGTCCCGCCTGTGCCCGGTGCCGCCCGCTCCCGGCCTGCTCCACGCCCTCCAAGCGGCGCTGGTGCTGCTCGCCGACCACGAACTGGCCGCCTCCACGCTGGCCGCCAGGGTCGCCGCCTCCGCGCGGGCGGACCCGTACGCCGTGGTCCTGACCGGCCTCGGCGTGCTGGGCGGCCCGTTGCACGGCGGTGCCTCGTACGGCGCGGAGCGCCTGCTCGCCGAGATCGACGAGCCACGCCAGGCCGCGCGCGCGATCACCGATCGCCTGCGCCGCGGCGAACGTGTCCCCGGCTTCGGCCACAGCATCTACACCAACGGCGACGGCCGCGGCGGCGCCCTGCTGGACCTGGTCAAGGAGGCCGCGCCGGGGCACGAGCGGATCGCCGCGGGACAGGCCGTGCTGGCCGAGATGCGCCGCAGGCGGCTGCCCGAGCGCAACATCGACTTTTCCCTCGCCATCCTGGCCGCCGTCAGCGGCATGGTGAGCGGCGCGGGCGAGGCGATCTTCGCGGTCGCCAGGGCGGCGGGCTGGCTCGCGCACGCCATGGAGGAGTACGAGCGCGGCACCCTCCTCCGCCTGCGCGCCTCCTACACCGGTCCGCCGATCACCTGACGTCGGCCGGGTAGTCATGCAGAGATCAGGACGGGTTTAATGCCTATGAACCAGATGTGCCAAAGGTGAGCAACGAGACTGGAGTGATGACGTGCGAGCGGCGCCTGAGGACGACCCGCCCACCGGAGCCGGGGAGGCCGCCGGTGGTCAGGTCAGGGCCGTCGTCGGCGAGGACGGCCTGCTGGCCAGACTGAAGCTGGACCCGAGGGCGATGCGGCTCGGGTCGCACGAACTGGCGGGCCACATCGTCGCCGCCGTGCGCGCGGCGCAGCAGGATCGGCTGGCGCGGGTCGGCGAGCCCGCCACGCCCGCGGAGGACGGCCCGGACACGGAGGAGTTCATCCGCCGGGTCAACGACATGGAAGCCCAGGCGGCCAGCGATTTCGCCCGGTTGACGTCCAGTCTGGAAGAGATGTTGCGCCGCCTGGACGATCCGCCCTCAGGAAAGATGCACCGTGATGACAGATGAAGAGATCACCTGGGACGTCGCCGGCCGCGAAGCGTCCGCCCGGCGATTCCGTACGCTGACGGACGAGCAGCAGCAGGTCCACGAGGGTTTCCGGGGGCAGGTGGCGGGCAGCACGGGCCCGTTGCCCTACCCCGACTTCGCCGGCCCCTACCAGGACTACCTGGTCGCGCTGTTCGGCGGCTCCGCGGAGGTGATCGCCGGGCTCGGCGGGACGGGACAGGGCCAGGCGCTGATGGCGGCGACGAACGCGCAGGCGGAGGCGGCGGCGATGAGTGAGGTGAGCGCCGACCATGGCCACCGGGCTTGAGGAGGCCGGCTTCGGGCTGCTGGGTGTTCCGCGCCCGCCGGACACCACCGAGCTGGAACGCCAGGCCGGCGTTCTGGAGTCCTTGGGCCGCGCGCAGGCGTCGGTCGCCGGCGACGGCGCGCGTGCGTACGGGCTCGGCGGCGCGAACAGCGGGGCCGCCACGGACGCGCTGGCCGAGCACGTGGCGGGGCAGGCCGGCGTGCTGCGGCGCAGCACCGCCCAGGCGCAGCTCGCCTCGCTCGGAGCGGGCGCCGCGCAGGTCGCGTGGAACGCGGTCAAATGGGCCGGCGGGATGCTCGTCGGGCTGGCCGGGATGGCGGGCCTGGCCGCTCTCACGCCGCAGGGACGGGCGTTGATCAGGCCGCTGCTGCGGCCGGTCGCCCAGCGCATGCAGCAGTGGCTGCTCACCGCCACCCGGTTCATCGGACGGATCTACACCAAGCTCGCCCAGCGGCTGCGGGGCACGCTCGCCAAACCGCCGGCCACCGGACAGCAGGCGGCCGCCAGGACCGCCTCCGCCGGGCAGCGGGGAACGGGGCAGCATCCCGTCACGGCGGCGCAGTCCCAGGCCACGCGCGCCAGGATCTCGGCGAACCAGGCCACCATGAGCCTGGACCGGGCGGTCGAACGGCTGAGCCAGGTCGAAAAGCACGTGCGCAACGCCAGAGACACGCTCAGGGCGGTGTACGCCCGCAACGGGACCGACGCCGCCACCAGGGCCCGGCTCGACGCCCAAGGACTGGCGAACCACCCGTATCTCGACGACATGTCCAGATGGACCCTGCAGCGGCAGGGAGAACGGCTGCAACAGATCGAGACGCAGCTCAGCAGGCACACCGCCGGTCACCTGGACGACGCCAGGCGGCGCGTGGACGAAGGGCTCAGGATCGCCAGGACCAACGGGCTGGACGCCTCCGACCTGAACGGCATGCGGCAGCAGGTGAGCGCCCTGACCTTCCAGCGCGCCGAACTGGCCGACCGTGCGTTTACCGCCCGCATGGACATCAACGGTCCCTTCGAGATCCAGGACATGTACCGGATCGTGTGACCAGCCGCATGGACGTCAAAGGTCCCTTCAGGATCCAGGACACGCGCCGGAACGTGTGACCCAGCGGGTCGTGATGCTCGCGTTCACCATGATCGGTGTCGTGTCCATGGCTGCGCTCACCGTGGTCTCTGCGATGGTCTCCTACCGGCTGGGCCAGCTCTGCACCCTGATCGCAGGCACCGAGGCCGCCATCGTGTGAGGGCTGGTGATATTGCCGCTGCCGAGTAGTGATGCGCACCCGGGGACGGGTTTAATCTGTTGACTCTGATGTGTCAAGCCTTTCAAGGCTGGAGGGATGACGTGCATGCGGTTTCCTGAGGACGACTCGCCCACCGGAGCCGGGGAGGCAGCCGCTGGTCTGGTCGGGGCGATTGTCGGGGGACGGCGTGCCGGCCAGACTGAGGCTGGATCCATGGGCGATGCGTCTCGGGTCGCACGAACTGGTGGGTCACGTCGTCGCGGCCGTGCGGGCGGGACGGGACAGGGCCAGGCGCTGATGGCGGCGACGAACGCGCAGGCGGAGGCGGCGGCGATGAGTGAGGTGAGCGCCGACCATGGCCACCGGGCTTGAGGAGGCCGGCTTCGGGCTGCTGGGTGTTCCGCGCCCGCCGGACACCACCGAGCTGGAACGCCAGGCCGGCGTTCTGGAGTCCTTGGGCCGCGCGCAGGCGTCGGTCGCCGGCGACGGCGCGCGTGCGTACGGGCTCGGCGGCGCGAACAGCGGGGCCGCCACGGACGCGCTGGCCGAGCACGTGGCGGGGCAGGCCGGCGTGCTGCGGCGCAGCACCGCCCAGGCGCAGCTCGCCTCGCTCGGAGCGGGCGCCGCGCAGGTCGCGTGGAACGCGGTCAAATGGGCCGGCGGGATGCTCGTCGGGCTGGCCGGGATGGCGGGCCTGGCCGCTCTCACGCCGCAGGGACGGGCGTTGATCAGGCCGCTGCTGCGGCCGGTCGCCCAGCGCATGCAGCAGTGGCTGCTCACCGCCACCCGGTTCATCGGACGGATCTACACCAAGCTCGCCCAGCGGCTGCGGGGCACGCCCGCCAAACCGCCGGCCACCGGACAGCAGGCGGCCGCCAGGACCGCCTCCGCCGGGCAGCGGGGAACGGGGCAGCATCCCGTCACGGCGGCGCAATCCAAGGCCACGCAGGCACAGGCCCGTGCCGGGGAGTCCATCCGACAAGCCAGATCCATCATCGACCGCGCCGAGGAAGGATTGGCACAGGCCAGAAAGCACGAGCACGACGCCAAGATGACCCTCGACATCAGGCTGAGGGGCGCGTATGGGCGCGGAGAGATCAGCGAAGACAGGAGAAAGCAACTCGCCAGGCAACCGCTGGCGGACCATCCGTATCTTGACGAATGGACCAAGCAGCGCCTCCGACAGCAGGCTGCGTCGCGGCAACGGATCGAGTCAGAGCTCGGGCTTGGCGGCAGACATCTGGATGACGCCGGCCGCCGGGTCGACGATATCGCCAGGGCGAACGGGCTGGACGCGTCCGACCTGCAGAAGCTGCGCCGCCAGGTGAGCGACTTGAAGCGCCGGTTCTCCCGACTTGGCTGACCTCGCCCACCGGATCACATCGGTTGGTCGGCACAGCGCTCACCTCGGCGGGACACTGCGGTCCACGTACGCGGCGAGCGCCCGTACGCGCTCGCCGTGCTGGTCGTGCCCGACGATCACCGGCGGCTCGTTGTACGGCATCGCGTCGGACGACCGCCGCAACTTGATGTACTGGCCGCAGGCGTCGATCGCGTACGGCTCCATGTCGTCCTGCAGCGCCCCGATCACCGTGATGCCGTACGTCTCCCCGATCCTCCTGAACAGCGCCACCGCCTCCCTGCGGTGCTCCTTGCCCAGGTTGCGCCCCAGCTCGTCGAGCACCAGGCACAGATGCCCGCCCCCGGACGAGGCGATGGCCGCCGCGCACACCAGCTTGACCGCCTTCTCGTCCATGAGCGCGGTGTTGGCCCGCCGGTTGTAGGGCACGAACCCCTGCCCCTCGCCGCGCCGCCACTTCGGCGTCACCCGCCACTGCCAGCGCTGCTCGGGATCGGCGGGCGCGGGCGGCACCGGGAACTCGAGCGTCGCGCCGTAGCCGCCGTACGAGGTGTCGAGCTTCTCGAACTCCTCGGCCACCCGCGTCAGCCGCGCCTTGATCGCGGCCGTCAGCGCGGCCCGGTGCACGGCCGTGGACTGCGCCGCCTCCTCGGCCCCCCTGGCCGCCGCCGCCAGGTCGCGCTGCCTGGAGACCAGCTGGGCCTCGATCTGCCGGCGCTGGTGGCGTTCGTACTCCTCCTGGCCTCGAAGGTAGGAGGCCAGCGACCCGCACACCGCCGCGAACGTCGCCTGCTCCCGCGCCGTGCTTCCGCCCCGCTCCTCCAGCAGGAACCGCAGCTCTTCAGGGACCTCCGCGTCGTCCTCGGGGAAGGTGTCGCGCAACGCCTGGTCGAGGTGGCGTTCGGCGATCCGCCACCACTCCTCGGTCGTACGGGGCCGCTCCTCCTCCGGCAGCGCCGCCAGCCATTCGCGCGCCGTCTCGACCGTGCCGCCCCAGTCGGCGGCCAGCGCGTCGAGCTTGAGCGACTCGCGTTCGGCGGTGACCTTCGCCGCCTGGTCACGGGCCTGTGCCCGCTCGGCCTCGTGCCGCTGCCGCCGCCCCTCCAGGCGTTCGATCTCCATGTCCCGGGTGCGGGCGCGGAAGTCCAGCGCCCCCGCCTGCCGTTCGGCCTCGCCGACCTTCGGCGCGAGCTCCTCGATGGCGGCATTGAGCTCGCCGAGCCTGGCCCGGCGCTCGCCCAGCTTCGCCTCCAGCTCGTCCAGGCGCACCCCCGCCCTGGCCCCCTCCAGACGGCGTTGCGCCTCGGCGACGGACTCCTCCCCGTCGCGCACGGCCTGCGCGGCCGTCTCCTGTACGTCCTTCGCCCGGTTGAGCCGCTGCTCGGCGGCCTTGATGCGGGCCTCCCGCCCGGTCGCCATCCCGTCGAACGCGCCGACGACGCTCACCCCTGCGGCACTCACCAGCACCGAACCCGGCAGCTCCGCCAGCGCCGCGGCGGCGGCGTCGAGCTGCGCCGCGTCCACGATCACCGCATGCTCGTTCGGCCACCCCCGCAGCTCACCCAACGGCACCAGACCCGGCAGCCCATCCGGCCGGTCGCCGTCCGGCGTCCCGTCCGGCGTCTCGGCGGGCTGTCCCACGGCCTTCCCGTAGCGCGCCTTGAGCGCGGCGCCCAGCCCTCCGGCGTCGTCCGGCGCCGCGTGCCGGGCGGACTCCTGAGCCGCCTCCTCGCCTCGTTCCTGGCCGGGCTTGTGGACGGGGCCCGCGGAGTCGCGGGCCTGTTCGGCCACGTCGAGGGCGTCGAGGAGGCCCGTCGCGCCGATTCCCGCCGCCGTCAGCGCGTTGAGCTGCGCCGCAGCCGGGCCGCCCTCGGCGTCGTCGAGCGCCGCCTGAGCGGACGACACCTCCTGGTCGGCCACCCCGAGCGCCTTGAGCGCCTCGTTCAGCCGCAGCCGCACCTCCCGCAGCTCCCGCTCGGCCGTGGGCACGTCACGCCCGTCCGCGAACCTGCGGCTCTCCTCCAGCGCCGGGATCAGCCCGCGCAACTCGTCGGCGGAGTTCTCAGCCACCGCGCGGTCGGCGTCCAGCTTCGCGGCCCGCGCCTGCATCGCCGCCAGCTCCTTGCGCGCCTGGGAGACCTGCCGGTCGAGGGTGTCCTCCCGCAGGGTCGTGATCTCCGCCTTGACCATGGCGATCGACTCGGCCGCGGCCTCCTCCGCCGCGACATGCCCCTGGAGGCCGGCGGCCAGGACGTCGTCCTTGCCCGCGGCGTCGGCCAGCTTGCGCGCCAGCCTGCCCCGCCAGCACCGCAACGCGTCCGCCAGCCGCACCCTGGCCTGGTCGCGCCGGTCGAACGTGGTCAGCAACGCCTTCGACTCCGACTCGAACTCGGCCAGCCGATCGGCGGCCTGCGCCGCGCGCACCCGCCTGGCGTGCTCGTCGCGCCGGGCCTCCCGCTCCTGCTCCAGCTCGGCGTCCAGGCCGGTGAGCGCGGCGATGGCCTCGAAGACGCGCTCGGGGGAGATCTCGTTCAGCGGCTGGGAGAGCAGGTTGGTGGCGACCTTGCTGCGCACGGACGTGGACAGGAACGACACGCACCTGACCCGGTCGCCGTAGAGCACCTTGGTCAGGTCGCGGGCCACGACGTCGCGCCGCCCGGCCGACTTCGGCAGCGACGCCCAGATCTCGTCGGCGCGGGCCACCCGCTCGGCCTCCGACGGGGACGCCGCCAGATGCACGCCTTCCCGCCACCTGATCTCCAGATGCGGCGCCTCCTGGTTGACCTTGAGCCACACGGTGAGCGCCCCGCCCGAGGTGTCGGGCACCTCGAACAGCTCCGCGCTCGCTCCGGGATCCCCAAGAAGGAACGCACCCTCACCGGAGACCGCACCTTGGTCCGCCGCACCTCCGGACGTGGCACCTCCGGACGCGGCGGTCCTGGACGCGGCACCTCCGGAGGCCTCACCTCCGGACCCCGCGATGCCGGGCGCGCCACGGCCGGGCGCCGCGCCGTCGGAGGTCGTGCCGTCGGAGGCGGGGTCGTCCAGAGGGCCGGACGTCCCGGCCTCCGACACGTGGGCCGTGGGCGCGGCGCCGTGGCCCGCCGGTGCGAAGCCGTCCATGCCGGGCGGCCCGAACACGCCCACGATGTAGCCGTGGTCGGCGCTCGCCCACTGGCGGGACCCGGCGCCGCTGGCCAGCTCGGCGTTGAACAGCAGCTCGGACACCGCCTTCGCACCCGACGCGAATCGCCACTGCTCATCACCGAGCAGGGCCGTGATCGAGGCGATGAACGATGACTTGCCCGCGCCGTTGGAGTCCTTGGGCCCGGCGCCGGCCACGACGATGAGCGTGCCGGGCACGGTGGGCACCGGATGGGTCGAGAGCCGCGAGATGTTGACCGCTTGCACGGCGATCAGTACGCGGTCTCCGACGACGTTCTCCACCTGCGACACTCGTACCCCCGTTGCCCTTCCATCCGTCATCTTCACCGTGCTGACCTGCGCGCGCGTACGGCCGCCGCCAGCGGGGTGCTCGGCCCGGCGGCCAGGATCAGCTCCTCCTGCAGGCGGCGCCGAGCCGCCGGGGTGAGCCGGTGGAACTGCGGCCCCGGCACGTAGCCGCCCGCCTCCTCACCGGCCTTCACCTGGCCCAGCAGCCCCGCGTGCCGCAGCGCCCGCAACGCCGCCTCCAGCTCGCCGATCGGCAGCTGGGTGTGGCGGCGCAGTTCGTCGACCGGCGTGGGGTGCGGTGACAGCCAGCTGTCCTCGGGCAGCAGCCCTTCGGCTCTCGGGATCGCCACGGAGTGCACCAGGACGAGCGTCAGCACCGCCCGCTCGCTCACCCCGAGCCGCGCCCCCGCTTGGCGTCGGATCGCCTTCCCTGGGGCCGCCTGACCTTGGGCCGCCTGACCTTGGGCCGCGTGACCTGGAGTCGTCTCGCCTTCGGTCGTCTCGTCGCGGGCCTGCTCACCTGGGGTCGCTTCGCTGTGGCCCGCGCCTTCACGGAGATGCGTGACTTCAGCGAGGTGCGCGTCTCCGACGCCGGTGACGTCGCCGATCCCGATGCCCGGAGTGGACAGGGTGAGGGCGGCGGCGCAGGCGTCGTCGTAGCCGGAGATCCAGCGTTCGCGGTGCTGGACGAGGGTGCGGCCGCGCCGGGCCAGCATCTCGCCCAGCGTGTGCCGCAGTGCCGGGTCGCGCAGGGCGGCGAAGCGAGCCTCCTGCACCGGCTCGGCCGCGTGCTCCACCACCATGAACGCCGCCACCAGCTCCGCCCGCCGCCGCTCGTCGTAGCCGCTCAGCAGGTCGTCGAACTCCGCCGCGCCTGCCTCGACCCGGCCTCCCGGCCCCGCCACCGGCGCCGGCGCGCCCTCCGAGGCGGCGGCCACGATGTCGGCGTCGCCCACCACGGTCAGCTCGGGGCGCTCGGGCTCGGGCAGCCGCCGGACCAGCTCCTGCAGCTGGACATGCGACTCGACGGGCCAGAGAGCACAGCGCGGGCCCGGGCAGACGACGCCGTCGTCCATGACGATCCAGGCCGAGTCGTGCAGGCGCCGCAGCGCGCCGACCGCCCAGTTGCGCATCAGGTCGTCGGTGCGGCCGATCAGCGCGCGGTAGGTGTCGAGCACCAGCTCCACCGGCGCCGGACGGCCCGGCCACGGGTCGGCGGACAGGTCGGTCCAGCAACACTTGAGCACGGCGGCGAGCACCCGCCGGGTCTCTCCGGAGCGCTCCACGGGCAGGGGAGCGACCTGGTGCTCGTCCAGCAGGGACGGCGTCACCCCGTCGGGCCACACCGGCAGCGCCTGCCCGGTGGAGTCGGGGCGCGTCAGGCGCGCCATCCCCGGCGGCGGGACGACCCCTGCCCTCAGCCACAGCGGCCCGGTGGATCGCGCCAGCACGTGCGCCATCGCCGCGTCCTCGGTCATCGGGCGCGCTCCAGATAGCCGTGGGACAACCAGGCGGGCTCGCGCTCCGGGGCGATGGTGAGCCCGTCGGCCCACGTCAGCCGGTAGGGCAGCTCGGGCCGCAGGTCGAGCGTCGTCAGGTCGGCGAGCACGCGGCGCGCCGACGGCCAGTCGCAGCCGAGCACGTCGGCCAGCGCCACCCGGGAGGCGTCGCCCAGCAGCGACTCGGCGACCTGCGTCAGCCGCTCCGTGGCCGCGTCGGGTGAGGTGTCGAGCGCGTCGCCGGGCCCGGGGTCGGGCAGGTTGGAACGCGGGGGAGTGGGCTGGGCGGGCGCGGGCCGCGGCGCCTCGTCGACGGCGCGGGCGATGGCGGCGGGATCGTGCCAGGGCGCGGGCGCGTCGAAGACGAACCCGTCGAGCACCGCCGCCAGCTGCTCCCTGGAGGCGGTCTGCGCGAACGTGCGCCACGTCTCGGTCGGCAGCAGCGTCAGGTTGCGCGTGGTGCCCGCGGAGTCGGCCAGCCGCCCGGCGGCCCGGCGCGAGGCGTCGCTGTAGGCGTAGATCGCCGCGCGCAGGTCGGTGCAGACCCGGTCGAGCTCCGGCCAGCGGGTCAGGATCGTGCCGTGCAGCCCCTGCGCGCGCCGCGCGATCTCCTCGGTGCCCCACAGCTTGGGCGCCTGCTCGCGCAGCTCCTCGATGGTGCCCATGGTGAGCGTGATCAGCTCCAGCGCCCACAGCCGGAACGCCCGCGTCAGGTTGACCGCGCTTTGCCTGGCCTCCTCCATCGTGGTGCGCGGGTCTGCGACGTTGAGGTCTTCGAGCGCGAGCAGCCGGTGCATCTCCGACTGGCCGCCGTCGTCCATCATCCGCCGGATGAACATCAACCCGACCACGCTGGTGAACGACGCCCGATAACGCAGCTGGTTGGGCTTGGGGAACACCTCGCGGATCGCCCCGAGCCCCTTGAGCACCCGCAGCCGGTTGTCGAACTGGTCGGTGGGGTAGGCCCGGCAGGCGAAGCGCATCTGCTCGTGCGTCAGCCACTCCTCGCCCGCCTCGGCGAACGCGGCGAACAACGTCTCGGCGATGTCGACCAGGGCCGGATCGTCGACCACCGCCCCGCTGTCGCGGGCCAGCGCGGCGAACATGCGGCGGTAGGTCGACAGGACCGCCTCGTCGGTGAGGACGGCGTCGAGGGTCAGAGGCTGTTCTGGCACGGGGACTAAGGTACGGCTTCGCACCGACACTCTCCGCCGTCTCCTGCCGAACCCATGCCAGTACCAGCGAGTACATACGCACAAGCGGCGCCTGAGCGCTAAGGTGATGCCCGGTAAGGCGGGGGCAAAACGCTCTGTAACTGTGCATACGGGGTGAGTTAGCGGTGCGGACGCGCATGCTCCGAGGGGATCGGGGCACGGCGGTGATCGCCTCCGTGGTGGGCACATGCCTGGTCGCGGCGGCGGCGTGGTTCGGCGTGGGCGTGTCCAGCGCCAACCCCAAGCTGGCCGACGTCGGCGCGTGGCTCTGGACCAAGGCCAAGGGCAGGGTCGTGCACGTCAACGGCCTGTCAGGAGAGGTCGACGGCTATCTCGACGACAAGGCGGGCCGTCAGCTCCGGGTCGTGCAGGACGGCGGCAACGTGCTGCTCGTCGACGACGGCACCGGCTACGTCAGCCGCGTCGAGCCCAGCCAGCTCAGTGTCGCCCAGACCCGCGACTTCGGCGCGGCGGGGCTGCAACTGGCCGTGTCCGGCACGGCGGGATACGCCGTGGATCCGGCGTCGGGCCGGATCCAGCAGATCGACCCGGCCACGCTCAACTCCGTCGGCGCCCCCATCACCCTGCCGGGGCCGCTCGGGCCCGCCCGCATCGACGGCGGCGGCCGGCTGTGGGTGCCGGTGACCGCCAGGGGCGAGGTGGTGCCGGTGTCGCAGGGCGTCGCGGCGAGCCCGCTCAAGGTCGGCGAGCCGGGCGAGGAACTGTCGGTCACGATCGCCGGCGGCCTGCCCGTCGTGGTCAACACCCGGGCCGCCACCGCCACGATCGTCGGCGCCGACGGCGGCGTGGGCGAGATCGTCCTGCCCAAGGACGTCGCCAGGGCCGCCAAGGGCGGCGCCCTCACCCCGGCCAGGACCGAGGGTCCGCTGGTGCCGGTGCTCTCGGCCGGCGACTCGGGGCTGCTCGTAGTGATCGACACCGCGTCCAACTCGGTGCTCAGCACCAAGTTCGCCACCGACGACCCCACCAGGCTCGGGGTGCCGCAGATGCTCGGCTCCAAGGTGTACGTGCCCGACGAGAGCACCGGCGCGCTGATCGTCTGGGACAGCGCCGCGGGGGGCCGGCCCACCACGCTGCAGGTGGCCGAGAGGCCCGGCCCGGTGGACGTGTTCGTCAAGGACGGCCTGCTCTGGGCGAACGACGAGAACGGCGACAAGGCCGTCGTCATCGACCCCGAAGGCCGTGAGCACGACATCGACAAGGACGACTCCGACGTACCCGGGCCGACCAGCACGCCCAGGCCGAAGACGCCGCGTCCCGAGCCGACGCGCACTGACACCCGCCCCGAGCCGGTCGAGGAGACCGGCGCCGACCCCCGCCCCACGCGGACGCGGGAGGAACGGCCCACGTCCGGCCCGACGCGCGAGCCCACGAGAAGGCCCACGCCCACCCCGACCAGGAGTCCGAGGCCCACGCCCAGCGCGCCGTCAGCGCCCGGTGCCGTGAGCGCCAGGTCGGGCCCCGGCAAGGTGACGGTGAACTTCAGCCCGTCCACCGGCGGCGAGGTCGAGCGGTACACGCTGAAGGCGTCGGGCGGCGGCGACTCCGTCCCCGGATCCGTCGACGCCGGCGGGCCCTACCGGTTCGAGTTCACCGGCGGCGACTGCGCGGACGAGTACACGTTCGTGGTGGTCGCGCACTGGCAGGGCGGCGAGGTCGAGTCGGAGCCGAGCGCGGGGATCAAGCCGTGCGTGGCGCCCGGCTCGCCGTCGGGGTTCACCGCCAAGGCCAGGAACCGGGGCGCCCAGCTGAGCTGGACCGCCCCCGCGAACGCCGGTGAAGGCATCACCTATGAGCTGACCGGCGCCGCGACCGCCCGCGTCACCGGCACGTCGCACACCGTGGACGGGCTGAAGAACGACCAGAAGCACACGTTCAAGCTCAAGGCCAGGAACGCGGCGGGGGAGAGCCCGGACGTGGTCACGACCGAGGTCGACCTGGCGTACCCGAAGCACTCCTACAAGAACGCCAACAACGACCAGACCAATTCGAAGATCAATTCGTGTCCCACGGGCGATTGCCAGATCGGGAAGATCGAGAAGGGCAAATATCTGAACCTGACGGTGATCTGCCAGGTCAAGGGCAAGTCGGTGCGCGAGGACCAGACCGGGGAGACCAGTGACATCTGGGACAGGATCGAGTGGAACGGGGGCACCGCCTACATCAGTGACACCCTGATGGCCACACCGCGCGGCGGGTTCCCGGCCGCGCCGCTCTACGAGTGCACCGACTGAGAAGGGGACTCAGTTGACCCAGTACAACCACCAGGACCAGGTCGAGCAGACGGTGCAGCCGTACCAGCAGCCGCCGCAGCAACCGGCCCAGCTGGCCGGCCAGTTCGCCCAGCGCTTCCAGCTGCTCGCCGCCAACATCGAGCGCATCATCCGCGGCAAGCACGAGGCCATCGAGCTGGCCCTGATCTGCCTGTTCTCCGAGGGGCACCTGCTCGTCGAGGACGTGCCGGGCACCGGCAAGACCACGCTCGCCCGGTGCGTCGCCGCCAGCGTGGACGCCGAGTGGCGGCGCATCCAGTTCACCCCCGACCTGCTGCCGAGCGACATCACCGGCGTGTCGATCTTCAACCAGGCGCACCAGAAGTTCGAGTTCCACCACGGGCCCGTCTTCGCGAACATCGTGCTCGCCGACGAGATCAACCGCGCCTCGCCGAAGACCCAGGCGGCGCTGCTGGAGGTCATGGAGGAGCGCAGGGTCACGGTGGACGCCGAGCCGCATCCGGTGCCCCGTCCGTTCCTGGTGGTGGCCACGCAGAACCCCGTCGACATGGACGGCACGTACCCGCTGCCCGAGGCCCAGCTCGACCGGTTCCTGATGAAGATCTCCGTCGGCTACCCCGACCACGTCTCCGAGGTCGAGGTGCTCAAGGGCATGCCGACCGGGCCGCAGGTCGAGCGGCTGCCCGTGGTGGCGCGGGCGTCGGACGTGTCCGGGATGATCGACTTCGCCTCGCGCATCCACGTGGCCGACCCCGTCTACGACTACATCGTGGCGGTGTGCGCCGCCACCAGGATCAGCCCGCACCTGCGGCTCGGCGCCAGCCCTCGTGGCAGTCTCGCGCTGCTGCGCGCGGCCAGGGTCAAGGCCGCCGCCGCCGGACGCCACTACGTCGTCCCCGAGGACGTCAAAGCACTGGCCGTACCGGTGCTCGCGCACCGCCTGATCCTCACGCCCGAGGCGGAGCTGCGCGAGGTCACCACAGCGGCGGCGCTCGGCGAGATCCTCGCCGGGATGCCGGTGCCGCAGGCGGCGTAGGTGCCGCCCGCGCCTGCGGCGGCGCCGTCGCCGGGCCGCTGGAGACGGGCCACGGCCGTGCTCACCCCGCTGGGCTGGGGCACGCTCGCCGGGTCCGTGGTGCTGTACGTGGCGGGGTTCGCCCTCGGCTACCCGGAGCCCGTCGTGCTCGCCACCGGAGGGCTGCTCGCGCTGGGCGCCGCGCTCGCCTGGACCGCTCCGAAGCCCAGGCTGGCGGTCAGCCGCGAGGTCGCGCCGCTCAAGGTGCCGCGCGGGGACGCCGCCGTGGCCGTGCTGAACGTACGCAACCTCGGCCGGCGCGGCCTGTCCGGGCTGCGCGCGCAGGACCGCATCGGCGCGTCGGAGCACACGGTCGACCTGCCCCGGCTGCCCAGGAACGCCGGGCGCACGGTCTCGTACCCGCTGCCCACGGACGTCCGCGGCGAGATCCCGGTGGGCCCGCTGCGCCTCGTGCGCGCCGACCCGTTCGGCCTCACGCGGCGCGTCAGGGAGTACGGCCGGCCCGCCGCCCTCCTCGTCCGCCCCCGCACCGTCACGCTCCCCGTCCCGCCGTCCGGCAGGGCGCACCACCTGGAAGGCCCCGCGGGCGACAACGCGCCCAGCGGCACCGTCACCTTCCACACCCTGCGCGAGTACGTCGTCGGCGACGACCTGCGCCACATCCACTGGCGTTCCAGCGCCCGCACCGGGACCCTCATGGTCCGCCGGCTCATCGACGCCGGCCTGCCCACCACCACGGTGGTGCTCGACACGCGCGGCCTCACGGAGCCGGCCGTCGACGCGGCCGCGTCCGTCGCGCTGGCCGCCGCCCAGGCGGGCTTCCCCGTACGCGTCCTCACCGGCGAAGGCCCCCTCCTGGACGTCAGAGCCGGCCCGGAGACGGTCCTGGACCGGCTCGCCCTCGTCCAGGCGGGTACGGCGGCGGTCACGGAGGTGATCCGCGTGGCGCGCGGCGGGGGCTCCCTCGTGCTCGTCACCGCGGACCCGTCGGAGGCGGCCCGCCTGGCCGGGGTGCGGCGCCGCTTCGACCGCGTCATCTGCGTGTACACGGGTCAGGGGCCGGTGAACGTCCCCGGGGTCACGCTCCTGCCGATGCCGTCGCTGGACGCGCTCCCGTACGTATGGGGATCCCCATGAGCCGCCACCGCGGCGCCGCACCCTCACCGGCCGGCCCGATGATCGGCCCGATGGTCGGCCCGATGGTCGGCCCGATGGTCGGCCCGATGGTCGGCGCCGCAGGGTGGCGGCGGGCGGCCGGGCTGGTGCTGGTGGCGGCCGTCGCGGGCGTCGCCGGGTGGGGGTTCCACCGGGTCTTCCCCGGCGCGGAACTGCTCATGGCCGTCGTGCCCGCCGCGGCCGCGCCCCCCGCCGTGGCGGCGCTCACCGGCAGGCGTCCCCTGTGGCTGGCCCTGGCGATCGACCTGGTCCTGTGGTTCGCCGGCGCCGTCCTCCTGTACGGCGGCCCGCAACCGGCCCTGTTCGCCGACGTGGCGAACGCGTGGCACGCCCTGCTCACCACCCTCCTGCCCGCCCAGCCGGAGCCACGGCTGCTGGTGCTGGTCCACACGCTGGTGTGGGCGGCGGCCACCGTCGGCGCCGAGACGCTGGCCCGCACCAGGACCAGGATCGCCGCCGCCGTCCCCGCCCTCGTCGTGTACGGCGTCGCGCTCCTCCTGGGCGTCGACGGCGCCGGATCGAACCTGCCGGTCGCGGCGGCACTCCTCGTGCTCATCGCGGCCCTGGCCCTCGTCCGCGAGAACCGCCCCGCGGCCTGGCTGCTGGGAGGCGTCCCCGCCGCCGCGGCGCTGGCCGCCCTGGCGCTGGTCGCGGGCCCGCTGCTGCCCGTGGCCGCGCACCCGTACAACCCTCGGGAGGACGCCGGCCTGCCGCCGCCCGTACGCGTGGACAGCGTCAGCCCGCTCGACCGGGTCTCGGCGTGGCTGCAGATCCCCGACAGGGACCTGTTCACCGTAAAGGCGGACCAGCCGCTCAACTGGCGGCTGGCCGTGCTCGACCGGTACGACGGCGTACGGTGGACGTCCGGCGCGCGCTTCCGGCCGACCGGCGGCCGGGTCCCGGAGGGGGAGTGGACGGGCAGGGCGGACGTCGTACGCCAGACCGTGACCTTCGGCGGGTTGCCGGGCAGCTGGTTGCCGGCCGCCGAGCGGCCCGAGGAGGTCGGCGGGGTGGGCGGGCTGGCGGTCGACCCGGACAGCGGAGCGTTGCTGGCCGCCGCCGCACCGGGCAAGGGGTTCAGCTACGAGGTGACCTCGCGGGTGGCCAGGCCCGCCAAGCAGGACCTGCTGGACGCCACCCCGGCGGACGACGCGAGCCTGACCGCGTTCCCCGAGGGGCCGCAGCGGAGGTTGTTCCGCGGGCTCGCCCAGGAGGCGACCGAGGGTGCCGACACGCCGATCAGGCAGGCGTACCGGCTCCAGACCTACCTGCGGACCAACGCCTCCTACGACGTCACCGCTCCTCCGGGGCACTCGCTCAAGGGGCTCGAGTTCTTCCTGCGGACCACGCACAGGGGGACGTCGGAGCAGTTCGCTGCAACGTTCGCGCTCATGGCCAGGACGCTCGGCCTGCCGTCGCGGGTGGTCGTGGGTTTCCGGCCGGGGGAGAAGTCCGACGGGGTGTATCACGTTAAATCTGGACACGTGATGGCGTGGGCGGAGATCAAATTCGACCGGCTCGGCTGGCGGCCGTTCTACCCCACGCCGGGACGCAGCGGCGCCAAGGACGACCACGACGTCGTCTCCTCGGCCATCGAGGAGAGCGAGGCGCTGGCGGGCGAGCTGTCGCAGGGCGGGAGCGACCGGCCCAGAACGTCCCGGCCGCAGCCCGCGGGCGAGGGCGAGCGGCCCGCGAGCGGCCGGGACCCGTGGCTGCTCGCGGCGGCGGCCGGTGGCGGGCTGCTGGTCGTGTACGCGGCCGTGGCGGCGATCCTGCCGTGGTGGCGCAGGCACAGCCGCCGCAGGGCCGAGGGGCCCGGCCCGCGGGTGCTCGGCGCGTGGCGGCAGACGTGCGACGACCTGGGGTTGAAGGGAGAGCCCGCGCTGACGGCCGAAGAGGTCATCATCCGCCATTCAGGCGATATTTCCGCACACCTTCGGCCGTTGGCCGAAATTTCCAACTACGTCCGGTACGCACCCGGCGACGTCACCGACGCCGCCGCCACCGCGGCCTGGCAGCGCAGCGACGCCATCCGCAGAGCCGTCCGCGCCGGGACCCCGCTCACCACCCGCCTGCGCAACCGCCTCCTCCTGCGCTGACCCCCGCCGGACATCTGGGAAGCGCCACCGTGAAAGCAGAACGGCGTGTCGGGTGATAACAGGTGACGACCGACACACCGGAAGGGTGCACATGACGGGGGAGACGATCGTGACGTCGGTGCCCTGGGCGGCCGCACGATCGTGCCCGGCGTCAGTGGTACGGAGCGTGGCGGATGTTCACCATAAGTGTGCGATCGCAGGTCGAAGGGCACCCGGCACTCCTCTTTGCCCGGGCCCGCAGCCCGTGGCTTCTCCACGCGCCACCGGATCGTCCAGGACTCGGGCTCACCCCCGCGCGGGGTGAGCCCGCTGCGCGTCCGCCGCCTGACGCAGGCCGGCGCCGCGGCCCGCTTCTCGGTCATGCGAGGGCGAGAAGGGATGTGGCCGGCCGGTCGGAGGGATCCTTCGTGATCGGACATTGGCGTAGCACCCCATTGGGGTTATAGTGGGGTCATGCCTAAGATCAATGTTTACCTTCCCGACGACCTCGCCGAGGCCGTCAAGCAGGCCGGCGTCCCCGTGTCGGCGATCTGCCAGCGTGCTCTGGAGCAGGCGGTGCGCCGGGTGACCGCCATCAGGGAGATGGCCCTGATCCCCCAGGACCTCGACGAACCGAGCGGAGCGCTGGCCCACCTCACTCCCAGGGCCCGCGTCGTGGTGGTCAAGCTGGCCCAGGAGGCGGCCAGGGCCGACGGAGCCGCGAACGTCGGCACCCAGCACCTGCTCGCCGGCATGCTGGGCGAGGGCGCCAACCTGGCGCTGCACGTGCTGCGCGCCATGGACATCGACCCCGAGCAGGTCGGGCGCGACCTGTCACGCCAGCGGCCTGAGGGTGCCACGGCCACGGACGGCGACGCGCCGCTGGCCCTGAGCGCGGAGGCCGCCAACGCCCTGGAGCTCACCGTCACCGAGGCCACCTCCCTCGGCCACAACTACGTCGGCTGCGAGCACCTCCTGCTCGGCCTCGTCGCCGAACCCGACGGGTTCGCCGGCCAGGTCCTGCGCGGGCTGGGCGCCGAACCCCGGCTCACCCGGCGCGCGGTGGTGGCGGCCCTGGCCGGATACGTTCATCTGCGCGCCGAGACCCAGGCCCCCGCGGCGCAGGGCGAAACGAGCGCTCAGGCCGGGGCGGCGGTGCAGGCGAGACTGGCGGCCGCGATCCGTCAGGAACTCCAGCCGTTCGTCCAGCGCCTCGAACGCCTGGAAGAACGCCTCGGCCAGGACTCCTGAGAGCCTTCCGTGAACGGCGCAGGGCGCAGGCGGGCGCTGGTCGCGTGGCGCGTCACCATCGTCGGCGTGATCGTGGTCGGCCTGGTGGTCGCGGCGACGTGGTGAGTCGCCCTCCGGATGCGGGGGCGACTCTCACCGCTCTGCCGGAAGGAACGTCGATGGCCTCCATCTCGAAGCCGTGTGGAGGCCACAGGATTCGCGAACGCTGGACGTTCACTGTCTCCTCGCCCCGCTGTCCGAGGAGATCAGAGCGGGGCGGGCTCAGGTGAACAGATCCTGAAGGGTTCGGGCGGTGGCCGCCCTGGTGAGCCAGGTTTCGAGCTGGGCCAGGTCGCTGCTGGAGGTGATCCGGACGCGGGCGTCCTCTGAGACGTCGACGCCGCGGGCTGTCAGCACGAGCAACACCGACTTGGCTGCCTCTTCCGCCTTGCCCTCGGTCCTGCCTTCCGCCTTGCCCTCGGTTCTGCCTTCCGCCTTGCCCTCGGTTCTGCCCTCTTCGAGGCCGCGGCCGTAGTGTTCGCGGGCGAAGGGGCTGTAGACGGGCCAGTCGGTGGACGTCATGATTTCCTCCAAGAGGCGCCGGATCTCTGGCGCGGCCATGCTGTAGGCGTATTCATAGTACTTCGGAGCGTGGTCGTCGGGGGTGTCGGCCAGTGCTGTGGCGAACGCCTCGATGACCTTGCGGCTGCGACCGTGGACCATGACCGACATGGCCGCGAGGTCCAGGTGATCGGCGGCCTGTTGGGGGTCGGTGATGGCGGGGATGCCGTCCGGTCCCAGCACCCGGGCCTGGAAGCGGTAGCCGGTCAGCCCGGAGTCGGTCGGCTCCGCGTAGTAGATGGCGTCTTTGCGGTCGGGACAGATGACCAGCACGGTGACATCGCACTTCAGCATCAGCCACAGCGAGGCCGCGTAGCGGGCCAGTTGCCGGGGGTCCTTGGAGCTGTCCTGCTGGATCTCCACGATGACGGCGTGCGCGATGTTTTGCGGCGGCCCCATGGTCAGGACCAGGTCGGCCTCGATGTCGTCGGAGGGGCGGGTGTTGAAGGTGGTCTTCTCTATCCGGATCAGCGGAGTGACGGGCAGGTTCACGCCCATGAGATCGCGGAGGATGTCGACCACCAGTGGAGGGCGGTCGTGAAACAGTTTGACGAGCGTGTCATGTCGGGGGGACGGCATGACACTCATTGTCACACGTCGAACACCTGAAGTGATGAACGATTCGCGATGGCTGCCTGCCGGAGGTACGGCAAGGGGTGTGGATCCCCGCACCGCGCCGCCTGATGTCAGAGCCAGTCGCGGCGCTTGAAGACGGTGTGGAGCACCAGGCAGACCGCCGCCATGAGCAGGATGGCGAACGGGTAGCCGAACGCCCAGTGGGTTTCGGGCATGACGTCGAAGTTCATCCCGTAAATGGTGCCGACCAGGGTGGGCGCGAAGAGGATGGCGGCCCAGGCGGAGATCTTCTTGACCTCCTCGCCCTGCCTGATGCTCGCCTCCGTCATCCTCGCCATCTCCTCGTTCTGCGCCTGCGTGACGAGCGTCGAGTTGACGATGAGGATGTTCTGCAACGTCTGCCGGAAGGACGAGATGCGCTCCGCCACCGTGATCGCGTGGTCGGCCACGTCACGCAGATAGCTTTCGAGCTCGCTGGTCACGCCGTATTTCGCCGCGCCCGCGATGAACCCGTGGATCATCCCGACCAGCGGCGCCGTGGCCCGCTGGAACTCGATCACCTCGCCTGACAGCTCGTAGACGCGGCGGGAGACCGAGGGGTCGCCGCCGAAGACCTGGACCTCGATCTCCTCGATGTCCTTCTGCAACCCGGCCACCACCGGCGCGTAGCCGTCGACGATGGTGTCGAGGATGGCGTAGAGCACGGCCTGCGGGCCCTGCCGCAGCAGGTCGGGGTCGGACTCCATACGCCGGCGCACACCGTGCAGGTCGGGGGCCTCCGCGTGGCGTACGGTGATCACGAAGTTGGGGCCGACGAAGAGGTGCAGCTCCCCGAAGGCGACCTCCTCCACGTCGTCGAGGTAGCGCGCGGCCCGCAGCACCACGAACAGCGTGTCGCCGTATCGGTCGGCCTTGGGCCGCTGGGAGCCGACGATGGCGTCCTCCAGCGCCAGCTCGTGCAGCTCGAACTCCTCGCCGAGCTTGACCAGCTCCCATTCCTTCGGCCGGTAGAGGCCGATCCAGGCCATGCTGCCCGGCTCCTGCTTGAGGCGTTCGAAGGCGTCGGCGAGCGAGCCCGGGTTGTCGACGCGCTCGCCGTCGCGGTAGATCGCGTTGTCGATGACGGTCGGCCGGTAGGGCGGCTCCTCCGAAGCGCGCGGGTCCATGGAGAGCTCGGGCGCCTCCTCGCGCGCGTCCGGGCCGCGCCTGAACCCTCTGACCCTGGCCATGCCCCTCCAAACGGCCTTCCCGGCGGTTACGCGAGCCTGAACTCCTCGAGCTGCTGCACCGCCCGGTCTCTGATGGACTTGCGCCACATGGGCGTCCAGCCGAACAGCAGCCCGTGCGGCCTGCCGAGCGCCATCTTCGACCAGCGCCTGAAATCGAAGTCGTCGTGGTGGCGGACGATCAGGCCGTCCTCGAACCGGAACAGCGCGTCGATCTCGTTGACGACCTCGCGGCGCGTCCGCGAGAACGTGTAGCGGCTCGTCCAGTGCGCGGTGCCGCTGTGGTCGTCCGCCGTCACGTCGCAGTAGGCGGACTTCAGCCCGTCGCGGACGCCGAGCTGCAGCCGCCACATCCGCATGACCCTTTCGCGCCCCTCCACCTCCTGGAAGATGGGGTCGCCGAAACTGACCTCGGGGTGGTAGCAGCTCTTCATGGCCGCGAAGTCCGCCCGCCCCAGAGCGTCGTAGAAGGCGCTGATGAGCGCCACGTGCCGATCGTTCACTTTCCCATCAGATCATGTCCGCGCCGTTGTCCCAGCACACGGCCCTGAGCCAGGCGTCGCCGAGGCCGAGCCGGGCGAGCGCGTCGAGCTGGTGCGCGTAGGAGTAAGGGATGGTCGGGAAGTCACTGCCGAGCACCACCTTCCCCGCGAGGCCGAGATCAAGCAGCGCGGGCCGCAGCCGGGCTGGGAACGGCATGCCGCGCTCGGCGAAGTCGGTGAACGCCATCGTGGTGTCCAGCGCGACCCGTTCGTAACGTCCGGCCAGCTCGAAGAACGGGTCGTACTCCGGCATCCCCAGGTGCGCGATCACCAGCCGGAGCCCGGGATGGCGGCGCAGCACCTGACCGATCGGCTCCGCGCCGACGTGACCTCCGGGTACGGGCACCGAGCTGGCGTGCGTCACCACCGGTACCCCGGCCTCCGCCAGCAGCCCCCACACCTCGTCCAGTTCCTCGCTCCGCGGGTCGAACCCGCCGACCTGCAGGTGCACCTTGAAGATCCGGGCGCCGTCCGTGAGTGCCCGGCGCACGTAGTCCACGACTCCAGGCTCGGGGTAGAAGGTCGCCGACGGGAGACATTCCGGTGTACGGCGGGCGAAGTCGAGGGTCCAGGCGTTGAGATCGGCGGCCATGTCCGGTTTGTGGGCGTAGGCCAGGGCGGGAAACGTGCGTACACCCAGCTTCCTCAGCCGCGCCAGCCGCTCCTCCACCGGCCACTCGTACTCGATCTTCCAGCCGTCGCCCACCAGCGGGCCGCCGTGGCGGAAGTGGTGCCAGACCCGCCGCTGCATGCGTTCGGGCAGGAAGTGAACGTGCAGGTCGATCAGGCCGGGCAAACCGAGGCCGCGCCACCAGTCCGGCACCTCCGCGTCAGAATGTCGTTCTGTGGCCACGGAAATGACTTTACCTGGATAGGGTTTTCCCTCGATGGACAAGTTCTGGGCCCACCTGATCGAGGTTCAGCCTGACCCCGACCCCTGGGTCGTGGCGGTCTCGGCTCTCGCCGCGCTCGTGCTCGTCGGTTTCCGCCTGCCCTGGCAGGTGTCCAGAGGCCTGATCACGATCGCCCACGAGGGCGGCCACGCGCTGATGGCGCTGGCCACCCGCCGCAAGCTCGAAGGCATCCGCCTGCACTCCGACACCTCGGGTGTCACCCTGACCAGGGGCAGGCCCACCGGTCCCGGCATGGTGCTGACCGCGCTGGCCGGCTATCTCGCGCCCTCGCTGCTGGGCCTGGCCGCGGCGTGGCTGACCGAGCAGGGCCGCATCACACTGCTGATCTGGGTCGTGCTGCTGTTCCTGGTCTGCATGCTGCTGCTCATCCGCAACCTGTACGGCGCCCTGATCCTGCTGGCCACCGGCGGCGCGGTGTTCGCCCTGATCATGTACGCGCCGGCCGAGGTGCAGCAGGTCGTGGCCCTGGTGGCGGTGTGGTTCCTGCTGTTCGGCGGGATCCGCCCGATCATCGAGCTGCAGCGCAAGCGGCACCGGCGCCAGGCCCGTGACTCCGACGCCGACCAGCTCGCTAGGCTGACGATCCTGCCGGGCGGGTTCTACGTGTTCTTCTTCCTGCTGGTGTCGCTCGCGTCCGTGGCGTTCGCCGCTTACCTCATGAATCCTCTTTAGGTTCGCATATCCCCACTAAACTCGCCTGCGAGCTCCGTGACAGGGGGGGAGTGCCGTGCTGCCAGTCGAGGACGCACCGGGCTACCGCGTGCTCGATGAGGCGGGCCGGGGCGGGTTCGCCGTCGTCTACCGCGCCTACCAGGAGCGCCTCGACCGGATCGCGGCGCTCAAGGTGCTCTCCGTCGACCGGGTCGACCAGCGCACCATGCGCAGGTTCCAGCGCGAGCTGCAGCTCACCGGCCGCCTGACCGGCCACCCCAACGTCGTGACCGTCTTCGACACCGGCGTGACGCGCTCCGGCAAGCCGTACATCGCGATGGAGTTCTTCGAGCACGGCTCGCTGCGCGACAAGGTCCGCAGGGAGGGCCCGCTGCCCGTGCAGGACACGCTGCGCGCGGGCGTCAAGCTGGCCGGCGCGCTGGCCGCCGTGCACGAGGCGGGCGTCCTGCACGGCGACATCAAGCCGCAGAACATCCTCATCTCCCGGTACGGCGAACCCGCCGTCGCCGACTTCGGCGTGGCCAGGGTCGTCGACAACGCGGAGCTCTCGGCCACCGCGCAGGCGTTCACTCCGCTGCACGCCGCCCCCGAGGTGCTCACCGGCGCCCCCCACTCCGCCTCGACCGACATCTACTCGCTCGGCTCGACCCTCTACCACCTGCTGGCCGGCCGGCCCGCCTTCCACAACGCGACGGACCCGTCGATCGCGCCGCTGATGTACCGCGTGCTCAGCGTCGATCCGCCGCCCCTCGACCGCGCCGACGTGCCGCCGCCGGTCTTCGAGACGATCCTGCGGGCGATGTCCAAACACCCCGAGGCACGGTACGCGTCCGCACGTGAGTTCGCGCGGGCGTTGCAGCAGGTGCAGGGAGAGCTGGGCCTGCCGGTGACGGACCTGGTGGGCCAGGACCCGGGGCCGGCTGTGTCCATGGTGTCCACGGTGTCCTACCCCCGCCACGACCCGCACGCGACGGGTCCGGCCGGCCCGGTCAACCCGGTCGCGACCGGCGGGCAGGCGACCGGCGGGCCCGGCGGTCCGGCCAGATCGCCGCGGCTGCCGAGAACCCTGGCGATCGGCGCCGGGATCGCCGTCATCGCGGCCGGCGGCACGGCGCTGGCGGTGCACCTGTCGCTCCAGCAGAGCCCGCCCCCGCCTACGACCACCCAGCCGCCGGCCTCCCAGCAGGGCACCGGCGAGCCCGAGCCCATCGACGAGCGGGACGTGGCGGCGCTGGCGCCGCGCGCCCTGAAGGTGACGGCGGACCAGGGAGCGCTGGTGACGCTGCGGTGGGCGCTGCCCGCCGGCGCCCGCCGCTATCCCGTCGTGCTGCAGCGTTCTCCGGTGAAAGAGGGCGAGCAGCGCATCACCGCGCTCGCCCAGGGAGCCACCTCGACCCGGGTCGCGGGCCTCGACCCGGACACCGGCTACTGCTTTGTCGTCGGCGTGCCCCTGCGCATCTCGCAGTCGTCGACCGTGGCCTGGTCGAAACCCAAGTGCATCAGGGGCGCGGTGGCGCGCTCAACCGAGTAGCTTGCGCGCCGCCTGCTCGATCTCCTCCTCCGAGAGCAGCACGTGGTCGGCCGCCCCACCCAGCGGGACGAAGCTGTCGGACGAGGTGACCCGGGCGATCGACCCGGTGAAGCCGGCGTCGAGCAGTTCGGCCACGACGCCCTCCGACACGCCTCCCGAGTGGCGGGTCTCGTCGGCGATCAGCACGCTGCCGGTCAGCTCCGCGGCCCGCAGCAGGTCGTCCATCGGCAGCGGCGCCAGCCAGCGCAGGTCGAGCACGCGGCAACCGTAACCCTCCTGGGTGAGCCGCACCGCGGCGCGCAGGCTCATCCGAACCCCGTTGCCGAACGTCACGATCGTCAGGTCGCGCCCGTCGCCATAGGAGCGGGCACGCCCGATGGGGACGTGCGTCTCGGCCCAGCGACCGGGCGGCGCGTAAGGTGCCAGCCAGCCTCCGTCGCCCTCCTCGAACAGGTCACGCGTGTGGTAGAGCGCGATCGGCTCGAGGTAGACGCAGACCGACCCGGACGTGCGGGCCGCCGCCAGGCAGGTGCGCAGCATGGCCGAGGCGTCGTCGGGGCGCGACGGCGAGGCGATGACCAGCCCCGGGATGTCGCGCAGCGCGGCCACCGCGTTGTCGTTGTGGAAGTGGCCGCCGAACCCCTTCTGGTAGGCGTAACCGGCCACCCGCACCACCATCGGGTTGGTGTAGTTGCCGCGCGAGAAGAACGACAGCGTGGCGGCCTCCCCGCGGATCTGGTCGAGCGCGTTGTGCAGGTAGGCGAGGTATTGGATCTCGGGCACCGGCAACAGCCCCGACACGCCGGAGCCGAGCGCCAGCCCCAGGACGGCCTGCTCGTCGAGCAGCGTGTCGAACACCCGCCCAGCCCCGAACCGCTTCTGCAACCCTCTGGTCACGCCGTAGACGCCGCCCTTCTTGGCGACGTCCTCGCCGAGCACCGTCATCTCCGGGTAGACGGTCAGCGCGTCGGCGAGCGTGCGGTTGATGGACTGGCAGAGCGTCAGCGGCTGCTCGTTCTCCGGCAGCGACCCGGCGAACGCCTTCTCCCTGGCCTCGCCGGTGGCCGCCACCGGGCTGATCCTGGCGATCAGCTCGGGGTCGCGCGGCGCGATCGGCTCCATGACCTCGCGGGCCGAGCCGAGGCGCGGGCTGCGCGTCGTCTCCCTCGCCATCCGCAGCACGTGCTCGCGCGCGGACTCGTACGTGGTGAGCAGCCCTTCAGGGGTCTCCAGCCCGGCTTCGACGAGCAGCGCCGCCGTCCGCAGCAGCGGGTCGCGCGCGAGGTCGGCCTTGATCTCGCGCTGCGTACGGTAGGCCGACTCGACGTCGGAGCCGGCGTGCCCCATGAGCCGCACGGTCGACAGGTGCAGGAAGGCGGGGGAGCGGTGCTCGCGTACGTGCTCGGCGGCGCGGACGGCCACGTCGTAGGCCTGTGCCAGGTCGCAACCGTCGGCGGCGAAGTAGGCGATGCCCGGGCGCCGCGCGGCCGTCTCCACCCATCCCTTGGGGGTGCGGACGCTGATGCCGATGCCGTTGTCCTCGCACACGAACAGCAGGGGCAGCGCCTGCCCCTGGTAGGTCGCGTAGGAGGCGGTGTTGAAGCCGGACAGGGCGCTGGCGTGGTTGATCGAGGCGTCGCCGAAGCTGCAGACGGCGACCGCGTCTTCCGGCCATGCGGACCTGACGCCCAGGGCCCGCGCCCGCTCGATCGCGAACGCCACGCCGACGGCTCTGGGCAGGTGGCTGGCGATCGTCGAGGTCTGCGGGATGACCGCCAGGTCGGGATGGCCGAACACCTTGTGCCTGCCGCCCGCGATCGGTTCGTCGGCCGCGGCGGTCAGGCCCAGCAGCACATCGCGGATGCCCTGCTCGGGCAGCCGCCCGGCCTGCTCCGACCTGGTGAGGTAGAAGGCGCCGGAGCGGTAGTGGAGCAGTGCGGGGTCGCCGGGCCGCAGGGCGGCGGCGACGGCGGCGTTGCCCTCGTGACCGGCGGAGCCGATCGTGTAGTATCCCTCGTCCTGCGCGCGCAGCCAGCGGGCGGCGATGTCGAGCAGCCGGCTGTCGAGCTGGCGGTGGAACAGGGTGCGGCACTGCTCGCCGGTCAGGGCGACGCCGTCGCGGACCGGCTGCCCGGGATCTCGGGCGGGGCCCGCCTCAAGCATCGCAACGGCCTGGGTGAAATGAGTCTCAACTGTGTCGCGCGCCACAGCTCGATTATGTCTTTGTTCGGCGCCGCCGTCTGCTGGACACCGGTGACATGTTGCGGGCCGGTCCTTTTGACTCCGACTTATGACTGTTTGTCAGAATCCCCAACCTTCCCGTACGCGAGCACGTCTACTGGGGTGACACACGTGGCACCCTCAATGCCGCGTTGGACCGCAACGCATGTAGCCGCCCTCGCCACCGTGCTGGCCGCAGGGACGGTCGTCTCGGCGTCCGCCGTCGCGACGGCGGCTCAGGCCCCCTCCATCGCCAGGGTGAGCATCGACCCCGGCCCTCCGATCGACGTCTCCAAGGGCGCGGTCAAGGCCACGTTCAGCGTGATCTGGCGTGGAACCCCGGGCGTTCACACGCCTGGGAGGAAACGACAGCGCGGGAGGGCCTCCAGGCCCGAGCGGTGCTCTGACAGCCGGTTTGTGTGGGTGGCTCGGTCTGGCCGCTTCTGGTTCTCGATGTACTTCTTGGTGATCGGCAGGGGTGGCCCGCCGCAGGACGCGGAGACGTACGAGGGGGACCAGAGCCGGCCACCCCATAGGTACCGGCGGATGGGGGCCGGAAACTCGTTGCGCAGCGCGGATATCGGGTTGGGGTTTCCCCGCGCTGTGACGTGGACCTCTTGATAGTGTGTTCGATCATGAAACTGGTGGTGCAGGTGAAACTCCTGCCGACGCCGCAGCAGGCGGCGGCGCTGGAAGCCACCCTGGACGCCGTCAACCGAGCGGCGAATCTGGTCGCGGCATTGGCGTTCCAGCGCCGCTGTTTCCGTAACTTCGATCTGCGCAGGC